>JBFZEG010000024.1:0-25117 GCA_041306975.1 Gammaproteobacteria bacterium | reverse complement strand
GAGGTCGATCTGGAGGATGTGTACTTCTCCACGTTGATCAAACATGACATCAAGGTCGCGGTGTAAGGCCGACGGCCACAGGAGCATTGTCATGTTTTGGACTATCGCCCGATTTGAAATGAATTTTCACCGCCGGCAGTACCTGTTTTATGTGCTGTCCGGTGTGTTTTTCCTGCTGTCGTTTCTGGGCACCACTACAAATGGTGTGCAGATTGGTGGTGACTTCAGCAATGTCAACATCAATTCCCCGTATGCCATTCTGATAAAGCTGAGCACAATGTCCGTGATCACCTTGCTGGGGGCCATTGCGTTCTCCGCCAGCGGTGTGATCCGTGATCAGGAACTTAAAATGGCAGAGCTGTTTCTGTCCACACCGGTGCGCAAATTTGAATATGTGTACGGGCGCTTTTTTGGCTCGTTTGTGTTTGCAGCCGGCATCTACCTGGCGGCGGCACTGGGCATACTGGTTGGCGAGTTTATGCCATGGCTGGATCAGGAACGTCTCGGCGCGTTTAACTTCAATGCCTACTGGTACAGTGTCTGGCTGGTGGGCCTGCCAAATCTGTTTATCTGTTCCAGTATTCTGTTCTGTATCGCCACCGCAACCCGCAGCATGATGGCCACGTACACCGGCATGGTGGCGTTACTGATGCTGACGTTTTTGCTGGAAACCTTTAACGAGCCGGCAACCGTCGAAACCATCAGCATCCTTGACCCTTTTGGGGCAACAGCAATAACTGAAGCCACCCGCTACTGGACAGTATTTGAAAGAAACACCTTGTTACCCGCTCTGCAAGGCGCATTTCTGTTTAATCGCTTGTTGTGGATGGGCATTGCCCTCGCATTTCTGGCGCTGGCATCCTGGTTGTATCCGTTTAACATCAATCCGTCGCGCAAACAGCGCAAAAAGGCGGCGCTGCTGGACAGTGACACCGCACCGTCTGCCCCGGTTTCCGCGGCACTACCGCGGGTACAACAACAGTTTGGCCTGACCAACCAATGGCAGCAGTTCTGGTCACAGACCCGCCTTGACGTCAAAAGCATCATGCGCAGTACCGCGTTTCTGATCCTGTTGCTGATGGGACTGGTGCAGGTTGTCGCCAATGCTGCGGGCAATCTGGGCAATATGTTCGGGACGTCGGTGTACCCAACCACAGCGATTATGGTCGACATCATCAATGGCGCTTTCTCGCTGTCATTGTTGTTTGTGCTGGTCTATTACGCGGGCGAACTGATGGTGCGCGAGCGTCAGGTGCGCATTTCTGGCATCGTGGACTCCATGCCGTTCCAGAACTGGGTGATGCTGGCCGCAAAACTGTCAGCGTTGACACTGGTGATTGTTGCCATGATGTTGTCTGCCATGCTGGCTGGCATCGGCGTGCAAGTGTCGAGCGGTTACTACGAGATCGATGTGCTGCACTATCTGGCCGGCCTGCTGTTCTTTTTCCAGTTCCCGATTTACCTGATGATGGTGCTAGCGATTTTTGCTTTTGTGCTCACGCGTAACAAATTTTTTGCCATGGCGCTGATGGTGATTTACGTGATGTTCCTGATGGCAGCGCCTCAGGTTGGACTTGAGCATGCGCTGTACCGGATGCGTATGCCGTTTCCGGCCTACTCAGCCTTCACAGGTTACGGTCACAATCTGGAGCCAATTCTTTGGCAGACCCTGTACTGGGGATTGTTTGGCTGCCTGTTGCTACTGATTGTGCAACTGCTGTGGCCGCGCGGCAGCGAGGATGACTGGCGCAACCGATTCAGAGTCGCCCGTCAGCGCCTGACGCGCCCGATGGTGGCATCACTTGCCGTGGTCAGCGCCTTGTTTGTGATCACCGGCGGCTGGATTTATTTCAACACCAATGTGCTCAACGATTACAGCACCTTCCGTGATCGTGAACGCATGCAGGCCGACTTCGAAAAACGTTATCAACAATATGCCGATCTCATCCAACCGGCGATTACCAGTGTGTATGCCGAGGTGGATATTTACCCGGATACCCGTGACGTGATGATCAAGGGCCGTTATTCGCTCACCAACCGCTCCAACGAAGCAATTAGCGAAATTCACATCAGCCTGATGCCCGAGTTGGACCTGCAGATGCTGGATATACCGGGCGCTTCTTTGACGCATGTAGAAGAAGCCTTGGGTTATCGTATTTATGAGCTCCAAACCCCGCTGGCGGCCGGCGCGGACCTGACCATGGACTTTGATGTGGCATGGACAACACCGGGGTTTTCCAACAACGGTCACGGTGCTGCAATCACCTCCAATGGTACGTTTTTTAACAACGGCGCTGCTTTCCCGCAGATCGGTTATCAACGCTCACAGGAACTTCAAGACAACAACACGCGCCGGCGTTTTGATCTACCACCGGTGCAGCGTGCCGCCAGTATTGATGACCCTGACGCCTTGATGAAAAGCGGGCTGGGCGGCAGCGGTCGTGTCAACTTTGAAACCATTGTCTCGACTGCCACGGGACAGACTGCCTTGGCTCCTGGTTATCTGATCCGCGACTGGCAGGAGAATGGCCGGCACTATTTCCATTACCGAATGGATACACCGATCTGGAATTTTTACTCCTTTATGTCCGCTGAGTATGAGGTAAAAAAAGATACCTGGACCAGTCCGGCCGGCGATGAAGTGGCTATCGAGGTCTACTATGTGCATGACTACAACATCGACACCATGATCCGCTCTACCAAAAACTCACTGGATTATTTCACGGAGAACTTTTCGCCTTATCAGTACCGACAATTCCGTATCCTGGAGTTCCCGCGTTTTCAGGGCACGTTTGCACAGGCGTTTCCCAACACCATTCCATTCTCCGAAGCCATCGGCTTTATCGCTGATCTACGCGACCCGCGAGAGATCGATTACGTGTTTTATGTGACTGCGCATGAACTGGCGCATCAGTGGTGGGGCCATCAGGTGATTGGCGCAGACGTACAGGGTTCGACCATGATTGTGGAATCTCTGGCGCAATATTCTGCGTTGATGGCAATGGAGCGCGAGTATGGCGCTGACCATATGAAACGCTTCCTGGCCTTTGAGCTGGATCGTTATTTGCAAGGCCGCGGCGGTGAGGCGATTGAAGAAATGCCTTTGTATCTGGTGGAAAACCAGGCCTACATTCATTACCGCAAAGGCAGCCTGGTGCTGTATGCCATCAAAGACTATATCGGTGAGGAAAACATGAACCGGGCGCTGGCCGATTTCCTCGATAAATTTGCCTTTGGTGACGCGCCATACCCCACTACCCGCGATCTGATCAGCAGCATCCGTGCGCACACACCCGCTGAATTTCAGAATGTCATCACCGACATGCTGGAGCGCATTGTGTTGTTTGACTTGCGGGTCACTGATTCGCAGCTCTCAACACTGGCCGATGGTCGCTACGAAGTGACTATGGAGATCAGCGCTGGCAAATTTGAGGCCAGCGGCGGCGGTGAGGAAAGCGCCATCACGATCAATGACTGGGTGGATGTGGGCGTGTTCGGTGCAGAAGATCCGCTTACCGGTGTACCCACTATGCTGTATCTGCAAAAGCATCTGATCGACAGCAATCAGCAACAGATTGTGGTGACCGTCGATAGTGAACCGGTCAGCGTGGGTATAGACCCCCTGAACAAACTGATAGACCGCAACCCGTCCGATAATGTGGTCCCTGCACAATAAGTGTCAGTTCACACATGTCTTGGCTTAAGTCAGTTCCGGTGCTAATGTCTGGCGCAGGAACTGGCTTAAACCAACACAGCAACCACGGGCGCTGAGGGCAGCACCAGCGTTAACGTGAAACTGGCATTTACGCCAGACCGGCGGATTCGACGGGCGTCCACCTCAGGCGCTGTTCAGGTTTGAATTGGCGGCCAGTCGCAGCACCCTGACATCAAAAACGCAGCAGACAATCAACAATAAAACAGGAGTACAACATGAATATTCTTAAAAAGGTCTTTGTGATGGTAATAATGAGCGTGATCGGCAGTGTCGCCCAGGCACAAGCACCAGCCAACTTTATACTGACCGTTGATGGTTTTGCAGACGGCGCGGATATCCCTGTGCGATTCAGCCAGGCCGCTGAAGGCGCTGCCCCCGGCGGTGGCACATCACCGGCCCTGAGCTGGATCAATGTGCCTGCCGGTACCCAGAGTTTTGTTGTCAACATGGAAGATCTGGATTTTGCGCCCAACCGTGGCACCAAAACTCAAGTGCATTGGGTTGTCTGGAACATCCCCGGTGACGCAACCGGTCTGGCAGAAGGCCAGCCCGCCGGTGACCAACTGCCCAATGGCGCCTCACAGATCAGTGCAACCGGACGTGTTTACCGTGGTCCGGGCGCGCCTGCCACACGCCCGAAACATCACTACATGTTTGAAGTTTATGCACTGGACACCGTGATCAATGTGACTGCCACCGATGATCCGATTGCCACCCGCGACACGGTATTGGCAGCGATGGAAGGACATGTGCTGGGCAAGTCCGTCTATCTGGGTCGTTTCCACCGGCCCCAGTAACTCGGGTATCAGGGTCGGAGGGCGCCAGCGCTCCGACCCCAGAACCCGGTTAAGCATTCTTTATCTGAACCGGCAGCAACAGATAAGATTCGTTATCACCGCCGCTATAGATTATGTGCCGTCCTGCATTCATCAGCTCTTTGTGTTGAGAATTTCTATTCTCAACAATATCCTGGCCTCGGACGGTCAGCACCAAAGAGCTGCCAGCCTCAAACAGAATACTGTTTGGTAAAATTTCAATAGCCAGATTCATGCGCTCCCCCGCAACAACTGGACGCACCTCATCAAAAGCCAGCCACGGACGCCAAGGGTGCGAGCGTTGCTCATCAAGACTGCGATGCGATGCACGCAGCCAGCCACGTGAGGCAATCTCGTTTCGGTACAGGAAGTTATAAAATAATTCTTCCTCATCAGCCGCGTTGAATTTACGGATGCCGACAAAGATATCCATCTCTTTTCCACTATCGGTGGCAGCAGACAGATAGAGCGCCATCGGGCCGGTGATCTCTGTGTCCTTTTCGAAGGTTATTTTGAAGTCCAGGGCTTCACCTTCCGTGCTGGCGTATGAAGCCTCGGAATCATTTGCGGGCTTTTCCGTGCTCAGACTCAGGTTGGCCGCATCAAGATGATAAGGGACAAACTGAGTATCAGCGGGAGGCCAGGCACCCTCCTTGCGGCTCCGATAATCCTCCCTTGTAAGTCGTGTTTCCAGATGCACCGGCGCAACATCGGCCATCGCATCCGCTTGCATTTTCAGATAACGATCCAGAAATGCTCGCTGATAATCCAATGCCTCCAAACTGTGTGAGACAGTCCATTCATGGCGCCCGTGCGTGTAAAGCCACTTTTCTGTTGACGAAATTTCTTCATAGGCGACGAAGCAACCGCGTGAATGAATGCCCTGCGCGGACCATGAAGCACAGATCAGGGCTGGCACAGTGATCGCCGACAAATTAACGCGCGGTGGAAAAGCCCTTGTTGGTGGTGCGCGTCGAGTACTAGTAAAATTTATCGGTCCATCATTGCCAGGGGCGGAATTACTTTGGTCTCCCCGTATCCACCAGTCGACGAATCCTGTTTCAGGAATTCCGCCGTGAAAGAATAAATCGCGATACGGATCTGAAAAGCCTTCCCAGGGAATCATTGCAGCCAACCCTTCCGGCTGCAAAGCAGCAACTGCCCATTGCACAACAGCAAGATAAGAGACGCCAACCATAGCTACTCGACCGGAACTCCATATTTGCTGACTGCTCCACGTGATTATGTCTGCATAATCACGAATAGTTGCTGGACCGACCGCATTGAGCTCTCCTTCAGAGTTGCCGCTGCCGCGTCCATCCACATGCATGACAATATAGCCTTGCGGCACCCAGTAACCCGGGTCCGGTGCCTCAAAAGGGGTATGGTCGCTTACTCGGATATCCCCAAAGTCCAGACCAACCGCACGGAAGATCTCGGCACGACCTTCTATTGCATAATAGCGCGGGTGCAGATCCTTGCCATACACGGTAAATGCGCAGATAACCGGGTGTGGACCAGGAGTCTGAGGGCGATAAATATTGCAGGCGATGCGAGTACCGTCTGTCATAGTCAGCATCACGTCTTTTTCAATGATGATGTCTGCAGGCAATGGATAGATTTCCAGATGATCGCGCCCGGTCACCATGGTAATGGTTTCAGTGCTGCCTTGAGCCTGCACGGGCATGCTGCTGCCAGTCAAAGCAATTAATCCTGCAATTGAACGGCCTGCAGTAAAACGTAGTAACCCTGCAGAGGCTATGGCAGACGAGGCAAGTAAATGGCGGCGTGACAGGCCGATTGATTTGATTTTGTCATCCTCGGTCATTCTGATTTCCTTTGCGGTTGTTGGTGATAGAGCAAAAATTTTGTTTAGTGGCCCGCATGATCGAGGTCGTTTTTCCGTATCAGAAACCAGCCAGTCAGGAGAAGCGTCAGGGCAATTGAAAATCCAAAGATGTTCGCATCCAACCCCATTACCAGAGGAACTCCGGCTTCGTCACCCATTGAACCGCCATAGAGCGGACTGGTGAAAGCACTGAGCATGAAGCTGCCATACACGCACAGCCCGAGAATGCCGGCAAGGTTCACGCCAAAGACGATGGACTTGTACAGCCACAGAAAGTACAGGGCTAAGAATGCGATCAGGGTGTTGATGCCCAGCAACCACACCATGTGCATGCGTGCATGAGGCGTCCACTCTGGATGGAAGACGTGAGTTGCCGTTAGATCGATGATCAGCGGGCCGAGTCCATAAACTAGTGTCGCTACTGTCATGATGGCTTGGCCCAGCAATACATGTCTTGAAGTTTTATTCATCAGGTGTCATGCCTCGATTTTTTTGCCGGTGATTGTTCTTAACCATTGCATTTGAAAGATGCTTGGCTAAACTTGTCGAATGGCAAGCTACGGGAATACTTGACACATGACAAGTAAAAGGAAGGAAATAATCGGTAGAGAGCAGGATCAACGCGGTGAGCAGACCAGAACAAAACTTCTGGAAGCCGCGATTGAATGTTTTGCTACTCAGGGCTATGACGCCACAGGTACCCGTCAGATCGAGAGCAAGGCTGGTGTAAAAAGAGGACTTATTGCCTGGCATTTTCAGAGCAAGGAGACTCTGTGGAAGGCCGCGGCAGTCAGTCTTTTCTCTCGCGCAGCAGAAGATTTTGCTTCTGTGCGCCGGACTTTATCTGAGTCAAGCCCGACCAATAGGATTCAGCAGATGGTCAGAGTCTATGTGCGTTTTCTCGCGAAATATCCGCAGATTCATCGTTTACTTTCAACCGAAGGAAGTCATGAGAGTTGGCGATTGACCTGGCTGGTCGAGAACATAGCCGCCCCCTGGTACGCTGACTTAGAACAGGCGTTTGAGGAGGTCAAAGGTGCTGGGGCTTTCCCTGACATGGACTTCATCCATTTTTTTTACATCCTCACTGGGTCTTCCGCCATGATATTTGCAATGGCTCCAGAAGCGCGCTGCCTCAGTGGAAAAGATGTGCTGCAGCCGGAATTTGTCGAGGCGCATGCCGATGCGCTGATTGCGCTGATTTTTAAGTAAGCGCGCTTATCAATGGAAGGACATGTGCTGGGCAAGTCCGTCTATCTGGGTCGTTTCCACCGGCCTCAGTAATTCCGACCCCAGCAACCCAGACTTCAGCAATCAGACGTCACAGATTGCTATAGCCTGCGCCAATGAGGCTATGCGCGTGTCAACGGGGGTAATGGGGACGGAGGGCGAACGCGCTCCGTCCCCATTACCACCAGTTGGGGACGGAGCGCTTGCGCCCTCCGTCCCCTGTGCACCCTCTGTCCCCGGCCTTCGCGGAATAAACTCCTGCGCCACATACCCATCAAATCCTGTCGCCACAATGGCGCGCATAATAGCCGGGTAATACAACTCCTGCGTGTCATCGATTTCATTGCGCCCGGGCACGCCCGCGGTGTGGTAATGACCAAACCATTGGTGATGGTCGCGGATGGTGCGGATCACGTCACCTTCCTGCACCTGCATATGATAGATGTCGTACAACAATTTAAAATTGGGTGACCCGATACGTTGGCAAAGCTCAATACCCCAGGCTGAGCTGTCGCACATATAATCCGGGTGATCGATTTTGCTGTTGAACAGCTCCATCTGAATCACGATGTTGTTGCGCTCGGCCAGACTCATGATCTGTTTTAGTCCATCGGCGCAGTGCTGCAGACCGGTCTCATCATCCATGCCATTGCGGTTTCCACTGAAACAGATCAGGTTTTTATAACCGGCCTGTGTCATCAACGCGATATGATTTTCATAGTTGTTGATCAGGGTGCTGTGATAGTCAGGATTGTTCCAGCCTTCCGTCAGACTGATCTCAGCGCCATTACACATAGAGCAATCAATGCCGTGATCTTTGAGGATTTGCCACTGCTGCGGCCCAATCAGATCAATGGCGGCAAAACCGATGTCGTTGACCACCGTGCACAATTCCTCCAGCGATAAAAAGCCGTAGGTCCACTGCGCCACCGAGTGTTTGATATTGCCGCGATTCTGAAAGCGCGTAGCGGCCAGTTCAGCCGCCCGGGTGCCGGGTGCCACACTGACACCGGCGGCTGCCAGCATGGAGGCTTGCGCGGCTTTACGCAGCCATTCACGACGACTGAGAGACATTGTCATGATTTTGCTCCTGCTGCACTGCTCTGCGATGGGACGGGTTCACGCTGAAAGGTCAGTGCAAAAAACACCAAAATCACTGCCGCCAGCGCTGCCGGCATCATCCAGAAACTGAAGGCCCCCTGCAACCAGCCAGCCTGGGTAGAACCATCCAGCGCCATGCTGTCGCCCCACCAGCCCAGAATATAGTTACCCACCAACATGCCCGCGCCGTAGGTCAGCAAGGCAAACAAACCCTGAGCACTGGCGCGGATGGCCACCGGCGCCTTGCGGTCCACATACAACTGACCCGTCACAAAAAAGAAGTCATAACAGATGCCGTGCAGGGCGATGCCAAAAATCAGCAAGGCCACCGACTCCGGAAAACTGGCAAACACCAGGTAACGCAAGGCCCACGCCGCCATGGCCACCATCAGCATCCACTTCACACCAAAGCGCACAATAAAAAACGGCACCAGCAACATAAACAACACTTCGCTCATCTGGCCAATGGCCATAAACGAGGCGGATTGATTGCCAAACGCCATGGCCGCCACAAAGTCATTGGTGCGTGCATAATAAAACGCCAGCGGAATGCTGATCAGAAAACTGCTGAGTGCAAATATAAAAAAGTTACGCTCTTTCATCAGCATCAGTGCGTCCATGCCCAAGGCTTTGCTGACACTGAAAGGCTCGCCTCTGGCCTTGGGCGGCGTGGCCGGCAAGGTCAGGCTATACAGACCATACACCAGCGACAAAATGGCGGCCATTTTTAGCGGGATGTTGGTGATCTGCGCGTTATCCGCGCCGGTCAGCGCCTGCAGCAATGGGATGTTCACAAACCCCAGCACTGTCTGCGCCACAATAAATCCGGAGACTATCCAGCCCACCGTACCCCAGACACGAATGGCCGGAAACTGCTGATCAGCGTTATCGATATTGGAAAAGGCAATGGTATTGGCCAGCGCCAGCGTGGGCATATACAACATAAAATAAACAAACATCACCCAGATAAACACGCCCGGATCCGTGACACCGGCGGCATACCAGAGCACTGCTGCTCCGGCTATCTGGCAGAACGCGTTAAGGCGCTCGGCATTCACAAACCGGTCTGCCAGCAAGCCCACAAATAACGGTGCCAGTAGTGCAGCCCAGTTATGGGTGGCGTAAGCCTGGCCGATAATGGTGTTGATACCCTGTTCGTTTTGAAAGACCTGCAGCAGGTAGCTGCCGAGGGTGACAAAAAATGCTCCCCAGACAAAAAACTGCAGGAACATCATCAGGCTCAGGCGCGGGATCAGATAGCGTTGGGTATTCATCAAGCGTTTCCCCGGGGGATATTTGGTTATTTTTGTTCTTGCGTTGCGTCGGACTCTAATAAATAAACTGAAAATATGGAATTGTTATTTCTGTTCACAACGCTCTTTGATATAACACGCGTATGAAAAAAATCAGATTAGGCATGATAGGTGGCGGACAAGGTTCGTTTATCGGGGCGATTCATCGTCGCGCTGCGGCATTGGATGGATACTACGAACTGGTCTGCGGGGCTTTTAGTAGCGATGCGGCCAACTCCCGCCACACCGGTGAACAACTGAATCTGGCGCCACAGCGGGTTTACGATTCTTATACCAAAATGCTGATCACTGAAGCGTCTTTGCCGGCTGGCGAACGCATGCAGGCAGTCGCGATTGTCACGCCCAACCACCTGCATGCCGAACCGGTGATACTGGCTTTGCAGCATGGCTTTCATGTGATTGTCGACAAACCCCTGGCATTGACACTGACGCAGGCAAAACAGATCGCCCTGGCGCTGCAGCAGTCGGCCTGCAAACTAGCGCTCACGCATACCTATGCCGGTTACCCGATGATCAAGGAGGCCCGTCACCGTGTTGCCAGCGGACAATTGGGCAAGATCCGTAAAATTCTGGTGGAGTATCCACAAGGATGGCTGAGCACGGCACTGGAAAACAGCCATCACAAACAAGCGTCCTGGCGCACTGACCCGAGCAAAGCCGGCGCTGGCGCCGTGGGTGACATTGGCACCCATGCTGCGCATCTGGCGGAGTACGTCAGTGGCCTGAAGATCACCGAAGTGTGTGCCGAATTAAATGCCATAGTTCCCGGCCGACAGCTGGATGACGATGCCAGCGCCCTGCTGCACTTTGAACACGGCGCCAGCGGCGTGTTGATTGCCACGCAGGTCGCCGCCGGCGAGGAAAACAATGTCAGCCTGCGCATCTATGGCGAGCTGGGCGGGCTGGAGTGGTCACATCAGGACAATCACCTGTTACGCGTAAAAATGAGCGGCCAGCCCGAGCAGATTTATCGCAGCGGCGCTACGGGCCTGTGCACTGCAGCCACGCTGGCAACGCGTTTGCCAGCCGGACACCCCGAGGGTTTTATTGAAGCGTTTGCCAACATTTACAGCGCTTTTGCCCTGGATATAAGCGGCAATGGCAACACTGACCAGGATTATCCATCGATTCAGCAAGGCCTGCGCGGCATGGCGTTTATCGAGACCATGATGCGTTCCGCTGCCAGCACCCAGAAGTGGACCACCTTTGAGGTTTAAGCGTTTATGACACCTGCACAGAAGACCACCCCCAGAACCATTAAAGGCCCCGGTATTTTTCTGGCGCAGTTTGCCGATGACAAGCCGCCGTTTAACAACATTGATGCGATTTGTCAGTGGGCAGCCAATCTTGGCTATAAGGGCATACAAATCCCGACCTGGGACAAGCGTCTCATTGATCTGCAGCGCCTGGCTGACAGCCAGACGTATGCTGACGAGTACAAAGGTCGCATTAACGCGTATGGCCTGCAGATCACTGAACTGAGCACCCATCTGCAAGGCCAGTTGGTCGCCGTGCACCCCGCTTATAACGACATGTTTGATGGTTTTGCACCCGAGCAGATGCGCGGCAATCCCGGCGCACGCACTGAGTGGGCAGTGAATCAGGTGAAGATGGCCGCCAAAGCCAGCAGACATCTGGGCATCAATGTACACGCCAGTTTCCCCGGTGCGCTGATGTGGCATACCGTGTACCCGTGGCCACAACGCCCGGCGGGTCTGGTGCAGCAGGGTTTTGCCGAGCTGGCGCGGCGCTGGCTGCCCATACTCAATGTGTTTGATGAACAGGGCGTGGATGTGTGTTACGAAATTCACCCCGGCGAAGACTTGCATGACGGTGTCAGTTACGAACGGTTCCTGCAGGCCAGTGGCAATCACCCTCGTGCGCGTATTCTGTTTGACCCTAGCCATTTTGTATTGCAGCAGCTGGACTACCTGCAGTTCATCGACATTTATCATGAAAAAATCGGCATGTTTCACGTCAAGGATGCGGAGTTTAATCCTACTGGGCGCAGCGGCGTGTATGGCGGGTATCAGGAATGGATTGACCGGCCGGGCCGCTTCCGCTCACTGGGTGATGGCCAGGTCGATTTTGTGGGCATTTTCAGCAAACTCACGCAGTACGGCTATGACGGTTGGGCGGTGATGGAGTGGGAGTGCTGCATCAAACACCCAGAACAAGGCGCCGCGGAAGGCGCTCCGTTTATCCAGAATCATATTATTCAAGTCACCGACAAGGCCTTTGATGACTTTGCCGGGCAACAGCCGAATGAAACCCTCAATCGCAACATTCTTGGCATTTAACGCGCAGGGCGCAGGGTAACCCATGATGATCAAACGAGTATGGATGGTGTGTTTGTTAACTACTTTTTTGCTGGGCAGTGGCATGTACTTTATGACAACAGCAGCATCGGGGCAAACCACGAACAGCGATGCCGCACAGGACTGGATCACCTTGTTTGACGGCAGCTCAACAGATGAATGGCGTCTGTATAACCGGGCAGAATTCCCCAGCGAAGGCTGGCAGATTGAAGATGACTCGCTGGTGTTCAGACCACGCGAAGACCGGCGGCCCGTGGGTGACATCATCACCAAACGCATCTTTGGCGATTTTGATCTGCAGTTGGAATGGATGGTGGAGCGCGGCAGCAACAGTGGTATTTTTTATCATGCGCTGGAACAACCGAATCAGGCGATTTATTGGTCAGCGCTGGAAATGCAGGTGCTGGATGATGCCAACCACCCGGACAGTTTTTTAGGTGTCAACGGCAATCGTCAGGCCGGCACCTTGTATGACCTGATTCCCATCAGTCCAAAAACCGCCAGACCCTTTGGTGAATGGAACGAGGCACGGATAGTCTCGCGCGGCCCGGTGGTTGAGCACTGGTTAAACGGCGAAATGGTGCTGCGTTACGAACGCTGGACAGTGGCGTGGTTTGAGATGCTGCGTAACAGTAAGTTCAGCGATCACAATGAGTTTGGTGCCATGCAGCAAGGGCATATTGGCTTGCAGGATCATGGGGATGTGGTGAAATTCCGCAATATCCGCATCCGGGAATTGTAAGTTTCCCGGATGCAGCCACTGTTTTTTATACGTTCAGACTGCGCATGTACGCCGCGTTGTCACGGCTGCTATCAATCGGAGTGGTGCCGGCAAAGGCTTCCTGTTCGACGATGAAGTATTTCATACCCAGCTCTTTGGCAACAGGCAGTATGGACGCGTAATCAATAAATCCCTGGCCCAGCGTGGTGGATGCCGTGAAGGAATCTGACGGCTGATCCGGCAATCTGTCCTTGACGTGAGAGAAGGTAAAACGCCCCGGGTATTTACGCAGCCACTCCAGCGGATCCTGTCCAGCAGCAACCAGCCAGAATATATCCAGTTCATACTCCACCAGCGCCGGATCGGTGTTCTGCATCATGACATCCTGCGGAATCTGACCGTCCATCTCAAAAAACGAATAATGGTGGTTGTGATAACCGAACTTCAGGCCAACATCGCGGCAGATTTCACCACAACGATTAAAGCGCTCGGCAAAACGTTTGTACTCATCCAGCGACTCCTGCGGCCCAATCATCGGGCAGATCAGATACTCCATGCCGGCTTCAGCAGCTTGTGCGGCCTTCTGCTCAAAGTTCTCCTCGATGCTGCAATGACTGGCCAGCAAATCCATACCAAGATCCGTAATAAAACGGCCAAATTCTGCAGGGGTTTTGCCCCAGAACATGCCCATCGGACCTTCATAACTTTCAATTTGTTTATAACCGAATGCAGCCAACTGAGTGATAACCGCATCCGGCGCGGCGGGCAGCACTTCGCGCAGCGTGTACAGCTGTATACCAAACGGATTGTTGGCTGCGGCGGCCCGCGCCAGGGCACTCAAACCTGCCAGTTGGGTGGCACCGGCCAACAGACCCGCTGAGCGTAAAAAATGTCTTCTGTTCATAAAAACTCCTCAGAATCAGTACGTAAAGGGCGTTTAAAAATGTGATCGAGGCAGATAATTTTTTACTGCCCTGTCAAATCGCCCAGGCGGTTTCGCCCTTAACATACGGGTAATCACCATCAAAGCGACCTGGCACTGGCAGCATTCTCAACACACCGGTCTGCACCTGCTCCGAGGTAAAATAGCTGAAAATAGTCAGCTGTTTCATCATGATAAAGTAATGCGCCGACACGCCGTGCGGGCGCTGATACAAAAGCGCGGCCTGGTTGAGTTCATTAAGAAACGCCGCTCGCTGCTCAGCCGGCAGATTTTCAAACGCTTGCCCGTAACGCGCCAGGGTGTCGCTGCGGATGGCGGCCAGTCCGTTATGAAATTCCTGCTGATCCAAATCTTCATAGGTATTGTTGACCAGCCGCACGACCATCTCAGGCACACCCACATCTTTGGCGCCGGGGGTCGTGGTGCGCGGAAAAATAGTCTCGGCGATTTCCGCGAGCAAGCCCTGGTCACTGGCTGATAACGCCATGCCACGCGCCGGACTGGCGCTGCTGCAGGCACTCATCAGCACCGGACTGCCAATCATGGCGTAGCCGGTAACCGAGGCGATCATCTGCAAAAGTTCTCGTCTGTTCATGATTACAGATTTCCTCGCTTGAGTTCCTGCACCGCAAAATCAGCGGCGCGGGCAGTCAATGCCATGTAGGTCAGTGACGGGTTTACACAGGACGCCGAGGTCATGCAGGCACCATCGGTGACAAAAACATTCAGCGCATCCCATACCTGGTTGTTGGCATTTAACACGGACGTGCGCGGATCACGGCCCATGCGCGCGGTGCCCATTTCGTGGATGCCCATGCCTGGCGCGTATCCCACGTCACGGCCCTCAACATCTTTGACACCCGCGGCCTCAAGCATTTCCACCGCATCAAACACCATATCGCGGCGCATGGCATACTCGTTTTCCTGCATCGCCACATCAAACGCCAGAATGGGTAATCCCCACTTGTCGGTTTTGTCCCGGTTCAGAAAGATGCGATTCTCGTGGTAAGGCAGCATTTCGCCAAACGCGGTCATACCAATGGTCCAATGACCGGGCTCGGTGAGTGTATGTTTGAGGTCGGCGCCCACATTCATCTCGGCTATATTGCGTGACCAACCGGTACGACTGGCAGCGCCCTGATAACCAAAACCACGCAGGTAATCGCGTTTGTCATTACCCAGATTGCGAAAGCGTGGCACATAAAAACCGTTGGGACGACGGCCATAGGTATATTTGTCCTCATAGCCCTCGACTCGCCCTGCAGCACCGAGCCGGAAGTGGTGATCCATGACGTTGTGACCCAGT
Organism: Gammaproteobacteria bacterium; assembly: GCA_041306975.1. GTDB lineage: Bacteria > Pseudomonadota > Gammaproteobacteria > Pseudomonadales > Pseudohongiellaceae > Pseudohongiella. The sequence continues at coordinate 9,806 of JBFZEG010000024.1, read as the reverse complement.
TCACCGCTGCTGCTGCCCAGACCATCAGGCCATACATCGGTGGCGGAATTCATCAGAATCCAGGTGCTGTTAAAGGCCGATGCATTGAGGAAAATAATACGTGCTTTGTATTCGATCACTTCATTGGTTTCAGCGTCCACCACTTCCACGCCGGTGGCACGCTGGGTGTCTTTGTCGTACAGCACGCGGGTCACAATCGACCACGGGCGCAGTGTCAGATTACCAGTCGCCATCGCTGCAGGCAGCGTCGTTGATTGTGTGCTGAAAAATGCACCAAAGGAACAGCCGCGCCAGCAGCGGTTACGGTACTGGCACTGCACCCGATTATGCTCAGGGCGCGATTCAGTGAGATTGGCGGTACGACCAATAAACAGATGACGATTGCCGTTGTAATGCGCCTTGATACGCGCCGCCACGTCTTTTTCAACGATGTTCAGATCCATCGGCGGCAGGAAGTTACCATCGGGCAAGACGTCCAGACCTTCCATGGAACCGCTGATACCTGCGAAGCCCTCTACGTAGTGATACCAGGACTCCAGATCTTCATAACGGATGGGCCAGTCGATGGCGATGCCTTCGCGCGCATTGGCTTCAAAATCCATGCGATTCCAGCGGTAACTCTGTCGCCCCCACAGCAACGACCGACCGCCGACCTGATAGGAGCGGTACCAGTCAAAGCGCTTTATTTCTTCGTAAGGCGATTCGTTTTCATCTGTCCACGAGCCGAAGGTGGATTCATTGAGCGGGTAGTCACGACGAAGCACCGGGTAGTTGGCCAGCATATCGCGTGTCGGACGATCGCGATGCGGAAACTCCCAGATTTCTTTGTTCTCGTTGACGTAGTCTTTGACATGCTCAAGGCTGCGGCCACGCTCCAGCATCAGCACTTTGAGGCCTTTTTCGGTCAGCTCTTTTGCGGCCCAGCCGCCACTGATTCCCGAGCCGACAACAATTGCATCGTATTCATTGTGTTCCATAAGGACCTGCTTGTTATTTTTTTATGAATGTGTTCGAGCATAAACTCCTCAAGTCTGTTCGTCTATGCCGATTGTGATATTGTGCTGCCACAATTCCAACAAACGGAGATCTCCCATGAAGCAACTGCTGACTGCCATTTTGCTGATTGCTACCGCCACGCTTAATCTTGCCCATGCGCAAACACCGGGCAGCGGCAAACCCAATTTTGTGGTGATCATGGCGGATGATCTCGGCTATGGTGATCTTGGCATTTACGGGTCTACGCTGATCAAGACCCCGCACCTTGATCGCATGGCAACTGAAGGCATACGACTGGACAGTTTTTATGCCAGCGCCAACACCTGCACGCCCTCGCGCGGCGGTCTGCTGACAGGGCGTTACCCCATCCGTCTGAATCTGGTGAACGATGTTGCCCGGCCGACCAATGACATTGGCTTATCGCCGGATGAAATCACCATCGGCGAGGCATTGCAGGCGCACGGCTACGCCACCGCCATGATTGGAAAATGGCACCTCGGCCACCAGCCGGAGCGATCGCCGATTCACAACGGCTTTGACGAGTTTTATGGCTTGCTGCACAGTAATGACATGCACCCGCTGGAACTGTACCGCGGCGAACAGGTCATCGAAAATCCCGTTGATCAGTCAACACTGACTGCGCGCTACACCGCAGAGGCCGTGCGTTTTATTGAAGATAACCAGCAACAGCCGTTTTTCCTGTATATCCCGCATACCTTTCCGCATGCACCACTGTATGTGTCGCAGCAGTTTGAGGGGCAGTCCGATGCAGGGCTGTATGGCGACGTTGTTGAAGAGATGGACTGGAGCACCGGCGAAATTCTCGCCACGCTGGAGCGACTGGGACTCGATGACAATACCTTGGTCATTTTCACCTCGGATAACGGCCCGTGGATGGAAGGCAGCGCCGGACATTTGCGCGACCGTAAAGGTGTCGCCTGGGAAGGTGGCGCGCGCGTGCCGTTTATTGCACGCTGGCCCTCAGTCATTCCGGCAGGTCAGGCCAGCGACGAGCCAGTGATGAATATTGATCTGTTCCCGACACTGCTGGCGCTGGCCGGTGCTGACTTGCCGACTGACCGGGTGATTGATGGCAAAAACATCATGCCGGTGTTGAGTGAGGGGGCAGCGTCACCCCACGAGGCATTGTTTTTGTTTCAGAATGACCGCATCGCGGGTGTGCGCAGCGGCTCGTGGAAACTGGTACTGGAGTCCAATTACCTGAGCGCCATGACGCGCTTTGATCATCCGGGTTCGCAGTTTGGCAATGAAGGTTTACTGTTTGACCTGGCGCTGGACCCCTCGGAAACCTACAGCTACGCACGCGAGAATCCCGATGTTATGGCGCGTCTGCATCAGTATCTGGAGCAGGCTAAACAGAATCTCAACAGTCAGGTACTGGAAGCAGCCTGGAACCTGCCGGCTCCACGTTCCTTATGAAAGCAGTGTTTTTGGATACCGACAGCATGGGTGCCGGCGTGGATTTTTCCGGCATCCGTGCCAGTGTTGATGAACTGGTTATTTATAAATATTCAAGCACTGCGGACTGTATCGGGCGCTTAAACGGCGCACACATCGCCATCAGCAACAAGGTCCGCCTGGATGCGGCGACACTGCAGGCGTTACCGCAGCTAAAACTGATTTGTGTGACCGCCACCGGTATGAACAATGTGGATCTGCTGGCGGCGCAAACGCTGGGCATTGCTGTGCGCAATGTCAGTGCCTACGGCACCGCCAGTGTTGCACAGCACACAATGATGCTGATGCTGGCGCTGGCCAATCGCTTGCCTTTGTACCAGACCGATGTGCGCAACGGCCTGTGGCAACAAAGTAGCAACTTTTGCCTGCAGCAGCATACAAGCCTGCAACTGGAAGGCAAACATCTGGTCATTGTCGGCAGCGGCGAACTCGGCACACGGGTCGCTCAACTGGCAGCGGCATTTGGCATGCGTATCAGTTTTTGTGCACGACCTGGTAACGAGGCCAGCGACTCCCGCGCCGCGCTGGCAGACCTGGCGCCTGAGGCCGACGTGCTCAGCCTGCATTGCCCGCTGAATGAGCATACCGGGGGTTTGATCAGCCGCTCCTTGCTGCAACAGTTAAAACCGGGATGTCTGCTGATCAATTGTGCCAGAGGCGGGCTTGTTGACGATCAGGCTGCGCTGGATGCCTTGATGCGCGGTCAGTTGGGTGGTTATGGCACAGATGTCCTGCCGCAAGAGCCTCCCCGCGACGGCCATCCTCTGCTTGATGCGCTCAACCTGCCACTGAATCTGATTGTCACGCCTCACAATGCCTGGATCACCCCGGAAGCGCGGCAGACATTAATCAACAAAACAGCCGACAATATCCGGCGTTTTCGCCAGGGAGTCTGACATGGGTAATCATGTTTCTTTCCGCTCGTTTGTCACTGCCATGGTGTTGCTCTTGTGTGTGGCACCACTGCAGGCTGAGTTATCCGGCATCGACATTCGTTCCCGGACCATGTTAAGCGAGCCGGACAATCCTGTACGCTACGAGCTGATCAGCGGCGTGCTGCACTTCACACTCGACCCGCTGCATCCAGGCAATCAAAAAATTGTGGATATCCAACATGCGCCGCTAAACACGCGTGGACGCACGGGATTTTCAGCCGACTTCAAACTGCTGGTACCCCGCGGGGAGATACAAAGCACCACCCTGCTTTATCACGTCAACAATCGGGGCGGCAGCCGCTTGCCACCGGAAGTGTCGTTATTGCACCCGTTGGCCATGCAGGGACACACCTTTCTGGCCACAGGTTGGATCAATGAGATGCCCCCGGCAGACGAGCGCCTGCGCCTGATTGCGCCGGTTCTGACCCAAAACGGAGACCCTCTGACCGGGCGTGTGCGTTATGAAATCATCCCGGCCAGCGATGGCAACGACCTGAATATTGCGGGCAGTTTTCATCTGGCCTACTTTCCTGTCTTGGCGGCGTTGCCAGACGCCACGCTGAGTGTCCGCCCGCGCCAGGACGCCGAACGCCGTGTGATTGCGCGCGATCAGTTTAGCCTGAACATTGAGAACGTCACCGACAGCAATCAACCACTGATCACCTTGAACCTTCAGGGCGGCATGCAAGCCGGTCACATCTACGAACTCATGTATGACGCGCAGGGTCCGGTGTTAAGCGGCGCTGGCCTGGCGGGCATCCGCGACGTGGTGTCAGCCTTGCGGCATGCGGCAACGGCTGAACTGTCCGCGCAGTTAAATGCAGCCATCACCGAACTGTCACTACCACCGATCAATGCCACCGTGGCCTGGGGCTACTCACAAAGTGGGCGCCTGCTGCGTCAGTTCCTGTACCAAGGTTTTAACGAAGATCTTGACGGACGGCAGGTCTTTGACGGCGTTGTGCCCGTGATTGCCGGCGCCGGTTTTGGCATGTTCAATCAACGGTTTGCCATGCCCACACGCACCAACGGCCAACACGAAAACCATCTGTTCCCGAATGATTTTTTCCCGTTTACCTATGGTGACAGCACAGACCCGTACAGTGGACGCACCGACGGTATTCTGAAAAAAGCCCGGGAATCGCGCACCGAACCCAAACTGATGCACATCCAGACCAGTAACGAATATTGGTTGCGCGGCGGTTCGCTGCCACATACGGATCCGTTGGGGCGTAGTGATGCCGACATCCCTGACAACGTGCGCTTTTACACGATAGGTGGTTCACCCCACAGCTCCGGCACCGGTACGCCCGCCCCTGCAAGTAGCGGGCAACTGCCAGCCAATCCCAATCTGTGGACGCCCATTGCCGAATCCTTGCTGTCGGCCATGGTTGTGTGGGTCAACGAGGGTGAGTTGCCCCCAGCGTCGGCTTACCCCCGCATCAGTCGCGGCACCTTGTTGATGTCCCATCTGGGAGACAGTGCTGACGACATTAACCCAGCGGTATGGCGTGTTATCCCGGGCATCAATCATCCACGCACCCTGTATCAGGTCGGCTACGCGGATTTTGGCGCAAGATTCCTCACCGACGGCATCGCACACCTGCCTGATATAAACAGTGAACGCACATACGGCACACGTGTGCCGGCAACCGGCACTGACAACAACGATCTGGCCACTGACCTGATTCTGCCGCCATTAACCGCGGTGCCGGTTGCCACGTTTGTGCCCTGGAATCTGCGCACGGTTGCCAGCGGCGCAGACACCGAACTGGCTACCCTCAGTGGCGGCTATTTGCCTTTGCCACTGACCGAACAAGCCGCGCGTGATGCAGGTGACCCCCGCCCTGCTGTCCGCAGTTTATATCGCGACTTTGCTGACTACCTGCAGCAGTATGAATCGGCAACCGATGCGCTGATTGCACGTGGTTTTTTATTGCCAGCATTCAAACCGGTGTTGATGAACCTCGCGCAATCGCAGCAGACACTGTTTGACCGCTTGCCTTGAGAGAATCACCTCACATGCGCCATATTGAGTTGAAAGACGGGTGATCTATCTCTCCTTGATGTTCACCGGCTTTTTGGCAGCCACCTTGATCCCGGCCTCATCGGAGGCCTTGTTGCTGGTGCTGTTTCAACAGGGCTACACGCCCTGGCTTTTGTGGCTCGCAGCAACCATCGGCAACACCTTGGGATCTTGTGTGAATTGGTTTCTGGGACGCGAGATTGTCAGATTCCGCGACAGACGCTGGTTCCCGGTGTCGCTACAACAATTGCAGAAAGCACAAGCACTTTTTAATCGTTATGGCACCTGGAGCCTGCTGTTGGCTTGGTTACCCGTGGTCGGCGATCCACTGACCCTGGTTGCCGGCGTTTTACGTGTGCGTTTTGTGTTGTTTCTGATGCTGGTGGCGACAGGCAAAGGTCTGCGCTACGCTGTGGTGATTTACATGGCAAGTCGCCTGCTACAACCTTAACGGGGCTGCAAATTCATGTCCAAATTTGTCATTGTTGACCTCAACATTTCACCGGAACAGTACCAGCGTCACTATCAGGGAGCGGTCCGTCAGGTGATCTGCACCGCGCGGGATGGCCGCAAAGTGCAGTTTCCGTCCGCTATTCTGCAACGCTTTGTGACCCACTATGGCATCCAGGGCAGTTTCCGGCTGACCATCGATGACAACAACAAACTGGTGTCTGTTGATCGTGTCTGACAAAACGCCCAGCGTGAGCGGACTTCATTGCTGTCACTAATCTGTCGTTGTAAGGTGTCAGCATGTTTCTTTACACCTTACTGCGGGAGCACGTGGCCATGTCACACGATTTGTTTCAGTTAAACCGACGACGTTTTCTGGCAGTGTCTGCCGTCATGCTGGGGAGTTTGTCTGTCCGCGGCAAGCCACTGCTGGCGGCAGCACCTGCCCACTTTACCCACGGCGTTGCCAGCGGCGACCCATTGCAGGATCGTGTCATTTTGTGGACGCGGGTATTGCCTGGCAGCGGTCAACCTGAGTCGATTCAGCTGGAGTGGCAGGTCGCCAGTGATCAGCGTTTTTCCAATATCGTTGCCAACGGCCTCGCAAGCACAGGACCCGAGCGCGATTTCACCCTGAAAATAGATGCCACTGGACTTGAGCCAGGGCAAACCTATTTTTACCGTTTTAATGCACAGGGGGTCAGCAGCCCGATTGGCCGCACCCGTACGCTGCCGGCGGCAGGCGTCGAGCAGGCACGGCTGGCAGTGGTGTCGTGCTCAAACTATCCGCAGGGTTACTTCAATGTGTACCGTGAAATTGCTGCGCGCGACTGCGATGCAGTGGTGCACCTCGGTGACTACATTTACGAATATCCCGACGGTGGTTATGCCAACCCGCTGATGCTGGAAAAAGGCCGCCACGTGCAGCCGCTACACGAAATAGTGTCTATTGAAGATTACCGCATGCGTTATGGACTCTACCGCAGTGATGCGGATCTGCAGGCAGTGCATCAGGCTCATCCGTTTATCTGTGTGTGGGATGACCACGAAATCACCAACAACACCTTTAAGGATGGCGCAGAGAACCACAATGCTGACCAGGGTGAGGGTGACTTCGGCGTACGACGTCTGGCTGCCATTCAGGCTTTTTATGAGTGGTTGCCCATTCGCGAGCAAAGCAACATTGAGCAAGGCATTATCTACCGCAGCTTCGACCTCGGTGATCTGGCGTCGCTGATCATGATGGACACCCGTCTGGTGGGCCGCGACGAGCAGCTGACTCACAACATGAACATCGATGTGATACGCAGCCAATTGGCAGACGATTCGCGATCCATCATTGGCGCTCAGCAGGAAAGCTGGCTGGCGGCACAAATCAGAAACTCTGCTGAAGCGGGCATCCCCTGGCAGATCATCGGCCAGCAGGTCATTATGGGCCGCAAGAACATACCGCAGGTTGCCAATGAAGAATTTGCAGCGGAGGTGCGCGATGCCGTGGCGAGCAGTCGATACGGCATGTTGCGTGAACGCGGTCAATTGGGCCTGCCGCTGAATTTTGATGCGTGGGATGGTTATCCCGCCAATCGTGAACGGGTTCTGGACATGTTCAGGGAACACGGCAACAACGTTGTTGTGCTGGCAGGCGATACCCACAGTTCCTGGGCGTTTGACCTGCATGACGATGAGGGCGACGCCATTGCCGTCGAGTTCGGTACCCCCAGCGTCAGTTCTCCGGGTTTTGAAAACTTCATGCCATTACCTGAAGCGCAACTGGTTGAAGCCTTTATGAGCGCAAGCCCGGAAATGCGCTACATGCGCGGACTGGGACGCGGCTGGATGGAACTGGATATCACCCGCGAAAAGGTCTCCACCGGCTATTTCTACGTGTCGACGGTGATTGAACAGGAGTATGCAGTGGAAGCCGTTGCACCGCTGGAAAGTTATGCCGGCGAACACATGATCCGCCCGGCCTGAGCCTGAACATCATGGTGGGTTGCTAATGCGGCCCACCGTGTTGTTGCGGCTTCCCCACCGACGGACATGGAACGCCTCAAACGGGAATAATGTCCATCGCCACCGTCAACCGCGACTGCTTTCCGGTAAATGGCACAGTACCGTGCCACATATACGACGGAAACAGCACCAGCATGCCGGGTTCCGGTTTCACAAAGTGTTGCGCAGTCTGCGCGGGCTGCACAGGAGAGCCTGACTGTCCAAACCGTATCCAACCCTGTTTTGCCGACTCATCGCCCAGGTTGCCTGCCTTATGGGTCCCCTGCGCGCTACCGGACCTGGTATCAGGTTTTGTCACCACGTCCGGCAGCTCGACATAAAACGCCGACGACAACCAGCCTTCCTGATGCACGTGATCAACGTGAAAGCCGCCCGGACGCAGCATGACTGACCAGATGCCCTGTATCTGCCACGCTCCGGTGTTGCGCCTGCGCAGCGGATCGGGACCAGAGCCCAGATGCTCGATGTGCGCATTGACCGGCGCCTGCAATGCCTGCAGAAAGCCCTGAATAGCAGGCGTCTGCACTGCAAAAATATTCGGTAACTGACTGCCCTGGCGCACGGAGTGCCCAAATGGATGGGTGCGAAAGTGATGCGCCTGCTTCAGCTCTGCGGCCAGATCTGCCAGGTAATCCGCCCGAGTAGTCCAGCCGGCGGGCGGCTCAATCAGATAGGATCTGACCATAGAGTCGTAGTCGTACAGGGCGTCGAATCCGGGATTATTGGTCATGCGCCAGACCATGGCCTGCAGCGCCAGCGCGTGTTGGTCAAAGGGGCGCCGGTTGAGTGCATCGGTCACCGCTGCTGCTGCGCCCTCTGCTTCGCCACAGGCCAACGCCGCGCGCGCCAGTGTCATCAGCGCCGGAAATGAGGAGCGATCCGCATTAAAGGCGCGGATTGCCAGCTCGCGGCCATGCTCAAGATTGCCAAGTTCCAGTAACAGGTCTGCGGCGCGCACCATCATGCGGGCATCCGCCGCGTTGCGGGATGCCAGATCCAGTATCACCCGCACGGCACCGGGTTTATCGCCCGTGAATTCCAGCGCCTGTGACAGCGCCAGATGCAAGTCAGCCGACATAGGGTACGCTTGCACAGCGTTCACCAAGGGCTGCAAGGCTATGTTCTGATCGCCACTACTCATCCACAACAGCTGAGTCAGCTCAAACAGCGCGGTGTGCATGTCCGGCCGCAAACTGATGGCCTCTCGATACGCCAGTTGCGCAGCGGTCAGTTGGCCGGTATACATCTGCGCCCGGGCCAGCACCAGCCGCGTTTCCGGTGCACGAATACCCAGTTTGATGGCAGCCATGGCGGCTTGAGCGGATTCGTCGTACCTGCTCAGATCGCCGAGCGTTGATGCCAGATTATGCTGCGCCACGGCGCTGTCGGGCCACGCCTTCACGGCACTTTCGTACACCAACAGCGCTGCGGCCAGATCACCTTGTTTTTTGAATGTCTCTGCGCGCTGGCACATGGCCTGCAAAGATTCATTGAATGTTGAAGACATAAAGACGCTATACCGCTCGGTTGTCAGGATTACGCAGGATCATGGTGTTGACGATCACGGAAGTCAACATCACTGACCTGCTGCTTCAGCAGCCTGATCAATTGCAGGATTGCAGGTTCGCCGCGGGCTATCTCACCGGGAAACAGCACCAGTTGGCCGTCAACGGCAGCCAGAATCAAGGCTGCCGTGGCTTTTTTATCGACATCCGGCACTGCGAGCAGATTGGCCATCCACTCAATCCAGCCCGCACTGATTTGTTGGGATATGGATATCAACAATGGGTCGCCCCGATTGGCATTGGCAGCCAGATCCAGCCACAGCCTGAGGTGGGGTTTAAACGCCTCACTTTTTGCCGCGGCCCACAACGTTTCCAACAATGTTGAGGGCGGTAAAGGACGGG
>JBFZEG010000019.1:0-14647 GCA_041306975.1 Gammaproteobacteria bacterium | reverse complement strand
CCTATATTGTTTTACTCACTTCGTGAGCATTGTCGTCTTCGCCGACAATGAGTATTAGTATTTATTCGTTTTCAATAAAAATAAAAGCATTAGCAGTAATATCTGATTAAGCAATATTGATATTATTTTTATGCAGATTCAGTAGACATGACTCACCAATCAAGATGAATCATGTCTTTTTTATGCGAGTTCTCTCTAACATGCTTGAAACAGTAACCAGCTGATCACTCAACTGGCGTGTAGGTTAGCGGTCACACTTTAATACTTTCACTGGATTCCAACGGTTACTCAATAACAGTTTCAAGATGCAATTGAGTTTTACTGAGTTACGAGTTTGCATTGCTCAGTCACTATTGTTTTTCTCGTCTTGTACATAGCGGATTAAACGAGAACCGCAGTTGTCTGAATTTATTCAGTAGGGGATTACTAACTCAATAACTGTAATTGCCCCAATAGACACAACCATCTGTGTATGTATAAGTTATTTATAAGAGTTTAGAGTGCTAGAGCTGATTTTTTTGAGTGTTATTTTGCTCAAAAAAGTTGAAGAAAAAGTTGAGAGTTTACTTATGTGAGAAAACTTAGAAGAGAGTGCTTAACGATATTTCGAAAGAAACCAGTTCAACTATAGTTTCGCCTTGCTACAATAGTTTCTTAATGCCAGCATGTTCAGCAGCATTCATTCTCGGCGAGACTTTGCTGTAGAACTTCTCAAGCATTGCCACACTAGTTCCCATTTGAAGTGCTAACTTGTGAATGTCTCTGCCTGCTTTCAAAGCAAAAGTCGCATACATGTGCCTAAGTGAATACAAACTGCGTGATTTGCCGTCAGCACCGTACACCAAATCAAGACTTATCAATAACTGCTTAAAACTGCCTCTTAATGCGTCACTGGTAATGATCTTGCCTGACTCTGTCTTGAAGATATAATCATTCACTCGTTTTTCGATGAGTGTATCAAAGTCCATCTCAGCAATGTCTGGATTCATCTTCTGTAGTCTGATGAGATAGTCTGTTGTTGCTGTTCTTGCCACTGCTTCTCTTTTTCCGCGTTTTCCGTCTACATTGATCAATAGATACTTCTCGCCATCGTCATCAATGTAGTGCTCTAGATTGCGCCATTTGAGTGTGATCGATTCAGTGCCATGACGAATTCCGGTGTTGCCTAAGAACAGAACATACTCCCGAAGCACAAGTCTGAGTTCTCGTGTTTCTAGTCTATGCCCTTCTTGCCACCATGTTCTTAGCTTCGTGTAGATCGCTTTGTATTCTTTCTCAGAAAACGCACCGCGAGACTCAGACTTGATCCCTTTGTTTAGAAGAGTTGGGCGTATCGATTCGGTGATCCATCCATGAAGCATTGCCTCGTCAAAAACTCTGTTCAATGCTGAGTTATGCGTATTGATGGTGCTTTGACTGACTTTGAACTTCTTTGCCTGAATCGTTTTGCGCCTGTTCTTCTGAAGTGAGATATGAACATCTCGCCAGTCAGCATACTCAGTGAGCAGTTTGATTGTGATATTCGCTATGTCGTATTTACCGAAGAACGGAATAAGATAATTATTGATGGTTCTGATGTAGTCTTTGTAGACGACTTTGCCGCCGCCTCCTTCCAGTTCATCCTCCAGTCTAGTCAGTGCGTATTTGGCAACATTCTTAAACTTGCGAGTGGTTTGGGGGAGTTTATTCTTCTCTTTATAGTCAGCGGTGTAATAAGTGCGGTTGGCGATCTCTTTTGCTGCAGTAAAGTCCTTTTCTCGTGAACTGAGTCGATACCACTTTCCCGTCTTGAGTTTGACCCGGTAGTGCCAGAAGCCACCATCGACTCTCTGGTACATCGTGAGTTTGTCGGGGATGATGTTTGTAGTGTTTGCCATAGACACTAATCTACTCATTCCCAGTCAGAAGTCTACCGAAAGTTTGTGCTATGGGTGTGCTATGAGAATTTCGAGGAGTTTATAAAATAAAAACGAAGGGAATCAACTAGTTATGGTGCCCAGGGGCGGAATCGAACCACCGACACGAGGATTTTCAATCCTCTGCTCTACCAACTGAGCTACCTGGGCTTTGCAAATTGTGCGTTTGGGCTGTTGGCCCGGCGACAAGGCGCGTATTAAAACCGTTGATGCGCTCCGAGTCAAGCCCATGAATTAATCTTTCCCGGTGGATAAAGCGGGATTAATCAGCTCATGAATCAGACTGCGGAGCAACGTAACCGCTGGCGCTATCAAAGGCTTCATTGGCCAGAAATCGATCCATTTGTTGTGTCAGATAGCGGCGGTCATCGGCCGATGCCATGCTCAGATGTTTTTCGTTGATGAGCATGACCTGCTGTTTCTGCCACTCCTGCCAGGCTTGTGCTGAGATATTCTCATAAATGAATTTGCCCTTCTCTCCGGGGTAGGGCGCTACCGTAAGTCCGGGTAGCTGTTGCTGGAGTTTTTTGCAAAAAACGCTTCGTGTCATGTCAGGCTCGCCTTAAGTTTTCGGGATTATCTGAGCGTATCATAGAGCTGCTGCAGCAGTTTTTTGACAGGCGCTGCCAGACCAAGCTTTACGGAGTGGTCAAGCGGATACCAGCATAAACCAGGCGGGGTCTCTGCAACACTGTTCAGTAACACAGCTGCCATCACCGGGGTGATATCCAGGTGAAAATGGCTGAAGGTATGGCGCGTGACTGGCCAGTGTTGTTGTGGTTGGGCCTGATGCTTGTTTGCCCATGCCAGCAATGCATCCATGTCGCTGAATTCCGGGAGACTCCACAATCCACCCCAGATGCCGTTGGCGGGTCGCTGTTCCAGCAAAACATGCTGATGCTGGTGGCACAGCACCATTAGTACCTGTCGGACTGGCAGAGTTTTCCGGGGCTTGCTGACGGGCAGCCTGGCCACACGGTCGGTCGCCAATGCCTGACAGTCATCGCGCACAGGGCAGCGCACGCAGTCAGGTTTGCTGCGTGTGCAGATGGTAGCTCCCAGATCCATCATCGCCTGTGTATAGGCGGCAAAATCGGTAGTGGGTGTGGATTGCTGGGCCAGTTGCCAGAGGGTTTTCTGAGTGTCTGTTTCGCCGGACCAATGTTCAATCGCGTAGTAGCGACACAGAACGCGTTTGACGTTGCCGTCCAGAATCACGCCGCGCTGTCCCATGCTCAATGACAGAATGGCTCCGGCGGTCGATCGCCCGATGCCTGGCAATGCTTCAAGCGCTTCAAGGCTGCTTGGAAACTCGCCGCCTTGTGTTGCACAAATCAGTTGCGCAGTTTTGTGCAGGTTGCGCGCTCTGGCGTAGTATCCAAGACCGGTCCACAGGTGAAGCACCTCATCAACCGGCGCCGCTGCCAGCATGTGCAGAAATGGAAAACGTTGCATAAAGCGCAGGTAGTACGGAATCACCGTGGCGACCTGTGTCTGCTGCAGCATAATTTCAGACACCCACACCCGGTAGGGCGTTACATCGTGTTGCCAGGGCAGGTCGTGGCGGCCGTGTTCACGGAACCAGACCAGCACTTTTGCCGAATCCAGAATCCGGGCAGCAGAGTCGGCCGTGGTCATGGCAGCAGATTACGCAGGCGTTCGCGAACACGTTCTACCTGCTCACCCACAGCATCTGTAGCACGTCTTTCGATTTCGCCGCTGGCGATCTGCGCAAACATGTTGCGTACCTGCTGCAGATCAGGGCTGCAATAGCGGGCCGGCGAGTCAGTGAAGGCAGCATTACAGCGAATCGGCCAGGCGATGTCGCGGTAGTTTTCGTTCACGCGGATAGATTGTGTTGCAGGTTCTCCCAGCACGGTAAAACCCAGCTGGTAATCAAATTGACCTTGCTGACGGTTGATGCCGCCTGTCCCGGCAATATCAAAGTTGTCCAGCCGCAGCGCAAATTCCTGACCGGATGCGAGTCCGTTTGAGAAATTGAGAACGGCCTCGGCAGTGTTGATCTGCACCACATCGGGCCAGGCAGATGCCATGTCGCCACTGGGGCTGAGTACCGAGATGGCAGAAAACACTTGTTTGAGCAGGGAAATGTCCACAGAGCTGTTAGTGAGTTGTCCGCGGCTGCTGCCGGTAATACTGTCCAGCAACGCATTGACGCTGTTGCCGCTCATGATGTGGGTGGTATTAAGGTCAAGCTGTCCGGTGAAAAAGTCCAGTTGCGGTATGTCCTCGCTCAGAGAAGCTGCATTGATATTGCTCAGTTCGCTGGTAATGGCTAGCTGTGCTGGCGGGTTTCTGCTGTTGAGCCGCACTACCAGGTCGAGGTTGCCGCCATAGAATCCCGCGGCGCGGGTATCCAGATTAAACAGGCCGCTTTCGAGCGACAGCCCAAACTGCAGCGGTGCGAACTGCATGCCGGCAATTGTGAGCTGCCCGATGTCGTGATTGCCACGCACGTTCATACTGTTTAACACATCGATCGGCAGCAGGATGTCGGCGCCCGCCGCGGGCTCAGAGCCGGGAGTGGCTGCAGCAGGCGGCGGCAGCCAGGTATCGAGATTGATTGCTGCGCTGTTTAGTTCATATCCGAAACGTATCGGGCGATTGTCTTGCGTATAGATCACATCGCCCTGCAGAGATATCCGCTCGCTTTGCTCGGAACCAAGACCTAGTTCTGCGATTTCTAATCGCAAGCCCATGTTGTCGCCCTGAGCCATCAGCTGATGGATAGTCAATTGTTGCTGATGCGGGGGCGGCAGTTCATTCTCATCGGTGCTGATAAAATTTGCCAACAGGTGCGGTAAAGGAAAGGTGTTGCTGCGCAGATTCGCCTGCCAACGCGGCTCAGTATTAAAATCTTCAAGCAGAAAATTGCCGCTCAATGACAGTGGGCTCAGATGCAGACTGATGTCTTCCAATGCAAGAAGGCCGGCTTCAGGGTTAACGGACGCCGTGGTTTCCAGTGCAAAGGTCAGATTACCGCCGCCCGCATCGTCAACCAGATTCATTGAAAGCGACAGCGGGAAGGGCTGATTGTCGATATTGGTATTACGGCTGATCAGGTCTATGTTCTGAATGGTTATATTCACGCCGCTCTGCAGATTCTGCACCGACAAGCGCGCGTTGCTGACACGAATCTGCCGGATGTTTACAGCCATCGGTAACTCTGCGCTGCCAGGCTCTATGATCACTGGTGCATTGTCAGCACCCGGTGCAGGCCAGTTACCTTGGCCCTGGCTGTCCACGATCCAGTTGATATGCAGGTCTTCCGCCAGAAATTCTTCAATGTTCAGCTCGCTGCGTAGCAGTCCAGCCGGATCCACTCGCAGAGAGATGGTGGTGAGAGACGCCAGTTCCTGCGGGCTATCCGGGTTGCGCAGACGCACATCTTGGATACTCAGACCAAACACCGGGCGGAGAGTCCATGCCATGTCGCCGGCAATCTGCAGCTGTAGTCCTGACTGCCGGGCGACCGTCTGCTCCAACACTGCGCGGTAACGGTTAGGGTCGATTACCGTGATCAGTACGTAAATTAAAACTGCAATCAGAACAACAATCCCAACGCTTACAGAGATCACAATTTTTACCAGTCTGCCCATGCGCTAGCCTCGATGACACTGCCAATCAAGTCGGTGATGCTTTTGTTAAAAAGTGTAACGGTTTAGGTCGGGCAATGCACCGCTGTTGCAACAGGCTTGTTAATTAAAATCGTCGAACTATCGGGTGCTTTTGAAGCTTAAATTCTGCAATACGGGGTTTAAACATAGCCAGACAGCGCGTATTGGATTACATTGCGATTATTGATGTAAACTGGTTTTCGTGATCAATGTCAAAAAGAGCCAGATAACTCCTAATGTCATTCTGAGCGTTCGAGTAAACAGGTCTTGGTCCCTCCAGAGAATAGCATGCGAGCAGGTGATTCAGTTTTTTTAGGCAACAGTGATGCGATGGCTCAACTTAGAAAGTTGATCGATACCTGCGCAAAATCTGAAGCATCTGTGCTTGTTCTCGGTGAGACCGGCGTGGGTAAAGAGTTGATCAGCCGCGAGCTGCATTTTAAATCCTCTCGCAGTAGCGGCCCGTTAGTTCCCATAAATTGTGCAGCTATTCCGGCATCACTGCTGGAGAGTGAATTGTTTGGTTTTTCGAAAGGTTCATTCACGGGTGCAATCTCAGACAGAGTTGGCAGGTTTTCGTTAGCCAATGGAGGCACACTTTTTCTCGATGAGATCGGTGACATGCCGCTTGATTTACAATCAAAGTTGTTACGAGTGCTGGAGCAGCGTGTCATCGAGCCGATCGGGGGAGGCGAGGCAAAACCGATCGATGTCAGAATTGTAGCGGCCACCCACCGCGATTTGCCAAGCATGGTGAAGGAGGGGTTGTTCCGGCAAGATCTTTATTTTCGTCTGAATGTGCTCCCGATCATGGTGCCGTCTGTTAAGCAGCGCAAGGACGACATATTGCCGATGTGTCAGTTCTTTGCGCGGATACACGCAAAATTCAGCCGGACAATCAGCTTTACTGAGCGCTCGGCAACGCTATTGATGGCCTATGACTGGCCGGGTAATGTGCGAGAAATTTCCAATCTGATGATGCGCTTCAGCGTGTTGTTCTCTGGTGAGAAAATTGACATACCTTCACTGCCAACGTATCTGCTGCCTGATGGAATGGCCGAGATCATGAGCGAGCTCTTCGCAGATGAGTTGATTGATGCGCAAACACCCCAAGAACAGTATATCCCCGAGCCCTTGTTTGAAACCGGTGCGCCGGGCTTTTCGCAACAGCACGCTGATGAACTGGATATAACCGCGAATGATATTGAGCACGTGCTCAGGATATCCAATTCCATCGGCAACTTTCCTGCCAACGGCATCAAAGCCAAGGAATTTATTGCCGATATTGAAATACGTCTTATCAAAGCGGCACTCACTCAGGCTAATGGAAGTGTGAGTCTGGCCTCACAGTTACTGCATATGCAGCGTACGACCCTCATACAGAAAATTGCCCGCTACAAAATCGCCACCGCCTTCCTCTGAGCCGTAAGGCTTGCATCATCACGGGTCTTGTATATTTTTGACAGGGTCGGAATTCTCTGTCAAAAAATTCACAACAAAGATTTTTTCTATTTAAATTCAATGGGTTGAGATGTTGGCCTGATACTTGCTAAATCTTCTGAGCAAGCGTCTAGCCTTTAACAAGAGACCCACGAAAAATGCTTCACACAGACAGCACTAACAAGCAACCTTTCTTGTTTGTTGATCCACAAAGCGCCCAGATATTTTCGCTGGCATGTCGAGTTGCCGTTTCCACAATTCCGGTGCTGATATCCGGCCCGACGGGTTCCGGAAAAGAAATTCTGGCAAAAGTGGTACACGAGGCATCGCCGCAATCGTCGGGACCTTTTGTCGCGGTCAATTGCGCTGCAATCCCGGCCACACTTGCGGAGAGTTTATTCTTCGGTCATGAAAAGGGCTCATTTACTGGCGCGAATGCCGGCTCTGCTGGTTACTTTGAGCAAGCCCACAATGGCACATTGTTTCTTGATGAAATTGGTGAGATGCCGATAGATCTGCAGCCGAAAATACTCCGCGCGCTGCAGGAGAAAAAAATTACCCGCCTGGGCAGTAACCGTGAGATCAGTGTGAATGTGCGCATTGTGGCTGCCACCAACGTCAACCTGTTGGAAGAAGCCAAAAAGAATCGATTTAGGGAAGATCTGTATTACCGACTGAGTGCTTTCAAGTTCAACATGCCCCCTTTGTCGCGCAGGCCGTTGGATATCAAGCCCCTTGCCTATCTAATGATACAGAAGTACAGCGTGGATGACGTGGCACCTGAGATATTGCCAGAGGCGATGAGTAAGTTGCTCGGCCACGCCTGGCCCGGCAATATCCGGGAACTTGAAAACGTCATCGCCCGTGCGTTGATTCTTCGCCAGGGCGCTGATATTGGTCCTGAGGATATTCAGTTTGATGACGAACCTGCATCGACACCCGAAGTTGTTGAGCACGCACAGTTAATATCCACAGAATTTCCCTCGCGTGCGCAATCATTTGATTCGCCAGTCAGCCTGAACGGCTCGGTGCATCGCACAGAGCTCAGCAGTATTCTCTCAGCATTAAATGGTTCAGCGTCGCGTGCTGATGCTGCAAAAAGGCTTGGAATCAGCCAGCGAACCTTGCGGCACAAATTACGCGCCTACCGATCTGAAGGGCACCGTGTGCCTGACGCTTACGCGCGATAGGAGTAAATAATGGCGATAACAACCGATGTAAATGCTCAGTACCTTCTGTCACAGATTCAGAAGTATCAGAGCAGCATGCAGGTCACGCAGTCGCGGGATTCGGTAGCGGGCATCAATCCGGAAATGCTGGATCGCACTAATTTCGCAACAACTGTGACAGAAGCGATGGGCAGAGCGCTGAATCAGGTTAATGATTCGCAGCAGGCATCACGCGCCATGGTCACCCGATTTGAATCGGGCGAAGACGTGCCTTTGACAGATGTTGTGTTATCGATGCAAAAATCATCCCTTGCGTTCGAGGCCACACTTCAGGTCCGTAACAAGATCTTGAAGGCCTACGAAGACATTATGAACATGCCTGTTTAAGGAGGTTGAATCAACTTCATGGCAACTTTACAAAATGCATCGACAACAATCGCCTCGGCAAACACCAGCATGGGCAATGGCGCGGGTATGAAATTACCCGCGATGGTTAACTCACAAAATCTGCCAGCGGTCGTGTCTGATAACAAGCCATATCCCACGATCATGGAAATTGTCAGCCAGCCTTTGGTGAAAAAATCGCTGCCTGCGATTGCCGTGGTATTTCTCTTTGCTGTGTTTCTGATCGCTGCGCTGTGGCTGAACGGTGGTGAGTACCGCGCGCTGTATCCGGAGATGAGTGAGGTCGATCGTTCCGAGGCGATGGCAATTCTGCAAGCCAGTGCCATTCCTGTGCGAGTCGACAGCGCTAACGGTACGCTGACCGTCCCGGTCGAGCGATACTACGACGGCCGAATGGCGCTTGCCGCTGCAGGACTGCCGCGAGATGTCAACACAGGAACCCTGGATTTTTTTAACGAACAAACCTCCATGACCACCAGCCAATTCATGGAA
The DNA here is from genome assembly GCA_041306975.1 of Gammaproteobacteria bacterium. Classification (GTDB taxonomy): domain Bacteria; phylum Pseudomonadota; class Gammaproteobacteria; order Pseudomonadales; family Pseudohongiellaceae; genus Pseudohongiella. The sequence goes on along the minus strand of JBFZEG010000019.1, from coordinate 5,587 downwards.
GAGGCAAGGTACACGGCGGCCATTGAAAATGAACTGGCCAAAAGCGTCACACGAATTTCCACGGTGCAGTCCGCCCGGGTTCATATCGCGTCGCCGCGTCAAAGTAACTTTATTCGCAATCGTGCAACCACAAAAGCCTCAGTGATTGTGACGCCTTTTGCGGGCCGATCGGTCAGCCAGCCGCAGGTTGAGGCGATAATTAATCTGGTTGCATCCAGCGTTCCGTTTCTGGCCACTACCGATGTGTCAGTCGTCGACGATCGTGGCAATCTTCTGACCAGCAACAGCGGGTCGCTGATGCAGGCCAACGAAGAGCTATCCTACCAGCAATCGGTTGAAGAGATTTACAAGGACCGCATCGATGCGTTGCTGGCGCCGCTATTGGGAGAGGGTTCAATCACCACAAAAGTAGACATCTCCATGGATTTTACCCGGGCAGAGTCTACGTTTGAGGAGTTCGATCGCAACGGCACAGGTCCATTGCCCCGATCGGAATCTACGCAGATGGACATGGCCAGCAATACGGTGGCGGAGGGCATTCCCGGAGGGACAACCAACGTCGCGCCGGAGAACGCCATTTTGCAGCCGGCAGACCAAGCGGCGCTTGCGGGAGCCGCAGGCGCGAATGCTGAACAGGTGCGCAGTAGCCAATCCACGCGAAACTATGAACTGGATCGCACCATTCGCACCGTTCGCAATCAGGTCGGCGTGATGAACAAAATTTCAGTGGCCATTGCCATCGACGAAGCCGTTCTGCAGCAGTCCGCTGGACTGGATGCGGCTGCGCCAGAAGATGCTGCCGCCACAGAGGCCGTGCTGCAGCAAGAGATCGACAAGCTGACGGGTCTGGTCCGCGCAGCCATTGGGTTTGATGCTGACCGTGGTGACGTGATAACCATTGTTGCGTCACGCTTCTATCCTGAAAATTTCGCCTCAGAGGGCGCTCCCTGGTACGAGCAACCATCGGTGATCGCGCTGATAAAGTACGGGATCATTGCCTTGTTAACGGCGCTGTTTATGCTGATTGTGGTACGTCCGGTTGTGAAACTGTACATGCCAGAGAAAACCGTGTTGGCCGGTGCTGGTCTGGATGAGACGCTGAACGAGGGTGATCTGAGTGCGTCGGATCTGGCCATGCTTTCCTCCGGTGACGCGGCCGGTATTGATGAAATCAAGGCCAAGCTCAGACCCAAAAAGTCGTCGATATCCGCGGATATGCTGGATACCGCCAATACCTACGACGACAAAGTCGCACTCATCAGATTGCTGGTGGCCGAGGATTCTGCTCGGGTCGCCAATGTTCTGAAAAAACTTATCAAACCAGTTTGAACCGCAGGTGAGCAAAATGGCAGAAGCTGAAAAAAAAGACGGCTCCACTGAAGTTGCACCGGTTGTTATGTCGGATGCACTGCGCGAAGAGCTGGAGTTAATGACAACCACAGACAGGGCTGCGGTGATTATGCTCTTGCTGGGCGAGCAGCAGGCCGCCGACATCATCCGTTACCTGTCCCCGCGAGAAGTGCAGGCGCTGGGTGCGTGCATGGTGTCTGTTGCCGATCTCTCGCAAGAATGCGTCAACGTTGTGCTTGATGACTTTGTATCGACGATCAAGAAACAAACAAGTCTCGGGTTAGGTACAGCAGATTACGTTGAGAACGTGTTTAAACGGGCACTGGGGGCTGATAAAGCGGCCACCATCCTTGGCAGAATTATGCCGGGCTCCTCCAGTAAAGGTCTGGAGATTCTGCGCTGGATGGATGCCCGTTCAATCGCGGAGATGATCCAGGGCGAACATGCCCAGGTCATTGCAATCATTATTTCGGTGCTCGAATACGATGTGGCCGCCGACGTTCTTAATTTTCTCAAGCCCGAACAACGCCCAGAGGTGATACAACGGGTAGCGCTTCTTGACACGGTCCAGCCCAGCGCGATGGATGAACTTGAACAGATTATGAAGCAACAGTTCTCCAGCAGTTCAAGCGCCAAGTCATCCAACTTTGGGGGTGTTAAAACCGCTGCCAAGATTATGAACTTCACCAAGGTCGAGCTGGAAGGCAAGATCATGGAAGGTGTGTCCAAAATCGATGAAGAGTTGGCTCTGCGCATTCAGGACAACATGTTCACCTTTGATAATCTCAGTGGTCTGGATAACCGAAGCATACAGACCCTGATGAGAAACATTGACCAAGAGCAGTTGATGATTGCCTTTAAGGGCGCTGATGAGATGGTCAAAGACAAGTTCATGGCCAACATGTCGCAGCGTGCCCGTGCCATGTTCCTGGATGAGATGGAAGCCAAAGGCCCGCTGCGTATTACTGATGTCGAGTCAGCGCAGAAGCAGATCATGCGAATCGCACGTAAATTGTCGGATAAGGGCGAGATCGTGCTTGCCGGCAGAGGGGATGACTTTGTCTGACCATCCCAAAGCCAACATCGACTGGAAGCTCAATCAGCTGCTCTCCGCCAGTAAGGCGTCGCGCAGTTTTGTGGCGCGACAGACGGCTGAGACCCCTGCCAACAAGTCCGGCTTCTCGCCGTGGACGCCGCGCGATCTCAATCAGCATTCAACACCGCCTGAGTTGTTTCAACCCAAGCCGTTCGCGGATGAGCGTGCCACAGGCTCGGTGAGTGATGGGGCAAACAACGCTGATGAGCGTGCTGCCGCTGAGCAGAAAAATTCTGGCGCATCAGCAGCAGAAGGTGTGCTGATGACTGCCGATGATCTTGAACAGCTCAGAACTACCGCGTTTGAGCAAGGCAAACGTCAGGCGCGTGCAGAGTTTGCGCAGAACGTAGAGGATAATGAGCAGCGCTTTAGCGCGCTGATCGACAGCATCTGCGCCGAACGAGTGGATTTCTCAGCCTGGAAAGAAGCGGTCAGCGAATTGTCGCTCTTTATCGCAAGCCAGGTGGTGCGAGCAGAAATAGCGATCAATCCGCAGTGGCATGATGCCTTGCTAGATAGATGCCTTGATGAGATCAGGCGACATGGAAACGATCAGATTACGGTTCGGCTGAGCTGCGTTGACTTTGAGATCCATCACGCCAGAGTGCTCAAAGGTCATGAGTCTGTGACGTTTATACCTGACGACCGCTTGCAGCCAGGCGATGTTGAAGTCGAGATGGGCGCAACGCGGATATCGGAGTTGATCGGAACAAAACTGGAACAGATCGCCGCGCAGATGCGTGCGACCTTACTGGCTGACAGTCCGGGTCAGCTCATCGCTTTGGATGGCAGCATGCTGCAGGACCTTGATTGATGAGCAACCATGCCACAGCACTGCAGGACACCCGCATGCCTGCACTCGCCAGCGTGTCGCGCTGTCTGCAGCTAAGCGCGCTGCCGCCGATACAGGCGTCGGGTCGTTTGTCAAAAGTAACCGGAACAACCATCGAAGTGGAAGGTTTGTATGCGCCCATCGGGGCGCAGTGTGCCATTGATTCCCCCGCGCTTCAGAAGTCGGTGGATGCAGAAGTGATTGGCTTTTTTGATAAAAAATTAATCCTCATGTCCTACGCCGGTATTGAAGGGCTTAGCCCCGGCGACAGGGTTCGCATGGTGTCGAATCAGTCTCAGGGGCAGCTCGGTGATGCGCTGATCGGCCGGGTTGTGGATGGGTTTGGAAATCCTCTGGATAGAAAAGGCCCGATCGCCTACCAGCAGCGCGCCAATCTGGATGGTGTGATGCTCAATCCCATGGAACGCGGAGAAATCAATACCATTCTGGACACCGGTGTCAAAGCCATCAACACCGCACTAACGATAGGCCGAGGTCAACGCATTGGCCTGATTGCAGGATCCGGGGTTGGAAAAAGTATCTTGTTAGGGATGCTGACCCGCAATACCGCTGCCGATGTTGTGGTGATCGGCATGATCGGCGAGCGCGGCCGGGAAGTGCAGGACTTTGTGCACAATACGCTGGGAGAGGAGGGGCTCGCGCACTCCGTGGTGATTGCCGCGCCCGCGAACTCCTCGCCGGTGGCGCGCATCAAAGCCGCCAAGCTGGCACACCTGGTGAGCGAATATTTCCGCGATCAGGGGCGTCATGTTCTGCTGCTGCTGGACAGTATGACCCGTGTTGCGCACGCGCAGCGGGAGATTGGTCTGGCCATGGGTGAACCGCCAACGTCCAAAGGTTATCCACCCTCTGTTTTCAGTCTTTTCCCCAATCTGATTGAGAGGCCGGGCGTGGGGCGTGATGGTCACGGTTCCATCACCAGTTTCTACACGGTGCTCGCTGAAGGCGATGACCGTAACGACCCTATTGTTGACATCTGCCGCGCATCGCTGGATGGCCAGGTCATGCTGAGCCGCTCACTGGCCGATGCCGCACATTATCCGGCGATTGACCTGAATGGTTCGATCTCACGGCTTGCCAACAGCCTGCTGGACTCCAAGCGCGCCTTGTTGGCGCAGCGTCTACGAAGACTCTGGGCTGTGTACCAGGAAAAAGAGGATTTTATTCAAGTGGGGGCGTACGCCCAAAGTACTAATCCGGAATTGGACGACGCTATTCGTCACCATCCAAAGTTAGTGGCATTTTTGCAGCAGCAATCAGGCGAAAGTTTCTCATTACGAGAATCGTGGCTGATGTTGAATCAGATTCTTGGAGATTGATGATGAAGACTAAGGTATGGGAAGCGTTGATTGGCAAGGAAGAAAACAGAGCCAGTGTCGCAAACAGGCAGTTGGACACGATCCAGAAGCAGTATCAGCATTTGCGTGATCGTATGGCCTATATTGAGGGTTTGGTCTCAGAGTATTCAGACAGTGCGGCGGGTTCGCCCATGCAACGATCAACGTATCAGTTGCAGCTGTTTGGCATGCGCGAAAAGCTCGGCGTCGAGGCGCAGTTGCTCTCTGAAAAAATACGCGAGATCAGACAAACAATTGCAGCGCATCATGGTGAAATCAGGAAGTTTGACAAAATGCGTGTGCTGACCGAGGAGCGACAGCTGGCGCAGGAGCACCAGGCTGAGCGTCGGCGGGACGATGAATCCGGCACGCTGCAGTTCAATTTCCAGCGCCGCGGATTTTAATTTTAGGATTGGCTTGTTTTTTGCTTAACGTTGTTGGAGTAGTGAAGAACACCCAACGACCCGTTCGACAGTCAACAGGAACTTAAACGCAATAATGAAGATTCAGCCGGAATTCAACATCGCTGCCATCCTAAGCAAGATCTCCGTTGCAGACGTTGTGAACCAACAGGTTCTGCGCGAAGGCAGCGACACCTCGCCATTTGAAACGTATTTCGAGGCCGCCCTGCAGCAGATCGACGACCCGCAGCTTGCCGCAACGATTGCCACTTTGAACAAAAGTGGCATGATCGTGCCAGATTCGAGTGAGGCGTTCCTGGTGTCAGACCCAGGGCTCCTGTCGCTTGAGCAACCCACGGCAAGTGACGCGTTCCCCGCATTCAGAACCTTGCAGTTGTTAAACGGACGCTCGGTGATCACATCCCACGTGGCGCTAAACGACCCGTTCACCGCACCCGCTGACCTTGCGGCCATGGATGCGACAGGTGCCAATCCGGGTATCTCTGTGGATGCCACGGTGAGCCAATCTGCCGCCCTGAACGCGCCGCCG
>JBFZEG010000214.1:0-6902 GCA_041306975.1 Gammaproteobacteria bacterium | reverse complement strand
CACGGAGTGCGCCGCATCATCGACCTTGCTTACCGCGACTACATCACCCATGAACTGCCACAAAACGAGTTTTTTGGAGAGCTAGTGCAAGAGAAATTGGTCTATTACCCCACGGTTACGCGTGATGAATTTGTTAATCAGGGGAGGGTTACCGATATCCTGATCGATGGAACTTTGTCGCAGAAAATTGCTGTGCCGGCCATGTCACCGGAGCATGACCGCTTTATGTTGTGCGGCAGTCCCACCATGTTGAAGGACATGTGCAAAATACTGGATGCTGCCGGGTTCAAAGAGTCTCGTCAGGGCATTCAGGCGGAGTATGTGATTGAGCGTGCGTTTGTGGAATAAGCCTTGTTGTTCGGGCGGGCTGTTTTCTGGCTGCCTGTATCAGTCAGACTTTACTACCGCCGAGCATAAAAAAAGCCCGTTCTGTTGGACCGGGCTTTTTAATCAGATTTTGACGTTGTTAATCAGTCGGTGTTCAGCTGAGGAAAAATCCGACCAAGCAGCCCTTGGCATCAGGAATGTCGTTCATATCCACTGTGCCGCCGGCCATGACGGTTTCCAGCGCATCGCGCAGGTAGTCATGAGTCACATGCAGGCGCTGGGTCTCATACCCTAACTGATCATTGATCGGGCCGCGGAAATGAATTTCGCGGGTGCGCGGGTCGATGATAAACACTTCAGCAGTACGCTCAACACCCATGGAGCGCGCGATGGACTGATCCGCATCTTTCAGAATCGGGAAGGTGATCTTGAATTCTTCTGCTTCTTTCCGGATGCGAGGAATGTCGTCCTGGATAAATGAGTTAAGCATCAGGAACTCAATATTCTTGTCGGCATATTCTTGCTGGATGGCGAGGTAGGTTGGCACTGACAACCGTGCAATAGGACAGCCAGAGCCATGGATGTACATGACGATAAAATCGCGGTCTTTATAGTCGTCCAGTGTGTGAGAAACACCGTTGTGATCAACCAGATCAAATTCCTTGATGCTCTTCAGGAACGTATCCTGCGCCTGAGCAATCAGAGAAATCATTGAGAATGCTGCTGCCAGCACTATGGTCAAGGTCTTGCGCATGTATATACTCCTTCGGATCGCCTTTGGCATACTTGCGGGATAACTACCAGATCATGATACCGCCGCGTTTGGTACTTGTACCCAATTACCGCTTCAATAAATCAAGTATCTTGATGTATATCAAGACCCTTATTGTTACTAATTGTGTGCGCTTCCACGCAAAAAAAACCAACGCGCATGTACATCAACCGGCGAAATTCCGGAAAAATTTCAGGATAAGCCCCTGATGTCAGTTGTCAGACGTAACAATTCAGCCTGCAAAGCGGTATAGTGCCCAGCACTTGCGTCAACCCTGTCGGAATGATGGATTAGTGTTATGTCTTCAGTGATTTCCCGTGTGTATTGTGCTCTGGTATTTGATCGGCCATGGTTGGTCATCAGTCTTTTGGTGGCGCTGGCCGGCGGATTCGGCTGGTACGCGCAGAACTTCAGGCTTGACGTTTCCGCCGATTCCCTGCTGATGGAAGATGACAGGGACCTGGAGTTTTCCCGGGTAATAAACCAGCGCTACGGTGTTCGCGACTCGGTAACCATTGCTTTTCAGCCCCGCGGTCTGGATTTGCTGAGCGAGCAATCGCTGGCCATTATGGCAGCCATTCGGGAAGATTTATTGGCGCTGGAACGTGTAGAGTCGGTTGACAGCCTTTTGAATGTTCCCGTGTTTGGAGATACCCCGCTCACCGGCATCTCCGAGGATTACCTGACGGTTCTGGATGAGGGGCAGGATCCCCAGGCTGTGCGTGAAGAGTTGATGACAAACCCCGTCTTCAGTAACGCGGTGATCAGCCCGGATGGCAGCACCGGCGCCATGCTGGTTAGCTTCTTTATGGATACCCGCTACATTGAGCTCATCAATCGGCGCACTGAACTTCGCAACAAGCTCAATCTTGAGGGGCTGAGTGCTGAAGAGTCTCTCGAGTTGAACACTGTCAGTGCTGCCTTTGATGAGTACAGCAATTCGGCTGCAGAGTTCAGACACCAGGACATTACCAGCATCCGCGCTATTCTCGCCAACTATCAGGAGCAGGCTGATCTGTATCTGGGCGGCGCGCCGATGATCGCCGATGATATGGTGACATTTGTGCGCAGTGATCTGGCGACCTTCAGTGTTGTGGTGTTTGCCTTTATTGTGATTGCACTGGGTTTGATTTTCCGGCGTAAACGCTGGGTGATACTGCCGCTGGTGTGCTGCGCGTTTGCAGGCATTATTGTGGTGGGCATACTGGGGTTGATGGACTGGCGAGTCACGGTGGTGTCGTCAAATTTTATGTCCCTGCTGTTGATCATCACCATTTCCCTGACCGTGCATCTGATTGTGCGCTATCGGGAGCTTAGGGCGACGCGGCATTTTACAGACCATAAGCGCCTTTTGAAGCACTCCGTGCTGGTGATGTTTAAGCCTTGTCTGTATACCGCGCTGACAACGATGGTGGCATTCGGCTCGCTGGTAGTCAGCGGAATTACGCCCATCATATCGTTTGGATGGATCATGGTCATCGGTGTTGTCACCGCACTGACTGTGGTGTTCCTGTTATTCCCGGCGCTGATGAGTCTGCTGCCTGCAGAGCCTGATGTTGTCAAATCAGATATCCCGCGCTTCAGTATCACCAATATGCTTGCCCGCTACACCGATCGCGCAGGCAGCCAGTTGTTATGGATTTTTGCGCTGGTGTTTGTCGTCAGCGCGGTTGGTATTTCCCGCCTGCAAGTTGAAAACAGTTTTATCGACTACTTTGCAGAAGACACTGAGATCTATAAAGGCATGAAGCTGTTCGACGACAAGCTCGGTGGAACACTATCCTTCGATGTGCTGGTCAACCTGCCCGACGAGCCGGCATTGGATGACGGTTTTGACGACGGTTTTGACGACGGTTTTGAAGAAGACAATAGTGAGGCTTATTGGTTTACCTCGGACAAGATGAACCAGATCAAGCAGATGCACGAATTTCTGGATAATCACCCGCGTACTGGCAAGGTGTTATCTTTTGGTGCGGTTGTTCAGCTTGCTGAGGAGTTAAATGGCCGCGAACCTATCGACAGTTTTCTCTGGGCGCTGCTGTACACCATGCTACCGGAAACCCTGCGTACAACCGTGCTTAATCCGTTTCTATCTGTTGAGCACAACCAGGCGCGGTTTAACATTCGTGTTATTGAGTCAGACCCTGAGCTGAATCGTGACCAGCTGATCCGTGAAGTGCGCGAGGGCCTGCAAGATAACTTTGGTTTAACGCCTGAACAGGTAGAAGTGACCGGTACGCTGGTGCTTTACAACAACGTCTTGCAGAGCCTGTACCAGTCTCAAATTCTGACGCTGGGTGTGGTGCTGGCGGTGATCATGGTGATGTTCCTGCTGTTGTTCCAGTCCATGCGTGTTGCCGTGCTGTGTATCATCCCCAACATCATTGCCGCCGCGCTGGTGCTGGGCATGATGGGATGGCTGGGCATACCGCTGGATATTATGACCATCACCATCGCGGCTATTTCGGTCGGTATTGGTGTGGATAACACCATTCATTACGTACACCGCTTTCGCCGTGAGTTCCACAGGCTTGGCAACTACAAAGCTGCGATGTATGTCTGCCATGGCAGCATCGCTCGTGCCATGTATTTTACATCACTCACCATTGTGGCGGGTTTCTCTATTCTTGTGCTGTCCAACTTTATCCCGACCATTGTGTTCGGATTGTTGACCAGTATTGCCATGCTGGTGGCGTTGGTCGGTGCGCTGACCTTGCTGCCTCAACTGTTAATCAGCTTCAACGGGCTGGGGCCGGAATCTCACCCCGCTCAACAAGCGTAGTTAGGGAGAAAATGTATGCAACACAATCTGTCTGCTAATGAGACGCCAAGCCCGGCATCCAATCGAATGTTGGACGAAAAGCTGTTTAAAGCACGCACTGTCACCATTTTTGGAGATATCAACGAGCGCCTTGCGAGAAATACCACCGAGCGATTGCTGGCGTTGGCGGCTGAGAGTAATGATCCCATCACTGTCTACATCAGTTCGCCGGGTGGTCACGTGGAGTCAGGTGATGTGATCTATGACATTATCAAGTTTATCCAGCCGGTTGTGCGTGTGGTTGGGACCGGGTGGGTTGCCAGCGCCGCCACGACTATTTTCCTGGCGGCAGACAAAGAGCATCGCTTTGCCTTGCCAAATACCCGGTTTCTGGTTCATCAGCCGTCCGGCGGCTCACGCGGAAGCGCTTCAGATATCAAAATTCAGGCAGAACAGATTGTCAAAATGAAAGCGCGTATCAATCAGTTAATCGCCAGTGAGACGGGACAACCCGTTGAGCGGGTAGCAAAAGATACGGATCGTGATTACTGGATGTCGGTCGATGAGGCAATTGAATACGGCATTGTAGGCCGCTGCATCAACAGTGCGCGTGATCTGCTCTGACCTGCGCATGGCATCAAGCTGCTAATCCAGGGGCAACTCTGTCTGGTTAGCAGCGTTTGTTAGTTTAAGAAATAAAGCCTGTTGATTCTGTACCAGCGTGCAGATGACATGGTAGTCGGGTTGACATGATAAGGAGCGAACAATCGCGCTGCTGTCAGAGATCAATTGCACCATGACCTGTGCGCTGACTCCCTGATACTCCACCTGAATCGTTCCGGTATTGCCATCAATAGTGCCATTACTGCTAGTCCACTCAAGCCCGAGTGGGCGCACGGGTTCTATAAAAAAACGATTGCCCTCAGTGCTTACCCTGAGCGTGAAAGTGGTGGCTTCGACCTGCCATTCCCCCTGCCAGACGCTCAATGGTGCTGACTGCGCGGTGGCAGCAAGCGGCGCGGCAGCAAGGCAGGCGCAACTGAGCGCGGCACAAAACAGCGAGCGGGGAAGTCGTCGCTCACAATGATGATGCGGTTGTGCTCCTGACATGCGTCTGCTGGCAAGAGCGGGTCCGCTAAAAAGCATCGTGGTGTCTAAAAGCATCTGCTGTCACCCATCGTCGCTATCAGAAATTCAAACCGGCGCGAGTATAACAGTATTTTGTGTGATGGCTGTAGGTAGGTGATATTCGGAGCAGAATCCGGTAGTTTTCTCATAAAAAAGGCCGACCGATGTTTTGGGCATCAAGCCGGCCAAGAGGGATAAGATTAAAGGGATAAGCTTCCAGCGCAAGACAAGAAACCCGCAGCGCGGTTGATTGTCTTGGTTTGCGGGCAGCTTAGGGACGCCAGGCGCATAGATAAAATGAATTATATGTATTAAAGTGATAAATAGAATCAATCGCCATGTTGTGGTTAGTGTCAGCAGGCATTGTCCGTCTCTAAATCGGAGGTTCATTAATGACCCATCTCCCAACTACCAAGCAACTGCGTTATTTTGTTGCCCTGGAGCAATACGAACATTTTGGCAAAGCAGCGGAGTCCTGTTTTGTGTCGCAGCCGGCCTTCAGCGTGGCGATAAAAGAGCTGGAGAATATGCTGAATATCCAGCTCGTTGACAGGACGAATAAAAACGTCACTGTCACCAGCCTTGGACGAGACGTTGCCAGACAAGCTCGGGTGGTGCTAAGAGAGCTTGAAGATCTGGTGGAAATGGCCAAAGGTAATCAGTTGCCGTTGACCGGTCCCTTGAAGCTTGGTGTGATTCCAACGATTGCTCCCTTTCTGCTGCCGCGACTTCTACCCGCGCTTCGAGCAGAGTTTCCCGATCTCAGGTTATATCTGAAAGAGGATCTGACGGAACGGATTTATGAGCGATTGATGGATGGCGAGCTCGACCTTATTCTGATTGCCCTGCCTTACGAGTTACGCAACACCACCGATAGGGTGCTGTTTGAGGATAGGTTCTACCTCGCTCACCAACAGAACAGCGCTTTGATACGACCTGGCGATTACGACCTGAACGATTTGCCAAGCGACAGCATTTTGCTGCTTGAGGACGGTCATTGCCTGCGTGATCATGCCTTGTCAGCCTGCAACATTAAAAATGTCGATAAAGTCAGTAACATCACAGCAACCTCATTGTTGACGCTGGTACAGATGGTCGACGCTGATCTGGGCATTACCTACCTGCCGGAAATGGCGGTGAACTCCAGTCTGTTAAAAAACACTCGTATTAAAACGACGCCCATGGAGCCCGGTAGCTCACGGCAAATCGGACTGGTGTGGCGCAAGGCCAGTACGCGTCATGATGAATTCACCATGCTGGGGAACTTCATTCAGGAGAACTACAAACTCTCGGGAAATCAATCAGTCTGAGAGCGCTGTGCACAGCGGGTTACTTCTGGCCGATTGACTTGAGATTGAACCAGTTGTTCAATGCCATCGTATCTCCCCGATACTTTTTATAGCGGCCGCTTTAACATCTTCCGGCATCAGAGGTAATTATGTCTAAATTCCACCGAATTTTATTTGCTAGCCTGCTACTTGGGCTCTCTGCCTTGGCTTCTCATGCGCAGGCCAGTGAGCTGAATTCAGATGTCACCCGCGCAGCAGATTTCACGCTGCTGGATCAGCAGGGTAAGGCATTTAACCTGCACTACCATGGCCAGCGTCCGGCAGTTTTGCTCATGTCCAGCGTGGCCGGGTCAGAATATGCGCTCAAGTCCCTGACCACACTGGTAGGCAGCGTTGACCCGCAAGCCAGCGGCGTTGCCTTTGCACTGATCAATCCAGAGCCTGGCGTTGACCGAGAGGCGTTGGTGGAATTCGCAAACGCGCATTCGATTGAACAGTCTGTTCTCCAAGATGATGCCGGCATGGTGTCAGCAACTCTGGGTTTGCGTTATGCAGGCGAAACGCTGCTGATCAATCCCCAGCGTTGGGAGATCGTGTACAGGGGGCCTGCGCTGGATGAATCAGG
>JBFZEG010000207.1:0-3461 GCA_041306975.1 Gammaproteobacteria bacterium | reverse complement strand
AGGGCGTTTTGAAGCGAGTGGTGACGGGGTTTTAAATTGAAAAAAACACAACTTTGGGTGCAGCTGAGTGCGGAAGCTGACGGTATTGCCAACGCATCCGCCAACGGTGCACTGCGCGCACGATGGGGCCTTGTGCAAAACGCGACACCGGGCACCTCGCTAACGCTGCAAGACGGCAGTGTTGCGCAGCTGGCCAGTTGGTTACAGGAGCAACAGCTGCCTGATGCCAGTGGGCTGCACACCATGCTGCTGATGGCGGGGGATAGTCTGGTTACGCGGCAGCTGACGTTTCTGCCAAAAGAAAAGAGGCATCTGCAGCGCTTGTTGCCGTTTATGCTGGAGCCAGAGCTTGCCGCAGACATCTCGCAAGTGCATGTTGCATCTGCTGAACCGCGCATCGTTGCAGAGTCAGGGTATGTGAGTGTTGCGTATGCCGACAAAAAGCCTTTGCAGTCAGCGATCCACACACTGGAGGATCTCGGGCTGGAAGTCGAAGAGGTGTATGCACTGCCAGCCATGCTGCCAACGGCAGAGCAACAGTGGTCGATTTTGCTGGATAGTGACATCTGTCACCTGCATTGCGGGCACAGTTTATGTGCCAGTGTTGAGCCAGCGCTGGTTTTGCCATTGCTGGAAACCGTGCTTGCCGCAGACACTCAGGTTTATTCTGGCACTCGCCTGACGGTGCTGGTCAGTGCCGCAGAACACACTACAGCCGCGTCGCAGAAATTGTTTCAGTCTCTGGCGCAGGACAGCAGTCTGGCGCAGGCCGGTATCAAGGTGGATCAGCATGTTATTGCGCAGGTGTGGTCGGGTTTGCGGTGTCAGGGTGAGCAATTAGTGAATCTGCGGCAGGGTGAGCTGGCCGCACCGCTGCGCACCGCCAAATACTGGAAGACGTTGCGGACACCGGTAATTGCTGCCATGTTGGCAGTATGTGCGGTGATCACCAGTGTGTTTGTTGAAACCACCATTAACCAGCGACGCTTCGCTGCACTGCAGACGCAGATTGAACAGCGATACCGCGATGTTATGCCAGAAGGTGTGCTGGTGGATGCGGTACAGCAATTGTCCACGCAACTGGCGCGCTACCGAGCCGGTGAATCGTCGGTTGGGCCTGTTGCGATGCTCAACGCCATGCTGGATGCGTTTGAGATCACCGGGGAGTTGAATCTGCATCGCTTAAGCTTCAACAGCAATGATCAGAATAATCCGGAAATACAAATGACCATCAGTGCCCCTACAACAGCGGTGATCCTTGAACTCAGCGAAACCTTGAGCGCCAGCGGCTGGACCGCTCAGGCTCAGAACATCAGCCGTGCCGGAGATCTGCAACAGGCAAACCTGATTGTGCGAGGTAATGGGCTATGAACATGGTCATGACCTCGGTGCTGGCATCAATAAAACGCTACCTGGCACGTTGCACACGCCGTGAGCAAGTGTCCCTGTTGGCAGGTAGCATATTGGTTGTATTAACAGCAGGCTGGCTGCTGATCTGGCAACCGGTGTTTGCTGCGCGCACAATGTCTGAACTCAAGGTGATGTCTGCCGAGGATGACCTGGCTCAGGTCAATAACCTTGCGGCTGAGTTGGTGCAGCTACGCAGTGCACCAGCTGCGCTGTCAACGCAGGCGGCGTCGACACAGTCATTGCCACAGTTGCTCAATACATTGGCTGCGCAGATTGGTATTGCCATCACCTCACTGGAACCTGCTGCCGATAATCAGAGTGCGGGTGCGCGCTTTGATGCGGTCTCCATGCCGTTACTGCTGGCGTGGCTGGCGCAGCTGGAGTCGACACCAGGAGTACGCGTGGAGCAGCTCACGCTGACACCCGCCAGTGCCAGTCAGGCAGCGGTCAGCGAGCTGATCAATGCCAGTCTTAGGGTCAGGAGTGTGGGGCAGTGATAAAACAAACCACCGCTGGATGGCGTCGCTGGCTGATGTTTTTTATCGCGGCGTGTCTGGTCAGCCTGGTCTGGTCGGTGCCCGCCAGCGTGTTACCGCGCCTGCTGGTCTGGTCTGGTGTCAACAACAGCAGCGGTGAAGCTCTGGTACAGGTGTCGCGCACCCGTGGCCGGCTATGGGCAGGCCGGGCGGAATCTGTGCTTATCCGCAACAACCAGCAGACTCTGGTGTTGGAGAACATGGAGTGGCGATTGAGCTGGCGCGATCTGCTGGCCGCAAAACTGTGTCTGCAGATTTCCACAAACAATGACGAACTGACAATCAACGGCGAAACCTGCATCAACACCGCTGGTGTTGTGTCTGTCAGTGACATGGTGTTTGAGTTGCCAGCTGCCGCCCTGGTGTCCGGTCAGCTTGCCGGTGCAGCACTGATCCGTTCACTGGACAGCAGTGTGCAGGTGCAAGGGGTCGTCCGCGGCATCATCGAAGCGTTGTCCTGGCAGCCGGCGCAGCAACAACTGAGCGTCAGCGCCCGCGGTTTGTGGGACAGGGCTGCTGTAGCCCTGCAGTTACCCGACCCGCAAAGCGGGCGCATGCGCTTGCAGACGCTGCGTCTACATCAACTGCCGTGGACACTGACCTCGCGCGGTGCAGATCAGGTGTTTTTGCAGGTGCAGGGCGCAGATACTCCCGCTGACACCGTTGACCTGCGGGTACAGGCTGAGTCAGAGATCTGGCTGGATGGCCGCTTCATCACGCGTTTGCAGGTCAGCGTGCAGGAATCCACACCGCAATTGCTGCGGGATATGTTGATGATTATTGCGGAACCTCAACAAGCCGGTGTTTACCAGCTTGTCTGGCGGAGCAGTGGCGCGTAGCTTGAAGTCAGCAAACTCTCAACATCGTCTTGACACAAAGCGTTGCTAGATTTGCATACGGGTTCACTTCAGGAGCATCAACATGCAAGAAGCAATATCACCACAAAGACAGGCACACAAGGTCTGGGATCGCACCACGCGGATTTTCCACTGGCTGAATGTGATCTGTGTGTTGCTGCTGATCATTATCGGCGTAATGATCCTCAACACCAACACGCTGGGTGTCAGCGCTGAAGGCAAAATTACCCTCAAAATAATACATGCCTACGTTGGTTATGTGTTTACCCTGAATCTGCTCTGGCGTTTGGTGTGGGGATTTATCGGCGGCAGGTACGCGCGCTGGAAGGCGATTTTGCCTGGCGGCAAGGGCTACCTGAGTCAGACCTCTGCGTACATTCAAGGTTTTCGCAAAGGTGACGCGCCGGCCTATAAAGGCCATAACCCGCTGGGCCGCATTATGATTGCCATCATGATGTTTCTGCTGTGCGCACAAATGGCAACGGGTCTGGTGCTGGCGGGGACCGATCTGTACTTTCCACCCTTTGGTCATGAATTTGCCGAGTGGGCAACCGGGGCCGGTGAGGATCACAGCATGCTGGTGGGGCTGGTGCCGGGCAACAAGGAGATGCTTGACCCTGAAGGCTACGCAGCCATGCGTGAGTTCCGCGCGCCATTT
>JBFZEG010000159.1:0-4992 GCA_041306975.1 Gammaproteobacteria bacterium | reverse complement strand
CAAACTTTATGAAGTCACTGGCACGATCAGGTGTCGGGTGCTTTGGTAGTTTCTGGCTTGTGCTTATCTGCGACCGGAGGTCGCTGCGGGTAAAGAGTCTCGTTCTGCCTCCGGAGGTTGCAGCGGGTAAAGAGTCTCGTTCTGCCTCCGGAGGTCGCTGCGGTTAAAGAGTCTCGTTCTGCCTCCGGAGGTTGCAGCGGGTAAAGAGTCTCGGAACGACGCCGCTGGCGCCTGATTGTTCCTCAACTTTTTACCCGCAGCAACCTCCTTATCACGCTGCATCGGATGCAATTGGTGCAGCGCATGCTTCGGATGTAATGAATGCAGCTGCTGCTATTGGCAAGAGCATTGCCGCCGCGCCTTTGTGCTACAGAGTAAACATGAGTACGGAGCGCTTCGCCCTCCGTCCCCATGTTTACTTGATACCGTACTTCGCAGCCATAGCTTCCAGGCTATGAACCTTGCCAATGCGGTCAATCTGCCCCGCCGCCCCAAACGCTTCAAGGCGGTCTTTGACAATACCTTTCATGGCCTTGATGGTTGGAGCTAGAAATTTGCGCGGATCAAATTCAGATTTGTTCTCTGCCAGAAACTTACGCACAGCGCCTGTTGAGGCCAGTCGCAAGTCAGTATCAATATTGATTTTGCGCACACCGTGTCTGATACCTTCTTGAATCTCTGACACCGGCACACCGTAGGTTTCGGGAATTTCGCCGCCGAACTCGTTAATAATCGCAAGCCATTCCTGCGGAACCGATGAAGATCCGTGCATGACCAGATGTGTTGAAGGGATGCGTGCATGTATCTGCTTTATACGCTCGATAGCCAAAATGTCACCGGTGGGCGGGCGGCTGAACTTATAGGCACCATGACTGGTACCCACTGCGATCGCTAAAGCGTCTACACCTGTGTCTTTTACAAAGGACGCCGCTTCTTCAGGATCGGTGAGCATCTGATCATGACTGAGCTGGCCTTCTGCGCCAATGCCATCTTCTTCGCCGGCCATGCCGGTTTCCAGCGAGCCCAGACAACCGATTTCACCCTCAACAGACACACCACAAGCGTGCGCCATGGCGACGACTGTGCGGGTTACGTTTACGTTATAGTCGTAATCCATTGGCGTTTTGCCATCGACACCCAACGATCCGTCCATCATCACCGATGAGAACCCCATCTGAATTGAGCGCTGACAAACCGCTGGTGACACGCCGTGGTCCTGATGCATCACAATCGGGATATGCGGAAATTCCTCAATTGCCGCCAAGATCAGATGTCGCAAGAAATTGGAACCTGCGTATTTGCGGGCGCCCGCAGATGCCTGCAGGATGACCGGACTATGTACTTCATCTGCGGCCTCCATAATCGCGCGAACCTGCTCAAGGTTATTGACGTTAAATGCGGGTACACCGTATGCATGCTCAGCGGCATGATCAAGCAGCTGTCGAAGACTGATCAGGGCCATAAAAACTCCTCTTCCTTAACGAATTCAAATTTAGTTTAGTGTTCCAGAATAGCAACTGCGGGCAAGACTTCTCCCTGAACAAACTCAAGGAAGGCACCACCGCCAGTAGAGATATATGAAATCTGGCTGGTGATGCCAAACTTGTCGATAGCTTGAATGGTTTCACCGCCACCCGCGATCGAAAAACCCTGATTTGCTGCAACAGCTTCCGCAATCGCTTTGGTGCCATTGGCAAACGCGTCAAACTCAAACACGCCCACCGGCCCGTTCCAGATAATAGTCTTCATGCTGGCGATAATGCCCGCAAGCTTGGCAATCGTTTTGGGGCCAATATCCAGAATCATGTCGTCGCTCTCAACATCCGCAATATTTTTGATAACAGCATCGGCGTCAGCGGAAAATGCTTTGGCGACAACAACATCAATCGGCAAGGGGATAGACGTTTTTGCCATCAAGGCTTTGGCCGTATCAACCAGATCCACTTCAACAAGCGACTTGCCCACCGGATAACCCGCGGCCAGCAGGAAGGTATTGGCGATCCCGCCACCCACGATCAGCTGATCGGTCTTTTGCGCCAGACTTTCCAGCACCTGCAGTTTGCTGGACACTTTTGCGCCGCCAACAATTGCCAGCATGGGGCGTTCAGGATTCTTCAACGCCTTGTCCAGGGCATCCAGCTCGGCAGCCAACAAGGGGCCAGCCACTGCTTTGGGCGCAAACTTGGCAACGCCATGCGTGCTGGCCTGAGCCCGGTGCGCAGTGCCAAAAGCATCCATCACAAAAATATCGCACAAGGCAGCATAAGCCCGCGACAAGTTATCACTGTTAGCATTTTCGCCGACGTTGATACGTACATTTTCCAACAACACCATTTCCCCGTCTGCAGGTTCTGCCGACTGCGGATTCTCCAAGTAATCCTGCACCAGACGCACAGGAAAACCCAATAATGTCTGCAGATGCGTCGCAACCGGCGCTAGCGATGAATCTAGTTGTGCTGAAATCGGCTTGCCTTCCTCAGGCCGGCCCAAATGCGACATCACCATGAGTTTTGCCCCGGCATCAATGGCCATTTTTAGCGCTGGCAATGCCGCAACAATACGGGTGTCATTTACAACCTCACCTTGTTTTACAGCAACGTTCAGATCCTCACGTATCAATACGCGTTTTCCTTTCAGATCCATGTCCTGCATGCGTTCAATTTTTTTCGAAGCTGTGCTCATGTTTCAATCCGTATCGAGTTGATAGATGGCATTGGCAACATCCAACATACGGTTGGCGTATGCCCATTCATTGTCAAACCAGGCAAGGACCTTGATCAGGTGTTGCCCGCTGACCCGTGTTTGGCTCAGATCAACAATGGCCGAACGTGGGTCGTGATTAAAATCGCATGAGGCCAGCGGCTCGTCTGTGCAGGCCAGCACATCCGCCACGGATAATCGGGCAGCCTGTCTGATTGCCTCATTTACTGATGCCACACAGGCATCGTTGCGTACCGTGACTGTCAGATCAATCGCCGAGACATTCACCGTTGGCACCCGCATGGCCTGCGCAGAAAAACGTCCGTCCAGATGCGGCAGTATGCGTCCTATACCTTTGGCAATCCCGGTATCAACCGGAATAATCGATTGCACCGCACTGCGTGTCTTTCGCAGGTCCTGATTATGGTAGGCATCAATCACCGGCTGATCATTCATGGCTGAATGGATGGTGGTGATCACGCCGTACTCAACACCAAATTCATCGTCCAGCGCTTTGATGACCGGCACCACGCAGTTGGTGGTGCACGATGCGCTGGAAATGATGCGGTGAGAGCGATCCAGTGTCTTGTCATTGATGCCGTAAATAATGGTTGCATCAACGTCGCTGTGTGCAGGTTGCGAAAACAACAAACGCCGCGCGCCGGCCGCCAGGTGTTGCTCGGCCGTTGCCCGATCGCTGAAACAGCCGCTGCACTCCAGCACCAGATCTATCTCAAGCTCTGCCCATGGCAGGCCGCCAATGCCCGCATGGGACAATACCTGCACTGCCTGTCCATTAACCCGCAAACGGTCTGACGTTTCCAGCAACACTTCGCCGGCAAACCGGCCGTGGGTACTGTCATACTTCGTCAGGTGCGCCAAGGTGCGCGCATCCGTGAGATCGTTGATGGCAACAATCTGCAAATCCGGCAGATCATTACGCTCATGCAATGCGCGCAGCACGCAGCGCCCGATACGACCATATCCGTTGATAGCCAGCCTGAATGGCTTTGACATCACCTACCCCGATCAGTCGTGAATGGCTTAAGCCAGCAGTGCCGCAGCCTTTGCTAGAATGTTGTCCGCAGTAAACCCGAACTCTTTCATCAATACACCACCCGGTGCCGACTCGCCAAACCGGGTCATGCCAATAATGGCGCCATCCAGTCCAACGTATTTGTACCAGTAATCGGCGGCAGCCGCTTCCACCGCCAGACGTTTGCGCACTGCAGAGGGCAGCACCTGCTCGCGGTAGGCCGCATCCTGCGCTTCAAACACATCGGTACTGGGCATGGAAACCAGGCGAGCTTTTGTGCCCTGCTCTAACAATTTTTTAACAGCATCGCGGGCAATACCCACTTCAGAGCCGGTAGCGATCACAATAATCTCTGGCTGACCAACACAGTCCTCCAGAATATAGGCGCCTCGATTGATGGCTGCGATCTGATCATCCGTGCGCGCCTGATGTACCAGATTCTGACGCGAAAACACCAGAGAGCTGGGGCCATCGTGACGCTGCAGCGCGTGCTTCCAGGCAACAGCCGTCTCTACGGCATCGGCCGGACGCCAGACTGACATATTGGGTGTGGTGCGCAGGCTGGCCAGCTGCTCGATCGGCTGATGCGTTGGCCCATCCTCACCCTGGCCAATAGAATCGTGGGTGTAAACGTTAATGACCTGCTGCTTCATCAGCGCAGACATACGCACGGCGTTACGCGCATATTCCATAAAAATCAGGAAAGTGCCGCCATAGGGTATAAATCCGCCATGCAAGGCGATGCCGTTCATAATGGCGCTCATGCCAAATTCCCGCACACCGTAATAGATGTAGTTGCCGTCGGCGCGCTCGCTGAGTGGTGAACTGCCTTTCCACATGGTCAGATTGGAGCCGGCAAGGTCGGCTGATCCGCCAATGAGCTCCGGCAGCATCTCACCGAAGGCAGCAATGGTGTTTTGAGATGCTTTGCGTGACGCAATATTTTCAGCCTTAAGTTGAGTGGCCGCGATGAAGTCGGCAGCGCGTTGCTCAAAATGCCCCGGTAACTGGCGCTTCATACGCCGCACAAACTCCATGGCCAGTTCAGGATAGGCTTCTTCGTAACGCACCAGCGCTTCCTTCCAGTGCGACTCCGCCAGAAATCCGCGCTCACGTGCGTCCCAGTCCATTTTGATGGGTGCGGGAATATCAAACGGCTCATGAGACCACTCCAAAGCCTCGCGTGTTGCGGCCACTTCGGCTGCGCCCAGCGGGGAGCCGTGGACATCCGATGTGCCGGCCTTGGCAGGCGATCC
>JBFZEG010000135.1:0-8602 GCA_041306975.1 Gammaproteobacteria bacterium | reverse complement strand
TCAGGCAACAGTGGCCCGGTATCGTAGGTAGGCGCGGTGCCAAAAAACACCAGATCCAGCGCGGGATCGTAGCTGCCGGGTATCCACACCGAGCCACCGCTGCGCTCATTCAGGGGAAGGTTGTTCCAGGTATTGCCACCCGGCGCATCGGGGCGGGCGACGGTATGGAAGCGCCACTGTTCTGCTCCCGTCTCAAGGTCCAGGCCAACAATAAAGCCTCCCTCAGGCACAATGGTGGCGCCGACGCCCTGCACCACCATGCCATTAGCCACCATGGGCGCGCCGCGAAGGGAGTAATAGCCGCGGCTCACTTCCGTTGTCGGCACACTGATCGCCTGCTCCCATTCAACCGCGCCAGTGCGCACATTCAGCGCCACCACATCCAGATCGTTATGCGGCACGATGACCTTATCGCCGTGCAGGGCAATGCCGATGCGGCGACCATCGAGATTGTCAGAGGGGTGCTGGTAACGCCACAACTCTTGGCCATTGCGGGCGTCCAGTGCCAGCAGCACGTTGTTGTTGTCGGCGATAAACATCACGCCGCTGTGTACCAGCGGTGTGGTCATATTGCCGCCTTCACCCAGCGGCGCACTCCAGGCGAGTTTCAGGTCAGCAACATTGTCGCGGTTGATCTGCTCAAGAGCGCTATGACCACTGAGGTCGTAGGTCCCACGCCACATCAGCCAGTCGCTGGCCGGTGGATCCAGCAGCAGCTGATCCGTCACCGGTGCGTAATCCTGCAGAGGAGACAGCTCCGACTGGGCCATGGCTGTTTGCTGCAGGACTGTTTGCTGCAGGACCAGCGCCAGACCGGTCAGGGTCAGCATTCGAAATGACGTTCGCATCAGGGGAACCTTCTTATTGTTGTTATTGATATTGGTGCCTTGAAGAATAAACGGGTATTCCGGTGCTGTCGAGGCTGACGCTGATCGACCCAAGTGATTCCTTGATTCGGTCTTTGTTATTCCACTTGACCACTACGCTCTTTAAAAGTTTAATCAAAGAAGAAGCCACCACGATCAATAAAAAGTACAGGGAGCTCGCATGTTGACCATCAAAGCCGACGAGGCCACCAAAGACTACGATGTCATTATTGTGGGTTCCGGTGCTGGCGGTGGGCAGATGGCCTTCACGCTCACGCTGGCGGGCATCAAGTGCCTGATGCTGGAAGCAGGACGCGCCTACGATCCGGTCACCGAAACACCGATGTTTCAGCGCCGCGATCAGGCGCCTTTGCTCGGCAACGCCACGCCTGACAAAGAATTCGGCTTTCACGATGCCACGGTAGACGGCGGCTGGCAGATGGAGCCTGAGCCGTACACGCAGGCAAGCGATAAACCGGAAGAACAGTTCTGGTGGTGGCGAGCGCGGATGCTGGGCGGTCGCACTAACCATTGGGGACGAATCTCGCTGCGCAACGGCCCTTATGATTTTAAACCCAGATCACGTGACGGATATGGGCTGGACTGGCCCGTTGATTACCACGAGATAGAACCGTACTACACCAAAGTTGAGCAGCTCATTGGCGTCTATGGCGACAATCATGGACTGGAAAACACCCCGGACTCCCCCGCTGGCGTACTGCAGCCACCGCCAAAAGGCCGCGCGGGTGAGTTGCTGGCGCAAAAACATGGCAAGACGCTGGGGATACCGATTGTTCCCATCCACCGGGCGGTGCTGACACAGAAGCTTGATGCTGACCGGCTGCCGGCCGTGTTGTTTCCCGGCAACAACTGGGCACAGAAAATTGTGGGCGATGCCATGCGCGCCCGCTCGGCCTGTTTCTGGGCGACCCCCTGCGGGCGTGGCTGTTCAACCGGCGCCAACTACCAGAGCACAACCGTGCACCTGCCGCCGGCACTGGCCACCGGCAATCTTGACATCGTTGCCAATGCGCACGTGCGGGAAGTCTTGGTCGGGGCGGACGGCAAAGCCACCGGCGTATCGTTTATCGACAAAACCACCGGCAAGGATGTGCAAGTGAACGCCAAGGCTGTGGTGCTGGCGGCCAGCAGTGGTGAAACGGTGCGCATCATGCTGAACTCCAAAAGCCCGTTGTTTCCTGACGGACTGGCCAACAGTTCCGGCTTGGTCGGCAAGTACATCATGGATACGGTGGGCACCAGCCTGCAGGGGCAGATTCCGGCCTTGGAGAATCTGCCGCCTTATAACGAAGATGGGGCCGGCGGTTCACATTTTTATGCACCGTGGTGGCTTTACAAGGATGCGGCAAAATTGGGCTTCCCGCGTGGTTACCACATTGAGATGGGGGCGACGCGTGGCATGCCGGGTGGCGGCAATCCCCTACCCGACGATCTGGGCGCCGGTGCCTACGGCTCTCGATATAAACAGGAAGCGCGACGTTATTACGGTTCCTTCATGGGCTTTGCCTGCCGTGGCGAGATGATTCCTAACGACAATTGTTTTGCGGAACTCGACCCCAGCGTGACGGACAAATGGGGCATTCCCGTGCTGAGATGGCACTGGAAATGGGCGGAACATGAACAGCGCATGTGTGACCATGCTGAACAGACGTTCAAAGAACTGATTGAAACCATGGGCGGCACCGTTCGCGGCGTCACGACCGCGCGCAACCGCATCGAACCGGGCGGCAAAATCATCCACGAGGTAGGCGGTGCCATCATGGGCAGTGACCGCAACACCTCAGTGTGCAACGGCTACAATCAGACCTGGGATGTGAAAAATCTGTTTCTGGTGGATGGAACACCCTTCCCGTCCAATGCCGACAAGAATCCAACACTCACCATCATGGCCATGGCGTGGCGCGCGGGTGACTATCTGGTTGATCAATCGAAAAAGGGGCTACTCTAATGTCGCATGATTATCAGGAACCCGAATCACTCAGCGCTGTTCCCATCATGGTTAATCACCTGCCACGCTTACCGCGACGCACCGTTTTCAAATGGTTTGTCGCCGTGGCGACCGCGCTGAAGCTGGGTGATGCATCGGTATTCGGTGCTGAACCACTGCCATCTGTCCCGCCCGTGTCTGCCACGGGTTATGGCGGTGATCCGCGGCTAAACCAGGCCTACAGCCCGGGAGAGGTGTGGCCATTAACGTTGAACCGGACACAGCGTGCCGCTGCCACTGCACTGGCAGACGTTATCCTGCCTGCGGACAATCTTGGACCTGCAGCGAGCGAAGTGCATGTCATCGACTTTGTTGATGAATGGGTCAGCGCACCGTACGCCGCCCAACGGCTTGATCGCGAGATTATGCTGCCAGGGTTGGATTGGCTTGATGCAGAGGCCGACAAGCGCTTTCAACGCGTGTTCGCAGAACTGGCACCAGAACAACAGCAGGCCATCTGCGATGACATCTGTTTTGAGCCAGCTGCCGCAGCCGACTTTAAAACCGCAGCCAGATTCTTCAGCCGATTTCGTTCGCTGGCCGCTGCCGCCTACTACGCCACACCACCGGGTTGGGAAGCAATCGGTTATGTGGGCAATCAGCCTTCATCAAGCTATGAGGGGCCGCCCCAGGAAGTGTTGACCAGGCTGGGAGTGGAACAAACGGTGTGAGCATTGGCATTCGCGCGTTGGCCCCGTAACTTGGCAGCCCGGCGCGATTCCCTAACCTGCCAGGCGAGCAAACCCCAGGTCGCTCGGGCTAATTGCCAGATATCGCGAGGCTTCGTCAACGTGTAGTGGTTTACTGAACAAATACCCCTGAACCACGTCGCACTTCAGATCCTTGAGGATATCAAACTGCTTCTGTGTCTCAACACATTCTGCTACCACGAGCAGATTCAGGTTTTTGCTCAGCGCAATCATCGATTTTACGATACCCTCGCTGCGATCACTCGCTTCCATCCCAGCAATAAAATTGCCATCTATTTTTAGCGTCTGTATGGGTAAATCCTGCAAATATCTCATCGAGGAATATCCTGTACCAAAGTCATCGATTGAAATGTTAATCCCCAACTTCCTTAATGCATGCAGAACAACGATCGTACTCGACGCTGAAGTCAAAAAAGTATCTTCGGTGATTTCGATCTCAAGATACTCAGGTGACAAACCTGTATCCGCCAGGATTGTGCGAACTTTATCCACACATCCCACGCTCATCAAAAACGAAACCGGCAGGTTCACTGCTATCTTGACCGGTCTCAGGCCCTCCTTTTGCCAAGTGACATTCTGCGAACATGCCTGTTCAAGAACCCAGTGACTAACGTCTATCATCAGCCCAATCTCCTCAACTACCGGCAGGAACTCAGACGGCGGCACAAGTTGTCCGTTGCGTTTCCATCGGATCAACGCCTCGAAACCTGCAACTTGACTGCTGGTAACTGATATTTGCGGTTGGTACATCAGGAAAAAGTCTTTGCTGTGAAACGCTTCATACACCTGCGTCTCGATCGTCAACCTGTTTACCGATTTTTTAAGCATCTCTTGATTAAAAAAGCAAACCTGGCCCGGCCCCTGATTCTTCGCTTCATACATGGCAATATCTGCATGCTTCAATAGCCCAATGGCGTCTTCTGCGTCTTGCGCGAATCGGGCGACACCTATGCTGGTAGAAATGTGCAGCAGGTGCCCTTGCATGTCCGTAGGTTCGCCCAGTTCACTAATGATTTTTTGTGAGATAAATTCAATATCTTCTACGTGGTTAATATCCTCAAGTAGTATCACGAATTCGTCGCCGCCGAGGCGGCAAACAGAGTCTGTTTTTCTTACAATACTTGTTAACTTTTTCGATACTTGAATGAGGAG
Organism: Gammaproteobacteria bacterium; assembly: GCA_041306975.1. Classification (GTDB taxonomy): domain Bacteria; phylum Pseudomonadota; class Gammaproteobacteria; order Pseudomonadales; family Pseudohongiellaceae; genus Pseudohongiella. The sequence continues at coordinate 3,866 of JBFZEG010000135.1, read as the reverse complement.
TTCGTCGCCGATCGAATGACCTAGACTGTCATTTACAAGCTTAAACCTGTCGATATCCAGAAATAGTAAAGCAATCTCCCTTCGGTGCCGGCTTGCACTAAAAATCGCGTGAGTTAGCCTTTCCATAAGCAAGTGTCTATTGGGTAGGCCAGTTAGCTCATCATAGTTAGCACGACGAAATAATTCCGTTTCATGTTTTTGTATGGTTCCAAGCATGGCATTGACACCTGCCATAAGATCGCCAATTTCGTCACTATGTTTACTATAAACTCTTCTGTCATACATCTTACTTTCAGTGACGTACCTCACTAAGCCGACAAGTTCATTGATCGGGGTTAACATTAATTTTTGCAACCTCAAACTGAGTCCGTACGCCAATAAACTACTACTCAGAAACACTAAGGCCGCGACCAAAAGAAATCGCCATTGCTGGACCTGAAACGATCCGGTATCTGCTGACAGAACTATGAAGCCTATATTTTCATCATCCCTGAGAATGGATTCCGAAACGTAAGCAAATTGATTTTCAAAAAAATCATCGGTCTGAAAATCATCAATGGCTTTGGATATCTGCACACCGGGCCGACTATACTCAGCGAACAACACTCTATCGGCATCATAAATTTGCGCATACCTGATATCTTCGAATTGCTCCAGAGAAGAGAGCGCAATTGTCGCGGACTCAGCATCCCCGAAAAGTAGTGCCGATGTCGTTGTTGACCCCAGTAACGTAACTTTGCTCCTCATCACCTCCAAGAGATTGTCATTGTAGTAACTGGAAAAGGCAGAAAAGAAGAAAATTGACATAATACCCAATGACAAAATGTTAACGAAAACTGTTGTCAACAATTGTTTGTCAAAAAATGATATGGACAAAAATGTTTTCCGAATCATTAATTATTTATCCTTGCCAGCTTCAGCAGATCAGAGCTGACAAAAACATTCAATGAACGAATCTGTTCCAGATTAACTTCGAATCGCACCCTGCTAGTATCGATATAGAAGATAATTGACGCTTGCGGGCAATCAGAAGTGCATGAATCTGCAACGATAACGGCATCAGGAAAAATCAGATCCTCCATCATTTCGGCTTGTTGTACAAAAATCAGATCGCAGTCAGTTGCACTATCAAGCGATACAACATTCACCGATCGCCTCAAAACTCCTACCACGCGGCCAGCCGTCAGCTCAGTCAAAAATTCGATAAAGTCACGCGGGGCATCCACACATACTTGAATAAACGCGGAAGTCTCGGTCGATGGCGGGTCTTGCCATTCGATAAACTTGGTGAAATTAAACAGGTATGTTGCTTTTAACTTGGACTCTCTGCTGAGCTGGTCAGCAGCAAAAGCAGAGGGTTGCAATAACAAGCCTGCACTGATCACGATGCATACAAAAAGCAGTTTAGCTACTTGCAAGAATTTTTTTTTGAGTAATGGGTGCATGGCTACTGTGTTCGAGAAATTGACAGCGCATTTCTCCATTGCTCTTTTGGTTGCGGCCCGTTAAGGTACTGATACAGCGGTTTACTGACCTCCAGACTTAACCGGTAAGCCTCCGATAATTTCCAGGTGAGCCCCAAGCCCAGACTGGCTTTTTTACCACCATATAGTTCAGGATTTGTAATGCTTGCCGGGTAGGGAATCGGTGCGTTGACCAACAGAGACATATCCTTGCCGTTAATGGCCTCGCTATAATTCAGCGACACTGCTGCAAACGTTCTCAGGGTGGGCGACAACTGGATCTGGTAACGACTACTGACACTGATATTATTACCGAGGCGGTAATTCCTGTCGTTCTTACCCGTTCTGACGGTTGCAGCGACACTAAAGTCGAGGCCATCGGCCTCACCGCGTCGGTATGTCAATTCAACAGGTATGTCAAACGTCCCTGAACCTAACTGCATGGTGTAGGGTAGTTGCTGATCACCCGGCGCTCTGGGAGTGTCACCCACTTCATCAATCGAACCGGTTGGCAAACTCAAACCCATCGAGAGCTGCCACAAATGTCTGGCTGAATCATCCCACGTGTAACTCGCTGATACGGTGGTGTCTCCAACACCATGGGACTCAATAGTAAAAAAGTCATAATTTTTAACGATGCTGATATGCTCGGATTTTTGCTCAATGTAGCTGGTAAAAATGCTCCCTTGCCAATTTTTGTTGAACTGATATCCCACCCCAATAATTGCAGCCATCTGGGTAATTACTGTCGGCAAGATAGGGAAATTTTTTGTAGTGCGCGGCTCAGCAGGTCCGTTCCACAGCACGTCTTGAAAACTTAAGCTGTCGCTGCCGTCAAGGTAGCCTTCAAATTTTGCGTATTTATATTGATGCGCAAGTGTCCAGGGCGATCGTCTTGCACCGTCGTTAAAACTTTCGTCAATCCGTTGCTCGAACAGCTGATGCAAACTTAATTCAGCAAATTCATCCGGCGTGCTTTGCGCCATCGATTCAGTGGCGATCAGGGCCCCGGCAATTTGCGGAACAAATGTGAAGAATATTCTCAGACGCTTCATTTTTTCCCTACGACCTTGAATACACTATGCTTGGCAGGATACCGCCCTGGAAACTTGATAGGCAACCTACTTAAAACAGCTCGTGGAATCTCTGACGTTGAGGCGTGAATTTATCGTCTAGCCCAGCGCTTATTTTTATGAAAGAAATCAACATGAACATTAAATGATGGCTTGCGCGGACACAACGCCGCATGATTGTAGAAATTTGTAAAACAACCCTGAAAAGGTAGAAGTGGATACGCAGCTTTTATGTGCCTGGCCTGCACCATGTTGACACCAATGGCATACGCCCGGCGGTTGCGACTCACCAAGGCCTTTAAACTGCCGCGGCAATCAGCAATAAGCAGATCACCACTATGAGGGTGGCGTTGCGCCGCAGGCGGAAAAACCACTCCGTGTAAATGCCAGCATCGCGCAACCTGACATCCAGACCCAGCAGAAAAACAAAACACGCAGCCTGTAACAGTGCAGCGGCCAGTTGATTAGCCAGCAATAACGACACCCACGCCAGCAGTGCAACGATATTACTGATGATCAGTAAATTGCGCGGGCTTCTGTCGGCAAAAAACAGATAAGCTGCCCAATGGATGCCACACAGGAAGGAGATAATCACCGCGCTGTAGGTGCTGGCGATAACAGCACCGTCCAGTGCGGCCATGGGCAGTGCCGGTGCGATCATCGTGGGAAAATACAGCAGGATTACGGAGCCGATCAGCGGCAAGGTGCCACTGTAGGTCAGCGTGTTTGCGACAGTGATGTCGAGTTGTTTCATGAAATATCTCGTATTGATGCGGATCAGTATCGGGGCCATCTTAAACAAAAGCCCCGCTCAACAACATGGTTGAGCGGGGCTTGTGTTAGTTGTCAGCCTGATGTCAGGCCTGCACTGTCAAACGGTGCGCTGTCAAACGGGTCGCTGTCATACCGCGTGGTGTCAGAAGTTGAAATTCACCCTTCCATACACAACACGCCCCAGAACATCCTGGGATTCTGCCGCCACACCGGCAATCATGCCGGTTTGCTGCGGCATGCGGTCAGTCAGGTTGCGTGCGCCAACCGAGAGATTGACATCGCTGCCAAACAGCTCAAGTCCCCGGTAAGAGTAGAACATATCCAGCTGAGTCCAGGTGCGCAGCTTGTCGGTGATACCACCCCATTCACTGCCAGGAAAGGCTGCCTGGAAGCTGAACTCGTTGGCATCAAATATCACCTCGTCCACATACCGCGTGGTGGTGCTGACCGTATGGTCGCCCAGCGACCAGTTGATACGCAGGTTTGCGCGAATTTTCGGCGTGGTTGGCACGGCACCAAACTGGTTATTCTGCCGACCCACCGCCTCTCTGACAGG
>JBFZEG010000165.1:0-9090 GCA_041306975.1 Gammaproteobacteria bacterium | reverse complement strand
GCAGCCGCGACGTTGAGTTGCGCACCGCCGGGCGCCCCCACAAATGATGCGGCCGGTCAGGTACAGCGCTACACTCCCCGTGCGTTTTCCAAACAAAGACCAGTGCAATACTCCCCGTGCGTTTTCCAAACAAAGACCAGTGCAATACTCCCCGTGCGCTCTGCAATCAAAAGCAAATCACCCCATCGGATACAAAATATCCCGATGCACCGCATCACACGCCTTCAACACCTCAGCGGACAGCTTCACATCCAGCGCCGCAAACGACTCATCCAACTGATCCGCCGTCCGCGCCCCGATGATGGTCGACGCCACAAAATCAAAATTCATACTCCATGCGACCGCCAAGGTCGTCGGCGACATACCCGCATCCCGTGCTATCTCTATGTAACGCGCCGTCGACGCCAAGGTTCCCTTGTTCAGGAACCTATCCGCCATGGCACGCTGCCGCGGATTCTCCAGCTGTAGATACTCCCCAAAGCGACTGTGTTCCGGGATTTTGTCCGCATTGTACTTGCCACTTAACATGCCACCGCCAATCGGCGAATACGGTAACAACGACACATTTTCCTTACGACACACCAACGCCAGCTCATCCAGAAAACGCCGGTTCAATAACGAGAAGTTATTCTGAATCGATTGAAAACGCGCATAACCTTCGTAATGCGCAACGGTATTGGCCTTGGTCAGCCCGTACGCGTTTTCATTGGACGTGCCCAGATAACGTACCTTGCCCGATTCCACGAGGCGATCCAGCGCTGCCATCGATTCCTCAATCGGCACCACAGCGTCGGGCCAATGCACCTGATACAGATCGATGTAATCCAGCCCCATGCGCTGCAGACTGCCCTCCACCGCACGCTCGATGTGGTGACGGTCGATCGCCGTCATGCCGGCACGAATGGGCGGTACAAACCATCCCGATGCTGCGCCCGCCACCTTGGTGGCAATGATCAGCGAGTCGCGGTTTTTGGTTTTGATCCACTTGCCAAAAATGCTTTCGGTTAGTCCCACCAGTTCGGCGCGCGGCGGCACCGGGTATACCTCGGCGGTATCGTAAAAGTTGATCCCCCGCTCAAACGCTTTATCCAGAATGCGGAAGGACTCTTTTTCGTCGCTCCAGCTGCCAAAACTCATGGTGCCCATACAAATGGGGCTGACCCGCAGGCCGCTTTTGCCGATGTAACGGTAGTTCATGGTGTTGCTCGCTGTAAATTTGCTGTTTCAATGAGTTGCCAAAGTCAGAGTTCAGCTGACATTCAGGTAACCCTGCTTAGGTTACCCGGATAATGACATAACCTTTGGCTGTGTTGTCAAACCCGATTTGGCTGGACTGAGCTCGTTCAGTTCAATGGTTTTATTGACCGGCCAGCACTGTGCATGCGCGCCCCGGTAGTGCTAAGCTCGGGGCAGTCTGCTTTCCGTAAAACAGTTGTTATCAAAAATAATCCTTGAGGGAATCGCTATGAATACCACCTTTAAATCCATGTTGGCTGCCGGTCTTTTTACCCTGTCTTCCAGTATGAGTTTTGCTGCCGGCCCCGCCGCCACCATTGACCAGTTGCAGTGGATGACCGGTAACTACGCTGGCGCACTGGGCGCGAACACACTGGAAGAGAACTGGATCGCCGCAGAGGCAGGATCAATTGCTGCCATGGTGCGCATGACCGGCCCAACGGGCACCAGCATGTTTGAAATGATTACTATCGAAGAAGTTGACGGTTCACTGGTGTTGCACCTGCAGCAGTTTGATCCGGGTTTCAAACCCAGAACCCCTGAGCCCATGAAAATGGAGCTGGCGATGATTATGGGCAACCACGTGCACTTTAATAATGTGGGTGACACCGGCATGAAGTCGCTGGGTTATACACTCGACGGTGATACCTTCACCATCCACATTGAACAGCCTACCGGTCAGAAAATGGATCTGGTCTTGACCAAGCGCAGTCTGTGGGATTAGTGCCATGAGTCAGTTCAGAGGTAAGACTGCGGTGATCAGTGGCGGTGCTGAGGGCATTGGCCTGAGTATCGCCCGTGCGCTTGGCAAGCAGGGCATGAACGTTGTGCTGGGGGATATCGATCCTGCACAGCTGGAGTCTGCGCTGGCGCTACTGAAGTCCGAGCGTATTCGTGCGGTGGGTGTCGCGATGGATGTTACCAGCATAGGACTGTGGCATCACCTGGCAGAGCAGGCAGTCAAACAATTCGGTAAGGTGCATATGCTGGTAAACAACGCCGGCGTGGGTGGTGGAACCGGTACGATTGAACAATCCGAGACCATGGACTGGCGTTGGGTGCTGGATGTGAATCTGATGGGTGTTCTGTATGGCACTCAAACCATGGTTCCGTTGATCAAAAAACAAGGTGAAGGCGGTTGGATCATCAATGTTGCATCCATGGCGGGTATGGTGGGTGTGCCGTATGCCGGTGCCTACACGGCGACTAAAACCGCCGTGGTTGGCATGTCTGAAAGCTGGCATGCGGAGTTGAAGTCTCACAACATCCATGTGGCGGTGTTGTGCCCGGCCTTTGTTAAAACTCGCATCAATCTATCCGAACGTAATCGCCAGCCGGGGTATGCCCGGGAAGAGCTCGGCCTCGAAATTGACAGTTTCAAAAACGAAGCACTGGCTGCGCATATGCAAACCGTCATCGATAACGGCCTTGCCGTTGATATTGTTGGTGAGCGCGTAGTCGAAGCATTAAACGCAGGCGAACTGTATATCTTTACGCACCCCAACTATCGTTCCATTGTGCAGCAGCGGTACAAGGCGATGGACGAAGCGTTTGAACGCGCCGCCGCCAGCCCCCTGCTGGCGCATGTGCTGAATGAGAAGATCGTCGGATTTACCTGAGACCGTTGAGGCTGGGCGTTGAGACTGGGGACGGAGGAGGGAATGGGGACGGAGGTATCGCAGATAGCTCCGTCCCCATTCCCTCCCGTCCCCAAATCTGTCCCATGCCAACGTCTCCGTCCCCAATGAAAGAGGAAATTTAATGTCCCCCAACCAAAAGTTTGACATTGTTGTGTACGGCGCCACCGGCTATACCGGGCGGCTGGTCTGTGAATATCTGAACAAACACTATGGTGTGAATGGCGACGTCAATTGGGCCATGGCGGGGCGCAGTCGTGAAAAGCTTGAACAGGTGCGTGATGACATTGGCTTGCCGTTGGAGGTGCCCTTTGTTATCGCAGATTCAGAAGATCTGGCGTCGGTCAATGACATGGTAAGCAGCACTAAAGTGGTGATTACCACTGTGGGGCCTTATCAGTTGTACGGCTCTGATCTGGTGGCCGCATGTGTGGCGGCGGGCACTGATTATGTTGATCTGTGCGGTGAACCTGCCTGGATGCATGACATGATTGCTGCCCACGGCGCCGCTGCCAAAGCCAGTGGCGCGCGCATTGTGTTTTCCTGCGGGTTTGACTCGATTCCGTTTGATCTGGGTATAGTATTTCTGCAGCAAAACGCGCTGGAAAAATTTGGAGGCCCCTTGTCTCGTGTCAAAGGCCGTGTCAAAGCCATGAAGGGCGGCTTCTCTGGTGGCACCCTGGCAAGTTTAAAGGCCACCATGGCCGCGGCTGCTAAAAGGCCGGAAGTGATTCAGGTGATGATGACACCATTTGCCCTGACCGAAGGCGTTTTGGGGGCTGATCAGCCTGCGGGCAACACACCGGTATTCGACGAAGACTTGAACAGTTGGTCAGCGCCGTTTGTGATGGCGACCATCAATACCAAGAATATTCATCGCAGTAACTTTTTACTGGGCCATCCCTGGGGTAAATGTTTTGTCTACGATGAAATGATGTTGACCGGGCCTGGCGAGAAAGGTGAAGCCACGGCCAAAGCTGTCGCTGCTGACAAATCCATGGCTGCCAGCACCTTGAAGCCCGGCGAGGGCCCCAGTAAAGAGGAGCGCGAGACGGGTTTCTATGAGGTCCTGTTTGCGGGTTCTGACAATGATGGCAATCGCCTGATGGTCAGCGTTAAAGGCGATAAAGATCCCGGTTACGGTTCAACCTCCAAAATGATTGCAGAAAGCGCCGTCTGTCTTCTGAAAAATCCGCAAGCCGCCGGCGGGGGGATCTGGACTCCGGGCGCCGCCCTTGGCGAATTGCTGATTGAGCGTCTGCGTAACAACGCTGGTTTGAGTTTTGAGGTTTTATAGGGGGACGGAGAGATCATTTTTTGATCTCTCCGTCCCCAATTAAATGCCAATTAAACGAGGAATCTATGGGCAGAGTGAACACGTTGATCGCGCTGGGTGTCAGCGCAGCGGTGCTGGTGTCTTGCGCGGGTGTTGGCGGAGCATCGGATACACGAGAGCATGATGCACGGGTGTTTACACCGGCAGCAGAGCTGGCGTTTGAGGCGCAGCCGGGTGCACGCGCATTCTACGGAACCTATGCCGCGCTGCAGGGTGATGCGGTGTACGCTGCTGAGTTTCCTGAGGGTTGGGACGGTGACGGGCTGGTGATGTTTGCGCATGGATATCGCGGCATCGGCGCTGAACTGGCGGTCTCTGTGCCCTCGGCGGCGTTCCGCGAAGCGGTGCTGGCAGCCGGTTATGCGTGGGCTGCATCGTCTTACTCTGCAAATTTTTATGATGTAAGAGCAGGCGTTGAAGACACCAACAAACTGGCGCTGGAGCTGGTGGATTATGTGCAGCGTGACTGGAATATCAGTCTGACAGCCCCGGCACAGTTCCTGATCGCCGGCAGCTCACTGGGTGGACACACCGCCGCCGCGGCGGTGGAACGCGAAAACATGCAGCGCACCCGTTACCCGGTTCCTTATGCTGGCGCGGCGCCATTCTGTCAGGCCGAACAGAATCAGTTTCAGTGGTTGGGTGATTACAGCCGTCTGGCGCAAATGCTGGCCGGTTACGCATACATGCCTTACTCGGAGTTCCCGGCCCTCTATGGTCAGATGAATAATGAAACACGATTGCTGAATCCGGGCCCCATCGTCACCTCATTGTTTAAACTCGATCCACAAACCGGCGCGCCAACCTGGGAGCCGGCCAACATGAACGGCGAGCGCCTGATGCTGATGGCGCAACAACTGACGGGCGGCAAGCGTCCAATTTTTGAATACGGCTTCCGCTCCAATTTCCAGAATACGGTGATGGGCAGCGGCGGTGATGACGGCACTGTCCGCGGCGTGCTGGATCGCAATGTTTACGATAATGCCGGGCGCATTTATCGTTGGACTGATGGCCCGACGCCAACGGCTGAAGAACTAGCATTCAACAATATGATGCCGCGTGTCAGTGCCGACCGTGGCGTGAATGCGCTACGCAATGATGGTGTGCGCTGGCTGCCGCAAGTCCACGGCGACTTTGCCGTACCCGTGCTGACCCTGCACACACTGGGCGATTTTTATGTGCCTTTTGTGCATCAGCAACTGTATCGGCAAGGTGCGATTGAACATGGCAATGATCAGCTGCTGGTGCAGCGTGCCATCCGCGCACCCGGCCACTGCGACTTTTCGCCAGACGAAACCAAACGTGCGCTCAGCGATTGGCTGGCCTGGGTGAATGGGGGGGCCAAACCTGCGGGTGACGATGTGCTTGATGCCAGCGTTGTTGCCGACGAAGCGTATGGGTGTAGCTTCACAACACCTGACCGACCCGGCTTGCCCTCCTGCCAAAGATAAGAATGGCGGGGACGGAGAGATTAAAATTTGAACAGCCTGGAACAGTCTGGGGACGGAGAGATCATTTTTTGATCTCTCCGTCCCCAGCCCACCATCCTAGGAAAACTTATGAACAACAGCTATAGCCCCCCTGCCGTGTGGACATGGGATAACCAAAGCGGCGGACGCTTTACCAATATCAATCGTCCGATTGCTGGCGCGACACACGACAAAACCTTGCCACGTGGACGCCACCCACTGCAGTTGTATTCATTGGGCACACCCAACGGCGTCAAAGTCACTGTCATGCTCGAAGAATTACTGGCGCTGGGCCACCGCGGCGCCGAGTACGATGCCTTTCTGATTAACATCTCGGAAGGTAATCAGTTTGGTAGTGACTTTGTTGAGATCAATCCCAATTCCAAAATCCCGGCATTGCTGGACGTCAGTGTGACGCCGCCCCAACGGGTGTTTGAATCAGCATCAATTTTGTTTTATCTGGCAGAAAAATTTGACGCCCTGCTGCCCAAAGACGTGCCAGCGCGCACTGAAGTGATGAGCTGGGTATTCTGGCAGATGGGCAGTGCGCCTTACCTGGGTGGTGGTTTTGGTCACTTTTATTGTTATGCCCCCGAGAAGTGGCAATATCCCATCGACCGTTTCACCATGGAAGTCAAACGCCAGCTGGATGTGCTGGACCGGCAACTCAAAGACAAGCGCTACATCGCTGGCGATGAATACACCATCGCCGACATTGCCATCTGGCCCTGGTACGGCGCGCTGGTATTAAACAAAATCTACAATGCCGCGGAATTTCTGCAGGCGCACACCTACACCCATGTTATGCGCTGGGCCAATGACGTTGCCGACCGGCCGGCAGTCAGACGCGGCCGCATGGTGAACTGTACCTGGGGTAAACCCGAGCGGCAGTTGCGCGAGCGCCATGAGGCGGCCGACATCGACAAGGTGCTGAACGCTACAGAGTCGGCGTAGACGCTGGCGCCCGGCGCATCGGGCGCAACTGCTCGATGGCATAGCCAATGGCCAGCAGACGTGTGTCGCTCAGATAAGGTGCAAGCAACTCCATGCCGACCGGCAGTCCTTCAGCCGTAAAACCAACCTGTAACGATAAGGCCGGCAAACCAGAGTTGCCACTCAAGGCGCAGTGATTGCCGGGTTGCGGCTCGCCAATCAGCGCCGGTGTGCTGGCAATCGGCGGGTAGGCAATCAGATCCAGCGATTGTGTTGCCATCAGCGCATCAATCGCCTGTTGCAGCTCTGCGCGTACCGCCAGAGCAGCCTGATAGGCCTGCTGATTCTGTTCAGCGTCCGCACTGCGACGGAGCAATCCGGCTACCGCCTCATGGTATTCACCGCCCGCCACAATAGCTTCCAGCGTTGGGTATTCGTCACTGCCGAACTGCTGCAGATACGCATCCAGATCCGCTTCAAACTCATGGCCGATCAGTCCCGATTGTGACAACAGGCGCGCCATATCCACTATGTCGACATCCACAATGCTCGCGCCTTTTTGCACCATAAATTGTAACGCCTGGTCAATTTGATCACGTACCTGCGGATCCGCGGCATCCATCCATGCGGTTAAACGACCAATACGCAAGCCGGCAACGGACTCGCGGCCCAGCTGTGTAAAAAACTGCGGCACGGGCACCGTCTGCATCACTGCCGTATCAGCATCCGCCGGATCAAAGCCGCTGGTCAGATCCAGCACAATCGCCAGATCGGTGATCGAGCGCGCCAGCGGCCCTGCCACATCCTGTGTGTGCGACAGCGGCATGATGCCGTAAATACTGCTCAAGCCCTTGCTGGGTCTAAGGCCTGTCAGATTATTAAACGCTGCCGGAATACGGATAGAGCCACAGGTGTCCGAGCCCATCCCCACGGCTGCAAAGCCTGCCGCAATCGCAGCGGCGCTGCCACCACTGGAGCCGCCAGGCAGACGCTGCGGATCATACGGGTTGCGTGTCTGGCCGCCCAATGAGCTGATGCTGGTGATGCCGTAGGCAAACTCATGCAGATTGGTTTTGCCCACAATAATGGCGCCGGCTTCACGCAGTTTTTGCACCTGGGTGGCTTCGTCGTCAGGGATAAAATCAGCCAGCGACTGTGACGCGCCGGTGGTGGGCATATCCACCGTGTTGTAGTTGTCTTTAATCACCACCGGAATGCCGTGCAGCAGACTGCGCGGCCCGCTGCGTTGGCGCTCTTCGTCCAGTTGTTGTGCCTGAGCACGTGCGTCGCTGTTCAGAGTGATCAGGGTGTTGAGTGCCGGGCCTTGCTGATCATAGGCGTCGATGCGCGCAAGATAGTATTCCAGCAGGGCAACGGAGGTCAGTGAACCGCTGGCCAGTTGTTGTTGCAGTGTCAGAATGTTCTGTTCTTCCAGTGGTGTGCTTCCCGCCAGCGGGGCGGTGAACACAACGGGCAATGCCATGTCACGGTCCTGCATCAAGGCGCGCAGCCGATCAGGGTAGTCGGTGATAATGCCGTCCACACCGATATCGATGAGCTGTGCCATGGTGGCCTGATCATTGATGGTCCATGGAATGACCTTTAAGCCCAGGGCGTGCGCCTGCTCGACCATCTCAGGCGTGGTAAATGCGCTATACCCCGCGTCATTGATACCGGCACTTTGCGGTAAACCATGCACCGGCGAAATCGCAGACGCGCCAAATGACGCCGCGGCCGCGGGCAGATTGCAGTCAAAATCGTCCATATCAATGCCCCCAGTCCATGGCGAGGCGCCAGGTTCGCCACATTGCAGGAATGACTGGGCGTTGGACAAGGCAATCAAGGGCAGCTCAGGGGCCAGTTGTTTTGCCATCATCAGGGCGCCCCAGTCAAAACTCTGCAGGGTGACCTGATTTTGCATATTGTGTTGTTGTATCTGTGCCACAACCGCGTGCACAAATTGCTCGCGCGGCGCAGTTTCATGCGGGGCACCTGCTTCAACTTTGGTCTCAATATTCAGCATCACATCATGTGCGCGGTAGCGTTTGACCAGATCAAACACCTCGCTGAGCAGCACAATTTTTGCGCCCGGCACGGTTGTTTGCTGCGCGTGAGCTTCCGCTTGTTGCGACCCGCAATCCAGCGTGCGCACCTGCGCCAGTGTCAGGTGGGTGATGTATTTACCAACATAGGGAAAGTCAGGGTCGTTCACCGTCGCCGGTGCGGTATCTAGACACCGGTGCGCCAGCACCTGCCGGTCATGTGTGACCACCACATAACCGTCACGGGTGACCTGCGTGTCAAGTTCCAGTGTGCTGACACCCATTTCCAGTGCATTGGCAAACGCCTGCAATGTGCTTTCGGTGACCAGACCAATACCACCGCGGTGTGCCTGTAGGTCAAACGCGTTTTCTGCCAGTTGCGCATGTGACACCGGCTTGATCCCAACAGTCACAGCGCACACCGCAGCAACCGAAAT
>JBFZEG010000122.1:0-93019 GCA_041306975.1 Gammaproteobacteria bacterium | reverse complement strand
TGATCTCTCCGTCCCCACAATGATCACCGATATAACGTCACACATACGTCGACACATGTGCCCTGGGTGCTGCAGAAATGCAGTTGGGACATGGGATGTATGGAGGCCTAACCCGGAAAATAGCTAAGGTAATTTATATGACTACTGTGTCAATGAAAGACATGCTTAAAGCTGGCGTCCACTTCGGACACCAGACCCGTTACTGGAATCCCAAGATGAAGCAGTTCATCTTCGGTGCGCGTAACAAGATCCACATCATCAACCTGGAACACACCGTTCCGGCGATGAACGAAGCGCTGGCTGCAGCACAAAGCCTGGCGGCTCGTAACAAAAAAATTCTGTTTGTTGGCACCAAGCGTGCTGCCGGTCCTGTGATCAAAGCTCAGGCCGAGCGTTGCGGCATGCCTTATGTTGACCACCGCTGGTTGGGTGGCATGCTGACCAACTACAAAACCATTCGTGGTTCTATCAAGCGTCTGCGTGATCTGGAAGCTCAGGAAACTGATGGCACACTGGATCGTCTGACCAAGAAAGAAGCACTGATGCGTCGTCGCGCCAAAGAGAAACTCGAGCGCAGCATCGGCGGAATCAAGGATATGGCTGGTTTGCCGGATGCACTGTTTGTGATCGATGTGGATCACGAGCGTATTTCTATCACTGAAGCTAACAGCCTGCGTATCCCGGTGATTGGTGTTGTTGATACCAACTCTAACCCCGATGGCGTTGACTACCCGATTCCTGGCAATGACGACGCGATGCGCGCTATCGAGTTGTACGCCTCAGCGATTGCTGACGCCTGCATCGCTGGCCGCTCAACCGGTAACCTCGTCAATGACAGCGAGTTTGTTGAAGTCGTTGATGCTCCGGTTGCAGCAGAGGCTGCGAGTACTGCTGAGGCATCTGCCTGACAGGACCGGGGTGCCGCCCCGGCACCCCGGGCTTGCTGATCGGAATGATCATAGGCAAGTGACCGTTGTGGATACGTTGGTACACAAGAATGTCAAAAAAGGGGCTCAGCCCCTTTTTTTTAACAAGAGTTTTTTAAGGCCGAATTTAAACCAGCTGCATGTGCGCAAGTTTTTATTCAGGATTTCATATTTTCAGAATTTATTAAGAGGCTGTTTAACATGGCAGATATTACCGCAGGTATGGTTAAGGAATTGCGTGAGCGCACCGGTCTGGGCATGATGGACTGTAAAAAGGCATTGGTTGAATCCAACGGTGACCTGGAAAAGGCTATTGAAGATCTGCGTAAGGCCAGTGGCCTGAAAGCAGCAAAAAAGGCCGGTCGTACTGCCGCTGAAGGCGTGGTGATGTCGCGTGTTGCTGATGATGGCAGCTACGCCATGATGGTGGAAATTAACAGTGAGACTGACTTTGTTGCGCGCGACCAAAACTTCCTTGGTTTTGCCAACAGCATCGTCGACAAGGCTTTCACCAGCAAACAGTCATCCGTTGAAGCGTTGATGGCGGGCGAGCTCGAATCAGCCCGTGAAGCGCTGGTGCAGAAAATCGGTGAGAATATCAGCGTGCGTCGCATTCAGATCGTTGATGCCCCTGAAGGTGTGGCTGGCAGTTATGTGCACAGCAATAATCGCATCTCCGTTGTTGTCGCCCTGAAAGGCGGCGATGCGGTACTGGCGCGTGATATCGCCATGCACATTGCAGCCGCTAACCCTCTGGTTGTGCGCTCTGCTGATCTGTCGCAGACGTTGCTGGACAAAGAGCGTGAGATTTACACTGCACAGGCAGCTGAAAGTGGCAAACCTGCAGACATCGTTGCAAAAATGGTCGAAGGTCGTGTACGTAAGTACGTTGCCGAAGTAAGCTTGCTAGAGCAGCAGTTTGTGAAGGATCCTGAGCTGACCATCACTGCGCTGCTGAAAAAAGCCGGTGCTGACGTGGTGAGTTTTGTTCGCTATGAAGTAGGCGAAGGCATTGAGAAAGAAGTAGTCGATTTTGCTGAAGAAGTCAAAGCACAGGCCGCTGCAGCCAAGCATTGATTGGTGCGATGAACGGCAGATGTGACGTGTCAACCTGTGTGACACGCCACATCAGTGCGGATAAACAGTGCAGGTATGCGGTAGCACACTCTATTTATAACAAGAATCATCAAGCGGGATCATCATGCCTAAAGCTGAGAAAAAGTATAAACGCATACTATTAAAGCTGAGCGGTGAGGCGCTGATGGGCGAGGCCGATTTTGGTATCGACCCGAAAGTGCTTGATCGAATGGCCGTAGAAGTCGGCCAGCTGGTGGGGCTTGGGATCCAGATTGGTATGGTGATTGGTGGTGGTAATCTGTTCCGTGGCGCGGCATTAAATGCAGCAGGTATGGAGCGGGTAACCGGGGACCACATGGGTATGCTTGCCACGGTGATGAACGCCCTTGCCATGCGTGATGCCATGGAACGTGCCGGCATCAGCACCCGGGTAATGTCTGCCATTCCCATGAGTGGGGTGGTCGAGCACTATGACCGGCGCGCCGCCATTCGTCACATCCGCAACGGTGATGTGGTGATTTTTGCAGCGGGTACCGGCAATCCGTTTTTTACCACAGACTCTGCAGCCTGCCTGCGCGGTATCGAAATTGATGCTGAACTCATTCTGAAAGCAACCAAAGTTGATGGTGTATACTCCGCCGACCCCATGAAGGTGCCGGATGCCGTCAAATACGATTATCTGACCTACGACGAAGTGCTGGACCGCAAACTGGGTGTAATGGATCTGACCGCAATCTGTCTGGTGCGTGATCATGATATTCCTGTGTGTGTGTTTAATATGCAGAAACCGGGTTCATTGCTGAACAACGTCATGGGGTTGACTGACGGAACCTTGATCGGGGTTTCACGTCCGTAACAGCGGCGTCGTGAATTAGAATTAACAGGGGATTACCATGATCGAACAAACCATAAAAGATGCTAATGAGCGTATGGAAAAGTCCTTGCACTCGCTGGAAATAGCCTTTAATAAAATTCGTACTGGCCGCGCTCACCCAAGTCTGCTGGACAGCGTCATGGTGTCCTATTACGGCTCTGACACCCCGCTGAGCCAGTTGGCCAACATCACTGTAGAAGAAGGCCGCTTGCTGGTGATTGCGCCCTGGGAGCGCAAGCTGATTACCGAGGTGGAAAAAGCCATTCTGCGAGCAGATCTGGGTCTGAACCCCTCCAATAACGGTGAAAGTATTCGTTTGCCAATGCCGGCGTTGACTGAAGAGACCCGCCGCGAGTATACAAAACAAGCTAAAAACGAAGCAGAGGGTGCGCGGGTGGCGATTCGTAATATTCGCCGTGATGCCAATGCGCATATCAAGGATCTGCTTAAGAACAAAGAAATCAGCGAGGATGATCAGCGTCGCGCTGAAGAGCGTATTCAAAAATTAACGGATAAATTCATTGCTGCGGTTGACGTTGCGTTTGGCGTCAAGGAAAAGGATCTGTTGTCCATCTGATTCTTGCCGGTAAAAGCCGACTGACCTGCGTTAGTTGGCCAGAGTTATCTCAGAAAACACTGAATTACAGAAGGATAAACGGTGCCGGGCAACGACCGCAATAAACAGCAGAGCAGCCAACCCCGCCATGTGGCGGTGATTATGGATGGCAATAATCGCTGGGCTAAAAACCAGGGGCTTAGCGGCAATGCCGGGCATCGGGCGGGTGCGGAAGCAGCGCGTGAATTGGTATTTTCCTGCGCCGATCGGAATATTGAGTGCCTGACACTGTTTGCGTTCAGCAGCGAGAACTGGCTGCGTCCCAACAAAGAAGTCAAAGGCTTGATGGCGTTATTTCTCAGTGTGCTGCGGCGCCAAGAAATTCGGCAGATGCACGAGCGCAATGTGCGATTGCAGTTCATCGGCAATCGTGCCAGTTTTGCCCCGCGGTTGCTTAAAAACATGGTTGAGGTCGAGCAGTTGACCCGCAATAACACCGGCATGGTGGTCACCGTTGCTGCCGATTACGGCGGGCAATGGGACATCGCTCAGGCCTGTCGTGCCATCGCCCTGGACGTGCAAGCTGGTCTGATTAACGCCGCGGATGTAAATACTGACCACGTTCAGCAAGCCATCAGCCTTGGCCGGGCGCCTGCGCCTGATCTATGTATCAGAACCGGAGGCGAGCGGCGCATCAGCAATTTCCTGCTTTGGCAGATGGCCTATACAGAGCTGTACTTTACCGACTGCTACTGGCCTGACTTCGATAACGCCGAGCTGCAGCTGGCACTGGACGATTTCAGTCAGCGCAAGCGTCGTTATGGCGGGCACTCCGAGAGCGACGAATTGACGGTGTCATCCACAGCGACCTCACCTGGCGTGTTATCTGGACACGGTGCCTGAGTTGCTGCGCCAGCGTGTAGTGACAGCGATAGTCATGTTACTGGTCTTATATGCCGGGACTTCCTGGCTCTCTCCAACCTGGTATGCAGGTTTTCTGAGTCTGATCATGTTGCCGGCGTTGCTGGAATGGGCTGAGCTGATGGGTCTGCACCGCCCCAGAGACAAGGCACTGTGGATACTGTTTGTCACCACTATTATTGTGCCGGTGCTGATTATGCTGGTGTTTCCTGGTGCGATGCCGTCTACCATCGGCGTCGCCGTTGTCAGTGCGCTGGCGATTATCTTCTGGTTTATGGTGTTTCTGGCGATCAGCGTGTATCCGGCAGGGCAGCACTTTTGGGAAGCGACCTGGAAGTTGGGGGCGATGGGTATTGCCTGTCTGCTGCCGACCTGGCTGGGCCTGTTTTATTTGAAGGTGCTCGACCCGACAGGCATGCTGGTATTTATCCTGATCGGGCTGGTCAGTATTGTGGATATTGGTGCCTATTTCAGCGGTCGGGCCTGGGGTAACAAGAAACTGGCTTTGGCACTCAGTCCAAAGAAGTCATGGGCGGGCTTCTGGGGAGGTATGGCGAGCTGCGCGGCCCTGGCCACACTGATTCTGTGGTGGGTGCACACCCGATATCAGCCCTTGTCTGTAGATTTATGGATTCTGTTGTTGGCCGCAGCCATGTTGATGGCGGTGTTTTCAGTGATTGGTGACTTGTTTGAAAGCATGCTCAAGCGCCATCGAGGAGTGAAGGACAGCGGCCGACTGCTGCCCGGTCATGGCGGCTTCCTGGATCGCATCGACAGTCTGATGGCGGCCACACCTGTTTATGTTCTGGCCTTGCTGGTACTCAGCCAGGGTCTGGCGGTACTTTGACTATGACTGAAACATCTCACGTTCAGGCGCAGTGCATTACGGTACTGGGGTCTACCGGGTCTGTCGGCACCAGCACGCTGGATGTGATTTCCCGCTACCCGCAATTGTCCGTTTACGCCCTCAGTGCCGGCAGCAATACTGAATTGCTGCTTGAACAGTGTCTGCGCTTTAAGCCGCGGGTGGCGGTGATACTCGCAGAACAGCACGCGGATCTGCTGCGCCAACAGTTAAAGCAGGCGGGCAGTGATACCGAGGTGCGTTGCGGGTCTCAGGCTTTATGCGATATCGCATCGTCCCCCGATGTTGACACGGTGATGGCCGCCATTGTTGGCGCGGCCGGATTGCCGCCGGCACTTGCGGCGGTGTCCACTGGCAAAAAGGTGTTATTGGCCAACAAAGAAGCGTTGGTTACCGCCGGTGCTTTGTTTATGAAAGCAGCCGATGACAGCGGCGCGGTTGTATTACCGATAGACAGTGAACACAACGCCATTTTTCAGTGTTTGCCTTTGTCATCCCAGCAGCGGCGTGGCCGCCTGGCAGAGCAGGGTGTACGGCGCGTGGTGTTAACGGCATCGGGTGGCCCGTTTTTAAAAACCCCGCTGTCAGAGCTTGAATGGGTCACGCCGGCTCAGGCCTGTAAACATCCGAACTGGTCAATGGGGCGCAAAATTTCTGTTGATTCAGCCACCATGATGAATAAAGGTCTTGAGTTTATTGAGGCTTGTGTCCTGTTTGATTTACCGCCATCACAAGTCGATGTGTTGATTCATCCGCAGAGTATTGTGCATTCCATGGTTGAATACCGTGATGGTTCAGTGCTTGCTCAGTTAGGCAGCCCGGACATGCGCGTGCCGATCGCTCATGCATTGGCCTGGCCTGAACGCATGGATTCCGGCGCCAGTTTCCTGGATCTGGTGAAAAGTCCGGACCTGCAGTTTATGGCGCCGGATCTGGAGCGCTTTCCGGCGTTGGCGTTGGGCATCGAGGCTGCAACCCAGGGCGGCTACTCGCCCTGTGTTCTGAATGCTGCCAACGAAATCGCAGTGGCGGCGTTTCTTGACGGACGGATCCGCTTTACCGAGATTCCGGGGGTGATTTCGGGCACCCTGGCGCAAATAACTTGTCGCCAGCCTTTGACTATCGCTATGATTCAGGCAGTTGACGGGCAAGCCCGGGTAATCGCCAGCGAGTTGGTGGCTGCCTGTAGTCGCTTCAAAACAGCTTAGGCACTGGATTTTCTGCTCCAGTTCAACGGTGGTGGTTTCTGGTAAGAGGGCAACCGGTTGTCGCCGGGGGCATTTTCCGTAGTAGTACTGGACAGGCTTTATGTTGCAGACCTTGGTAGTAAATATCCTGGCCCTGATCGTCACCTTGGGCATCCTTGTTACTATTCATGAATTTGGTCACTTCTGGGTGGCACGCCGTTGTGGCGTGAAAGTGCTGCGCTTTTCCATAGGATTTGGCAAAGCCGTAAAAACCTGGGTTGGCAAAGACGGTTGTGAATACGTTATTGCCCCTATTCCTCTTGGGGGTTACGTCAAAATGCTGGGTCAGGACGATACCCGTACCGACGCTGGCAGTAACATCCACGATGATGAACGTCACATGGCATTTAACTACAAGCCATTGTGGCAACGCTTTGCGATTGTCGCGGCGGGTCCGCTGGCTAATTTTCTCTTGGCAATTCTGGTGTTCTGGCTAATCAACATCACCTACGGGCAACGGGGTGTGGCACCGGTGATTGGCAGTATTCTACCGGAATCACCCGCCTGGCAGGCGGGGTTGCGCGCGGGTGATGAAATTGTTTCTGTTGATGGTAACGACACCACGCTCTGGCAGCACGTCACCTTGGCAATGCTCGATCGCCTTGGGGAAACCGGTCGCCTGCAGATTACCGCCATCCCTGCCGGACAGCCGGATCCCCGCGAATACGCCATTCCTCTAAACAGCTGGCAGTCCTCCAGCGCCGCACCTGATCCTTTGGGTTCTCTGGGTATTGTGCAGTTTGATATTCCGCCGGTACTGGACACTATTGTCGCAGGGGGCGCCGCAGAGCAGGCCGGCCTGATGAGTGGTGACAGAATCATCAGCGCCGATGGTCAAGTGATATCGGGTTGGGTGCAATGGGTCAGTATTGTGCGCGCCAGTCCGGAACTGCCTCTGGAAGTTGTTGTCGAACGAGCGGTAAGTGCGCAGCGGCAGCAGCTGACCCTGACACCGGCTGCCAATCGTGCTGAGGATGGTTCGCTGACAGGCGTCATCGGCGCCAGTGTCGCGCCGTTTGATGTGTATGCCAGTATGCCGGCAGAGCAGCGCCGAGAGGTCAGCTATAACCCGATCAGTGCCGTGGTACCTGCGCTGCAGGAAACCTGGGACAAGTCGGTGTTTGTGCTGGAATCCATTCAGAAGATGGTGATCGGACTGATCTCCGTCAAGAATATCAATGGTCCGATCACCATTGCACAGGTGGCTGGTGAAACAGCCAGTTATGGGCTGGAAGTGTATCTGGGGTTTCTGGCGATTCTGAGTATCAGTCTTGGCGTGATGAATTTACTGCCAATTCCGGTGCTGGATGGGGGGCATTTGTTGTATTACACCATTGAGGCTATCATACGCCGCCCGGTACCCGAGCGCATTCAGGCCATGGGCCTGCAACTTGGATTGCTGATCATCGGCGGCATTATGGTGCTGGCGATTTATAACGACGTCACTCGGTTGTTGTGATCATTGTTTCGATAATGAATTCACCGCGCCGCGTGACAAAAAATTCATAAAAACGTCCGGATTTGTAAGAACTCCATGATAAGAAAGTCGTGTCTCAGTGCTCTCCTGACCCTTGGCATTGCTGCTACAGCGCAGGCGCAATCACAGAATTTCAGAATCTCCGACATCCGTATTGACGGTCTGCAGCGGATTTCTCCCGGTGTGATGTTCAGCCTGCTGCCGGTGGGTGTGGGTGATCAGATGGAGGCCGGTACGGCTGCCGCCATCATTCGTGCCATCACCGAGTCGCAGTACTTTGAAGAAGTGGAAGTTGCCCGTGACGGCGACGTGCTGCTGATTACCGTACTCGAAAGACCCTCAGTCAGTGAGATCAATATCGAGGGTAACCGGGTTCTGAAGTCAGAAGATATTCTGCGCAACATGGAGCAGGCCGAAATTGTAGAAGGCGGTATTTTTACCCGCTCCACACTCGAAGCGATTCGTCAGGGCATACAGGAAGTGTATTCCGGTCGTGGCCGTTACGGCACCACGGTGGATATCGAAGTGACTGATCAGCCACGAAATCGCGTAGCCATTGATATGACGGTGAATGAGGGCGAAGAAAGCCGCATCCGTGATATCAATATTGTGGGCAACACCACCTACGAAAACGAAGAGCTGACCAGTATTTTTGATCTGGGTGTTCGTCCCTGGTATCTGCCGCTGAGCCGCCGTGACCGGTATTCGCGCGAGCAGCTGGAGGGTGATATTGAGCGGCTGAATTCCTGGTACCTGGACCGCGGTTTTGCGCGCTTTAGTGTCGACAATACCCCGGTATCGATTACGCCGGATAACGAACAGATTTACATCACCATCAATGTCAGCGAAGGCCAGCAGTATCAGATCAGCAAAGTGGATCTGGTCGGTGATCTTGTTAATGCTGAACCCTTACTGCGCGCTTATACCCTTGTTGGCCCCGGTCAGACCTTCTCGCAGGCATTGATTACCGCCAGCGAAGAGTACATGACACAGATTCTGGGTAACCTGGGTTACGCGTTTGCAGAAGTGGAAGGTGTCCCCAACATCAATGATGAAGACAACACGGTTGAAGTGATTTTTTACGTTGAGCCCGGTGCGCGCACCTATGTAAACCGCATCAACTACAGTGGCAACGTCACCACAGCGGATGACGTGTTACGCCGCGAAATGCGCCAGCTGGAAAGCGCACCCGCGTCCAGTCAGCAGATTGAATTATCCAAGGTTCGTCTGGAGAGACTGGGTTATTTCTCCACGGTTGAAGTTGATACCGTTGAAGTGCCCGGCACCTCAGATCAGGTGGACGTGGAGTTTGAGGTAGAAGAACAAAGTTTCGGCAGTGTGTCATTCAGCATCGGCTCTGGGGGTGGTGGTAACTGGTTTGTGGCAACAGACCTGCAGGCTGAGAACTTTCTGGGTACAGGACGCACGGTTGCTGTGGGCCTTAACCGCAGCTACTTTAGCAGCAGCGCCAACTTCTCTTACATGGATCCGTATTTCACCCCCGATGGCGTAAGCCGCGGCTTCAGCGTGTTTGCGCAGAAGCAGGACTCACCGTTTAACATCGCCAGTTTTTCCACGACCTCGTATGGCGCCACGCTGAATTTCAGTTACCCAATCAGCGAGATCCAGCAGATTGGCTACAACATTGGCTATTCACACACTGAACTCAGTTCGGGTGGATTGTCGGTTCAGGAAATCGAAGCCACGCCCGTGCTGACGCCCGGAGTCGATCGCTACGTCATTTCGCCGGCCAATCTCAACCCATGGGATGGCCCGGTCAGGGATGCTGTCACGGGTCTGGTCAGTGAATTGCCGCTTGAGTATCTCAATCGCAACCCTGATCCTGGTTTTATTGACCGTAATGGCCGAGTATTCGACAACCTGACCTTTACCACCAATTGGGTGCGCACCACCTTGAACCGTGGCCAATTGCCGACTGCAGGTTCATTCCAGCAACTGTCGTTTGAAGTGACCGTGCCAGGCAGCGACCTTGAGTATTACCGCGCCAGTTACAACACCCAGTATTACCGCCCCTTGTTTGGTGAAGACTGGGTGTTTCACGTGCGTACCAATCTTGGTTACGGCGACGGCTATGGTGATACCGGAGAACTGCCGTTCTTTCAGAACTATTTTGCCGGTGGCCTGGCCTATAACGGTGTGGTGCGCGGCTTCGAAGAGAACAGTCTTGGCCCGCGCAGTACCCCGCCATTAACGTATCAGACCAATCTTGCCGGATTGATCAAAGATGAAAATGGCAACGTCAAGGTCACGGCCGGTGGTTTTGCGGAAGGTTATGATGGCTCGCTCGGATATCTGTCAGTACCGGTGATTGGTGCCGATGGTCAGCCGGTACTCGATGCCAAGGGCAACCAGCAGCTGCAATTGGCCGCACAGCCTTACGACATTTATGGTGATCGAAACAGTTTTGGTGGCAATATTCTGACCACGGCGTCGATTGAATTGTTGTTCCCACTGCCGATGGTTGAAGATCGTGGTCGTGTACGCTCCAGCCTGTTTTTTGATGTGGGCAGTGTGTTCTCTAACAATTGCTCAGTCAGGCAGACGGCCTTAAATACCTGTGGTCAGTTTGACACGGGTGATCTGCGCTACTCGGTAGGTGTGGGTGTGACCTATTTATCACCGTTCGGGCCTCTTACGTTTTATCTGGCCAAACCGTTTACCAAAAACCCTAATGACCAGACCAAGTCTTTTGACTTTACCATTGGCGCCGGATTCTGATCCGGTAAAAAACGCGCAGCGGGGATGAAACTCAGTGTTATAATCCCGCGCTGTCGCAAACCAGCAAATTTTGCATCAAACTGAAACATATATGACCAAGGTGATTAACATGAAAAAAATAATGATACTGGTTGCAGCTCTGTTCATAGCGGCGAATTCTGCTGTTGCCCAGACTGCCCCTGTCATAGGTATCATCAATCTTGAACAGGCGTTGTTTAACACCGACGCAGCGCGAGCGCTGGAGACCGGCACCCGCAGTGAGTTTGCAGCTGATGAAGGCCGTCTTGAGCAGCTCAATACTGAACTTCGTGCGCTGATTGAACGAGCCCAGCGCGATGAGTCCATCATGAGCGAGTCAGAACTTCGTGCACTAAACTCTGAAGCGCAGGAAAAGCAGGTTCAGATGCAATTGATCAGTGAGCGTCTGCAAACCGCTTGGCAAGAGCGTCAACAGCAGTTTGTCGAAACCATGCGCGAACCTTTGGGTCAGGCAATTGAAACTGTTGTTCAGGAAGGCAGTTACGATCTGGTACTTAATGCCGAGGCAGTGGCGTTTTTTAACAACAGCTACGACATCACAGCACTTGTCACCGCTAAATTGAACGAGCTGGCGCGCTGATACCCGGCGCCCGGTAACCGCCCTCTCAAATGTCGGGTAATCAGCGATGAAGGTGTCGTTCACGCTGGCAGAATTGTCTGCGCAACTGGACGTGCCTGTTCGCGCAGGTATTGGTTTGCACCATGAAATCCCCGCAGATCAATTGGTCATTGACGGGCTGGCGACACTCGAAAATGCCCGCCAGGGAAAATTGAGTTTTCTCAGTAATCCTCGCTACAGCCAGCAATTGTCGGCTTGTCAGGCCAGTGCTGTGATTGTTCATCCGGAGATGGCTGGCGCAACACAGCTTCCCTGCCTGTTATCAGCGTCACCCTATGTCACCTATGCAAAGGCCTCGCAGCTGTTTGCCGCAGCAATTGCGCGGCAGCGCCCGCGAGCTGCGCTGCAATCAGGCATCCATCCTTCCGCAGTTGTGAGTGCTGATGCTGTTATTGGCGCCGATGTGAGTGTTGAGCCGCACGCAGTC
Organism: Gammaproteobacteria bacterium; assembly: GCA_041306975.1. GTDB lineage: Bacteria > Pseudomonadota > Gammaproteobacteria > Pseudomonadales > Pseudohongiellaceae > Pseudohongiella. Next base: position 81,252 of record JBFZEG010000122.1, on the reverse strand, counting down.
ATCGAAGCCGGTGCCCGCATTGGAGCAGGTTGTTATATCGGCGCCGGAAGTTACATTGGCAGTGGCGTCAGTCTTGGTATTGATTGTGTGATTTACGCTAATGTCACCGTGTATCACGATGTGGTGATGGGAGATCGCGTTATGGTGCATGCGGGTGCGGTGCTGGGAGCTGATGGCTTCGGGTTTGCCTTTGACGGTCAGCGCTCGGTCAAGATTGCGCAACTGGGTTCGGTGCGACTTGGCTCGGATGTAGAGATCGGCGCAAGCACGTGTATCGACAGGGGGGCGCTGGATGACACCGTAATCGGAGACGGCGTCAAAATTGATAACCAGGTGCAAATAGGCCATAACTGTATGGTGGGGGATCACACGGTGATCTGTGGCTGCACGGCGTTGGCAGGCAGTACGCGGATAGGTCGTTATTGTGTGATCGGTGGTGGCGTAGGCATCACCGGACATCTGAGTATCACGGATCGTGTGACGGTCAGTGCGATGTCAATGGTGACGCAATCGATTACCAGTCCCGGAATGTATTCCTCCGGCACTTTGTTGCAGGAATCCAGCCTCTGGAAACGAAACGTGGTGACGCTCGGCAAACTGTCTGAGTTGTCCCGAACTGTCAGGAACATAAAAAGGCAACTGGACCAAACCGGGTTGCCGCCGTCAGGACACGATTATGATGAACATTGAAGAAATAAAGGAATATCTGCCACAGCGTTATCCTTTTTTGCTGGTTGACCGGGTGGTCAGCATAGAGCTGGGCAAATCGATTGTTGCCTACAAAAATGTCAGCGTGAACGAGCCATTTTTTGAAGGCCATTTTCCAGATTTTCCGATTATGCCGGGCGTTTTGATCATCGAAGCTCTGGCGCAGGCGGCGGGTGTGCTTGGATTCAAGAGTCAAGAGAAGAAACCCAAAGACGGTTATCTGTACTATTTTGTAGGTGCTGATGAAGTTCGTCTTAAGCGCCCGGTATTGCCAGGGGACCGGCTCACGTTGGAGGCGACTATTCTCGCCAGCAAACGTGGTATCTACAAATTCCAGTGTCGCGCCTCCGTTGATAACGAGTTGGTGGGCGAAGCGATCATAATATGCGCAGAGAGGAAGAAGGAAAAGTGATTGATGCGCTGGCAATCGTACACCCCTCGGCCAGTGTCGCAGAGGGCGTCCGCATAGGGCCATGGAGCATCATTGGTCCTAACGTCACCATTGGCGAGGGCAGTGACATTGGCTCGCATGTGGTGATCAAAGCCAATACTCGTATTGGCAAAGGCAACAGCATTTATCAGTTTGCTTCTGTCGGAGAGGATCCGGCTGACAAAAAATTCGCCGGTGAAGATACCTGGTTGGAGATCGGTGATAACAATATCATCCGGGAGGGGGCGACACTGCACCGCGGCACTGGCGCCGGCGGGGGATTGACCCGTATCGGCAACGGTAATCTGCTGATGGCCTATGTGCATATCGCGCATGACTGCATGGTTGGCAACAATACCGTGTTTGCCAACAATGCCGGATTGTCAGGTCATGTGTTGGTGGATGATTGGGCGATTCTGGGTGGTTATGCCGGCGTGAATCAATTCCTGCGGATAGGCGCGCACGCCATGGTCGGGGGCATGACACATGTTTCCCATGATGTGCCTGCGTATGTGATTGTCAGTGGCAGTCCGCCAGCAGTACGCACTGTTAATACGGTTGGTCTCGAGCGGCGCGGCTTTGATGAAGTGACTGTCAAACTGATCCGTGAAGCGTTCAAGATCATTTACAAACGTGGGCTAAGCCTGCAGGAGGCCCAACAGCAGATTGCGCAACTGGCTGATCACAATGCGGCGCAACTGTCTGCCTTGACAGTATTGCTGAACTCGATTTCCGGGTCAGTAAAAGGCATTCATCGCTAAGGCAGGTGCCTTGCTGCCACCGAATAGCCACAACATAAAAAAGACAGGTGCCGGATTTATGCTGATAGCCATGGTGGCAGGGGAACCTTCCGGTGACATACTCGGTGCCGGTCTGATCCGAGCGTTGCGTCAGCGTTATCCCGAGGCCCGGTTTGTGGGTGTTGGCGGGCCGGCAATGTTGGCGTGTGGGTTCGACAGCATCACGCCGATGGAACGTTTGTCGGTGATGGGATTTATTGAACCTCTTGGGCGTCTTCCGGAGTTACTGCGGCTCAAGGCTGACCTGATCAAACGCTTTACCAATGAAAAACCAGCAGTCTTCATCGGTATCGATTCACCGGGTTTTAATCTGCGGCTTGCTCAATCGCTGCATGATCTCGGCATCAAGACTGTTCACTACGTCAGCCCCAGCGTATGGGCTTGGGGTCAGAAGCGCATTTTCAAAATTGCCAAAGCCATTGATCTGATGCTCACCTTGTTTCCGTTTGAAACCGATATCTACCAGCAGCATGGAATTGCGGTGCACTGTGTGGGTCATCCCATGGCTGATCGGGTTGATCCGGATGAGCTTCAACATCAGGCCCGGCTGCAGGCGCAGCAGGTATTGGGTCTGAATCCTTCAGGGGCGCAACAGCTTGTGTGTCTGATGCCCGGCAGCCGTCACGACGAAGTTGCGCGCTTGGCGCCAGTTTTTTTGCAGACCGCGTTAATCTGTTTGCAGGGTCGCCCGGATCTGCACTTTGTGATCCCCTGTGCCAATAAAACACGCCTGGCGCAAGTGAATCAGCTTCTGCAGCACACCTTGTCCATCGCATCAGGCAATGCGCTTACCACTCAGTCCTTGCACCAGCACTTCAGTGTGCTTGATGGCCAGTCCTTTGAGGCCATGCGGGCAGCAGACATGGTGCTTCTTGCATCAGGGACAGCGACGCTGGAAGCTATGTTGCTGAAACGCCCGATGATCGTGTGTTACAAGCTTTCTACCATGACCTGGTGGCTGGCGTCGCGGCTGGTCAAGATCCCCAACATTGCCCTGCCTAATCTGTTGGCGGGCCGACGTCTGGTGCCTGAGTATCTGCAACATGCGGTCAGCGCCCCAGCCCTGTCGACTGAGTTGTTGGGCTGGCTTGCAGATCCGGTGAGACGCCACGCATTGCTTGACGATTTTACCCGCATCCATCGCAGCATCCGACTGAATGCTGATCAGCAGGCAGCTGCCGCCGTCAGTGCCTTGATCAATAACCCGGGTCCCGCAGCCAGTGCTGATCGTGGTGTACACCGGTGACTGCCAAGCCCGCCCGCGCTGAACGCTTGCTGTTTGCTGCGCTGTCCAAAAACGTATCGGACTGGCCGCAGCATACTCATCAGCGGGTCGCCGGCACCGACGAAGCCGGACGTGGTCCGCTCGCCGGTGCGGTGTTTGCAGCAGCAGTTATACTGCCTGCGCGTTATGATTTGCCCGGATTGACCGACTCCAAAAAACTCAGTGCTGTACGCCGGGCTCTGTTGTACGATCTGATTCAGCAGCAGGCGCTGGCCTGGGCGATCACACAGGTTAGTGCGGCAGAAATAGACCAGATCAATATCTTCAGGGCTTCGTTGCTGGCGATGCATCGGGCCGTCGACGCGCTGGGTGTAGACGCTGATTTTGTGTATGTCGATGGCACGCATTGTCCGCCCTGGAACAGACCCGGTGCTGCACTGGTCAAGGGCGACAGCCGTCTGGATTGCATCGCCGCAGCCTCAGTACTGGCCAAGGTGGCGCGTGACCGCGACATGCTGCGTTTACATGCTGAGTTTCCGGTGTACGGATTTGACCGCCACAAAGGTTATCCGACCCCGGTGCATCTGGCGGCGCTGGAGCAGTATGGACCCTGCGCCGAACATCGGCGCAGTTATGCGCCTGTCGCAAAATGTCTGGCTCATCACTGAGATGGGTTTGACTCCGATTGAAGTGAACTTTTTCAGGAAATTTGCATGACCGTCTCGTCCGCACAATTTGTCCACTTGAACGTACACACTGAGTTTTCGATTGTGGACGGACTGGTGCGTGTGGAAGAGCTGATTAAAACGGTCCTCACGCTGGACATGCCGGCGGTTGCCGTCACCGATCATGCTAACCTGTTTGCGATGATCAAGTTTTACTCTGAGGCGCTGGGCAAGGGCATCAAACCCATTTGTGGCTGTGATGTATTAATCGAAAACCCCGAACGTCCGGATCGTCCCCATGCCATTACCTTGCTGGTCATGAACCTTGAGGGTTATCGGAATCTGACACGCCTGATCTCCATGTCATATACCGATAAAGTCGGTCATGGTGAGCCCACGCTGCGCCGGCAATGGCTTCAGCAACATGCTGATGGTTTGATTGTGTTGTCTGGTGGTATTAACGGTGATGTCGGCCGCGCACTTGTTGACGGAGACCGCCCGGCAGCGTTGAAGGCTCTGGCCTGGTGGATGAATCTGTTCCCGCACAGTTTTTACCTGTCAGTGTCGCGCATCGGCCGACCTGGCGAGGAGGCCTATATTCAGGCAGCAGTGTTGTTATCCGCTGATACCGACTGTCCGTTGGTGGCGGTTAATGATGTGCGCTTTATCGCCACTAAGGACTTTGAAGCCCATGAGGTAAGGGTGTGTATCCATGAGCGTCGCACCCTCGACGATCCGCGCCGGCCACGGCATTACACTGATCAGCAGTACCTGCGCTCTGCCAGCGAGATGATTGCGCTGTTTGAGGATATTCCGGAAGCCATCGACAATACTGTGCACATTGCCATGCGCTGTTCACTGCCCCTGGAACTGGGCAAGCCGTATCTGCCCAATTACCCGGTGCCTGCCGGTATGACCATGGACGAGTTCTTTCGTGAGGTCAGTCTGCAGGGACTTCAGCGACGACTGCCCCGAATCATCAGCGAAAGCCACGGCTTGCCCGGCATCATCGACGCCAGTCGGGTGCCTGAGTTTAAAGAATTCTGTCAGCCATATTTTGAGCGGCTGGATTTTGAGCTGAATGTGATTATCCAGATGGGATTTCCGGGTTACTTCCTGATTGTTATGGAGTTTATTCAGTGGGCCAGAAACAATGACATTCCTGTGGGACCGGGCCGCGGATCCGGTGCGGGGTCGATTGTCGCCTACTCATTGGGCATTACCGATCTGGATCCACTTCGATATGACCTGCTGTTTGAGCGTTTCCTGAATCCCGAGCGGGTGTCGATGCCCGACTTTGACGTGGACTTCTGTATGGAAGGCCGTGATCGGGTGATACAGCATGTGGCGGAATTGTACGGCAAGGAAGCCGTGTCTCAGATCATCACGTTTGGCACCATGGCCGCAAAGGCGGTCGTGCGCGATGTGGCGCGCGTGCAAGGCAAATCCTACGGGCTGGCTGACAAACTCTCCAAGTTGATTCCGTTTGAAGTCGGAATCACCCTTGAAAAGGCCATGGAAGATGAACCCGCGCTCAAGGAGTTTATCGACACCGACGAAGATGCGCAGGAAATCATGGAGATGGCGCTGAAACTGGAGGGCATTACCCGCAACGTGGGCAAACATGCCGGTGGTGTGGTGATTGCGCCAACACGTTTGACAGATTTTTCGCCGCTGTATTGTGATGAAAACGGTGAGGGTCTGGTCACCCAGTTTGACAAGAATGATGTGGAAACCGCGGGCCTGGTGAAGTTTGACTTCCTTGGGCTGAGAACTCTGACCATCATCGACTGGGCGGTGAAGATGATCAATCGTCAGGAGCTCGCGCATCGCGACAAGCCACTGGATATCACTATGATTCCGCTGGACGATGTGCGCGTATACGAGCTGCTGCAGCGTGGCGAAACCACCGCCGTGTTCCAGTTGGAATCGCGGGGCATGAAAGATCTGATCCGGCGTTTGTTGCCGAGCTGTTTCGAAGACATTGTGGCACTGGTGGCACTGTTCAGGCCGGGGCCACTGCAGTCCGGTATGGTGGATGACTTTATCAACCGTAAACATGGTCGTGCTGAGATCAGTTACCCGCACCCTGATCTGGCGCCGGTGTTGGGAAACACCTACGGTGTCATTCTGTACCAGGAGCAGGTGATGCAGATTGCTCAGGTACTGGCCAGCTACAGTCTGGGTGGTGCGGATATGCTGCGCCGGGCCATGGGCAAAAAGAACGCAGAGGAGATGGCCAAACAGCGCGGTTTTTTTGTGGAAGGTGCTTCAGGGCGTGGACTTAGCGAGGAATTATCGGGCTCGATTTTTGATCTCATGGAAAAATTTGCAGGGTATGGCTTTAACAAGTCGCACTCAGCAGCTTATGCGCTGGTGTCATATCAGACCGCGTGGTTAAAAAAGCATTATCCGGCGTACTTTATGGCGGCTGTGTTGTCGGCTGATATGCAAAATACCGACAAGGTGGTTACGCTGGTAGAAGAGTGCCGAGAGATGAAGCTGCCGTTGATTGTGCCGGACGTCAATGTCGGGGCATTTAACTTTACCGTCAATGGCAAAGGCGAAATTGTGTATGGGCTCGGTGCTATCAAAGGGCTGGGTGAAGGGCCGATCAATGCCATCATCAAAGCGCGTGACAGTGGCGGTGCTTTTACCTCGTTATTGGATTTTTGCCGTCGTGTTGAACTGCGAACGGTCAACAAACGGGCACTGGAAGCGCTGATTAAAGCCGGCGCGCTGGACAATCTGTATCAGTCAGATACCGACACCACGCGCGCGTGGTTGATGTCATCACTGGCGGATACCGTGCAGGCCGCCGAACAAAGCAGTCGCAATCAGGAAGCCGGCGTGCAGGACTTGTTCGGAGACATAGCGCCGGTGCCGGAGACGGTTGCGGTAGCGGGTCTGCAGGATGGGCCTGGCAATCAGACAATCAAACCCTGGAGTCAGCAGCAACGTCTGCGCGAAGAAAAAGAAACCTTGGGTCTTTACCTGAGTGGTCACCCTATCGATGAATTCCTGCCAGAGCTGCGGCGCCTGACTCGTGACCGTCTGGCCAATCTGAAGGCCGACCGTGAAAGCCAGCTATTGGCCGGCTTGCTGGTGGCTACCCGCACCATGCGCAGCAAACGTGGAGACAATATTGCTTTTATCACCCTGGATGACCGCAGTGCGCGTCTTGAAGTCTCTCTGTTTGCCAAGGAGTACGACCGGTTTCGCGAGTTGCTACAAAAAGACGCCATTCTGGTGGTCGATTGCCAGGTATCCCTGGATGACTTCAGCGGGACTTTGAAGGGGCGGGCTCGTGAGGTGATGACCCTGACGCAGGCGCGGCTGCGCTATGCAAGCGCGGTACAACTGGACCTGAGGTCGGTGGCCTTGGGCCGTGATTTCAGCCAGCATCTGGCGCGGGTATTAACGCCGTACCGGGTTGATCCTGCCAGCGTTCAAGCGGCTGTAACGCCCGTTGCCGACGATGCGCCGGCACCCGAACCGATTGCCTGCCCGGTGCGGATCTGTTATCGCCGGCCGGACATCAGTGGCTGGATAACCCTTGGCGAACAATGGCAGGTAAAGCCGGACCAGCGCCTGATTCACGATCTGCAGCAGCTTTTTGGTCAACAGGCGGTCAGCATCGCTTACCGCTGAGCGATGTTCTTTGTTATGATTGCGGCCTCTTCGGATCGAAACAGGCATACCACAATATTATGAATCCCAATTATCTCGATTTTGAGCAACCGATTGCGGACCTGGAAGTAAAGATTAACGAGTTGCGTCTGGTCAGCGATGACAACGAGTTGAACATCGGTGAAGAGATACTGAAACTGCAGGAAAAGAGCAAAAAGCTCACTGAAAAAATTTACGGCAATCTGTCCTCCTGGCAGATTTCCCAGGTGGCGCGTCATCCACTGCGCCCCTATACACTGGATTATATCCAGCATATTTTTACCGACTTTGATGAACTGCACGGTGATCGGCTGTTTGCTGACGATATGGCGCTGATCGGCGGAATCGCCCGTCTGGAAGGCAAGCCGGTTATGGTCATTGGTCACCAGAAAGGTCGGGGTACCAAAGAAAAAGTCCGCCATAATTTTGGTATGCCACGTCCCGAAGGTTACCGCAAAGCTCGCCGCTTGATTGAAATGGCCGAGCGTTTTCAGTTGCCAGTGCTGAGTTTTATTGATACCCCGGGTGCTTACCCGGGAATCGACGCTGAAGAGCGCGGTATCAACGAGGCTATCGCTGAAAACATGGCGATGATGTCGCGCGTGCGTACGCCGCTGATTGCCACAGTAACCGGCGAGGCCAACTCCGGTGGCGCCATTGCCATTGGAATCGCTGATCACCTGAACATGTTGCAGTATTCAACCTACACAGTGATCACGCCAGAGGGCTGCGCAACCATTCTCTGGAAGTCATCCGAACATGCCGCAGATGCGGCAGAAGCCATGGGGGTAACCTCAAAACGCCTGGAAGAGCTGGGCATTGTCGATACCACGATACCGGAACCTCTGGGCGGGGCACACCGCGATGTCAAAATGGTGGCCGCCAACATCAAATCGGCATTGGTTGATCAGGTGGAGCGATTACAGAACATGGACATCGATAGTCTGGTCGAGCGCCGGTACCGGCGCCTGATGAGTTACGGCATCAGCCGCTGATTAGCGCACAGTTAGTCACAGAGGTATAAAGGATGTCAGACAAGCCGCTGCCGGGCCCGGTCCCTGCCTTGCTTATTTCTTTAAAAAAACTTCATCAACAAGCCCCTGAAATCCGCGCACTGGTCATCGCCCTGAGCGGGGGGCTGGATTCCATGGTGCTGCTGGATAGTTGCATCAATTCCAAGAGCCAATGGATTGCCATGTTTCCGGGTGGACTGCGTGCCATCCATGTTCATCACGGTCTCAGCGCGAATGCAGATCACTGGTTGGCCTTTTGTAAACAGCAGTGTGCGCTGGCTGATGTCGCATTTTTCAGCGCAAAAGTGGGTGTCCGTTTGCAGGGTCTAAGTGCGGCAGGCGAAAGTCTGGAGGAGGCCGCCCGCCATTCACGTTATCAGGTATTCGAACGTGAACTGGGATCTGATGAGGTGTTGTTGATGGCACACCACAAAGATGATCAGGCAGAGACAGTATTGTTGAATCTGCTGCGTGGCAGTGGTGCGCGGGGGCTTGCCGGTATACCGCAAGGCCGGCCGTTAGGGCGTGGGCAGTTGTGGCGTCCTTTGTTGCATTACAGCCGGGCAGAGCTGGAGAGTTATGCCCGGCAAAGGTCTCAGCCCTGGGTAGAGGACGAGAGCAACGCCGATACCCGGCTCAGTCGCAACTTTGTGCGCCACGAACTGCTGCCGCTGATGGCTACACATTGGCCCGCGGCGCGCGATGCTCTGGTGCGCACGGCGCAGCTGCAGGCCGATAACGACGAGTTGTTGTCGCTGCTGGCTCAGCAGTATCTGCACGAGCATTATGATGCCGAGGAGAATTCACTGCAGGTGACGGCGTTATTGGCTGCATCCTCTGCGATGCAGCGTCTGGTGCTCAGGCACTGGCTGCACAGCGCGAGTTGTCCCGAACAGGCGGGCAGAGTGTGGCCAGACTGGCAGTGTTTACAGACATTGATTGATGAGGTGCTGCTGGCCGCTGAAGACGCTGAGCCGTTACTGCTCTGGCAAGGCCGGGAGATCCGCAGATTTCGTGATTATCTGTATCTGATGTGGCCGGCAGAACCACTGCCGCCCCCCCCGATTGATGGCTATTGGTGGCAGCAAACGCCAGACGCTCGCCTGCCGGTGATGGTATTGCCGGGCAACAACGGCAGTTTGCGCCTGCTGCATGTCAAAGAGCACGGCATGATATTCCCGACGGGAGAGTGTCGGGTGCGCTACCGCGGTAGCGAAGGACTGGAAGTTGCGTTGGCGGGCAGACCGCGCCGGGCGCTCAAAAAAATATTGCAGGAATCGGATGTGCCGCCTTGGATACGTGCGCGAACACCGCTGATTTACATCGATAACCAGTTGGCATGGATCGCTGGCGTGGGAGTTTGTGAAGGATTTCAAGCAGATAAAAGCAGTAATGGCTGGGCAGTAAACTGGCAGATGCCCGTGGTCGAAGCGCCGGAACACTGAGCGTACTGCTGACAGGTTTTGAGTATTTGCACTCAATCAATATACAGCCCGGAACATGATATCCGGATATTTAATTTGTTCATGCGTGGGGCTTCTGGTAATCTGGCGACCCATCAGTGACTCAGGATGGGGCGTTAATGACGCGATATATTTTCATTACCGGTGGGGTTGTTTCTTCACTCGGCAAAGGCATTACCTCGGCATCGCTGGGTGCAATTCTCGAAGCGCGTGGCCTCAAAGTCACCATGCTCAAACTCGACCCGTATATCAACGTTGATCCCGGTACCATGAGTCCATTCCAGCACGGTGAGGTATTTGTCACCGAGGATGGCGCTGAGACCGATCTCGATCTCGGGCACTACGAGCGCTTCATCCGCACCACCATGAAAGCCGCTAATAACTTCACGACAGGTCGTGTGTACGAAGAAGTGATTCGTCGTGAACGTCGTGGCGACTATCTGGGCGCGACTATTCAGGTGATTCCGCATATCACCGACGAAATCAAACGTCGTGTTGTGCTGGGCGCGGCCGGTGCTGATGTGGCGCTGGTGGAGATTGGCGGCACGGTGGGCGATATCGAGTCTCAACCATTTCTGGAAGCGGTGCGCCAGATGCGTGTTGAGCTGGGCTCGTCCTACGCGCTGTTTATGCATCTGACACTGGTGCCTTACATTGCAACTGCCGGTGAAACCAAAACCAAGCCCACTCAGCATTCAGTAAAAGAACTGCGCTCGATTGGTATTCAGCCGGACATTTTGATTTGCCGCTCTGAACAGGAAATTTCTGACTCAGCCCGCCGCAAGATTGCGTTGTTTACCAACGTTGATTTACCTGCTGTTGTGTCGCTGCCGGATACCAACACCATTTACCGCATCCCCTCGCTGCTGCGTGCAGCCGAACTTGATGAGTTTGTCGTCCGCAAATTCGGTCTCGACTGCCCGCCTGCGGATCTGAGTGAGTGGCAGCGCGTGGTAGACGCCAAGTTGAATCCTGATCAGGAAGTTACCATTGCCATTGTTGGCAAATACATGGAACTGCTGGATGCCTATAAATCGCTGATCGAGGCGGTCAGTCATGCCGGTATCGAGACCCGCACCCGCGTTAACGTCAAATACATCGATTCCAGTGACATTAAGGTGCACGGTACGCATTTACTGGAGGGTGTTCATGCCATTCTGGTGCCGGGTGGATTTGGCATGCGTGGGGTGGAAGGTAAAATTCTGACGGTGCAGTATGCCCGTGAACACAAGATCCCCTATCTGGGGATTTGTCTGGGTATGCAGGTTGCGGTGATTGAGTTTGCCCGCAATCTGGCGGGTCTGACTGACGCGCACAGTACCGAATTCAAACCCGAATGCAAAGACCCGGTGGTTGCACTGATCAGTGAATGGGTCACAGCAGAGGGCGCGGTTGAAGTGCGTGATGAACATTCGGATCTGGGGGGCACCATGCGCCTGGGCGCACAGGAGTGTCGACTTGAACCCGGATCAATTGCGCAGTCGTGTTACGGGCAGCCAGTGATTGTTGAGCGTCACCGTCACCGCTACGAAGTCAACAATAACTACCTGGCGCAATTGCAGGCGGCAGGTTTAAAGATTACCGGCCGATCGATGGATGGTGAACTGGTGGAAATGATCGAAGTGCCGGATCATCCATGGTTTGTCGCTTGCCAGTTCCACCCGGAGTTCACCTCCACACCGCGCGATGGGCATCCTTTATTCACCGGCTTTGTCAAAGCAGCACTAGCACACCAGGCGCTTGCTGGCAGCGCGGTGACATCGGCGTCTACAGGAGCGCAATCGTGAGTCAGGCTGCTGCCATGACACCGTTTCATCTGCAACTGTCTGAGCAGGTGCGTTTTGGCAATGATCTGCCTTTTGTGCTGATAGGTGGCATGAATGTGCTGGAGTCTGCCGATCTTGCGCATGAGCTTGCAGCGCATTACGTGGACGTGTGTGGCAGGCTGGGTATTCCTTACGTGTTCAAGGCGTCGTTCGACAAGGCTAACCGCTCCTCGATTCATTCCTATCGTGGTCCGGGGCTGGAGGCAGGATTAAAGATTCTGCAGGACATTAAAGACCGCTTTAAAGTTCCGGTGTTGACCGATGTGCACGAACCCTGGCAGGCGGCTCCGGTCGCCGAAGTAGCCGACATCATTCAGTTGCCGGCGTTTCTGTCCCGGCAAACCGATCTGGTCGCCGCCATGGCGCAGACCAAGGCGTTTATCAATATCAAAAAGGCGCAGTTTCTGGCACCGCAGGAAATGCAACATATCCTGCGCAAATTTGAGGAAGCCGGCAACAATCGGCTGATGTTGTGCGAGCGTGGCTCGAGTTTTGGGTACAACAATCTGGTTGTAGATATGCTGGGGTTTTCGGTGATGAAACAGTTCCGTTACCCGGTGATGTTTGATGTCACCCATTCGCTGCAAAAACCCGGTGGTTTGTCAGCCAGCGCTGATGGGCGTCGGGCTGATGTCACACAACTGGCGCGCGCCGGCATGAGTCAAGGCTTGGCCGCCTTGTTTCTGGAGGCGCATCCTGACCCGGAAAAGGCATTGTGTGATGGCCCGTGTGCTTTGCCGCTGGCGAAGCTGGAAGAGTTTCTGCTGCAAATGAAAGCAATCGATGACTTGGTCAAACAATTCCCCGACATTGATACCCGTTAAAAACTGACAGGAAGTGATTATGGCAATTATCAAAGACATCCGTGCCCGTGAAGTGCTTGATTCACGTGGCAACCCCACTGTTGAAGCTGACGTGTTGTTAGATAACGGCATGGTTGGCAGCGCCTGCGCGCCGTCCGGTGCCTCGACCGGTTCGCGCGAAGCGCTGGAACTGCGCGACAAGGATCCGTCCCGTTATCTGGGCAAGGGTGTTCTCAAAGCGGTTGGCAATATCAACTCCCAAATCCGCACAGCCTTGCTTGGCCACGATGCCGCAGATCAGGCGGCTTTGGACAAGTGCATGATTGATCTGGACGGTACTCACAACAAAGCCAATTTGGGTGCCAATGCCATTCTTGCGGTGTCCCTGGCCGCTGCCAAAGCTGCAGCTCAAGCCAATCACATGCCGCTGTATGCGTGGATTGCCAAGCTCAATGGCAGCACTGACCTGATGAGCCTGCCGGTGCCGATGATGAATATCATCAATGGTGGTGAGCACGCTGACAATAACGTCGATATACAGGAATTTATGGTGCAGCCGGTGGGCGCGCCGAATTTTGCCGAAGCGCTGCGCTACGGCGCCGAGATTTTCCACAGTCTGAAGTCTGTACTGAAGGCACAAGGCCTGAGCACGTCGGTGGGTGATGAAGGCGGATTCGCACCCAATCTGCCTTCCAATGCCGCAGCGCTGGATGCAATTCTGACGGCGGTGGGCAAGACCGGCCTGAAGATGGGCACGGATATACGCCTGGCATTGGACTGCGCATCGTCGGAGTTCTACCGCGACGGTCAGTACCACCTCAAGGGTGAGAACGCAGTGTATAGCTCTGCGCAGTTCACGGATTACCTGGCAAAACTTGCCAAAGACTTCAATATTCTGTCGATTGAAGACGGTATGGATGAAAGCGACTGGGATGGTTGGGCGCTGCTGACCCGCAAAATAGGCAACACCGTGCAACTGGTGGGCGATGATCTGTTTGTCACCAATACTGAAATTCTGGCCCGTGGCATTGAGCAGGACATCGCCAACTCCATTCTGATCAAATTTAACCAGATTGGTTCTCTGACCGAGACACTGGCGGCGATTCGTATGGCCCGCAAAGCTGGCTTTACCGCAGTGATATCGCATCGCTCAGGCGAAACCGAAGACACCACCATTGCTGATCTGGCGGTGGCCACGGGTGCAGGTCAGATCAAAACCGGATCCTTGTGCCGTTCTGACCGCGTTGCCAAATATAACCGGTTGCTGCGAATTGAACAGGAATTGGGCAGCAAAGCTGTTTATCGCGGGCTGGCGGAATTCAGCCATGTACTCAGATAACTGACATACGGACAACGGACTTTCCCTGACCCTTTGCGACGAGGCGACACAAACAAGATGAAAGCACTGCTGGCTGGACTGGTGATTGTGCTGTTGATTCTGCAGTGGCGACTCTGGGCAGGTGAGGGTGGCGTGTCAGAGTTGCGCCAGTTGGAAGACCAGCTGGCGGCACAGCAGTCTGAAAATGAGGCGCTGCGTCTTCGAAACCAGATGCTTGAAAACGAAGTGCTGGATCTGAAAACTGGGCTGGACGCTATTGAAGAGCGGGCACGCTCCGATCTGGGTATGACCCGTGAGGATGAAATTTTCTATAGAGTGATTGAATAGTGGTCTATGCGATCATTCCGGCCGCCGGTATTGGCAGTCGTATGCAATCCAGCATTCCCAAACAATATCTACCGTTGAGTGGCAGCACTGTGCTGCTGCACTCGATGCGCGCCATCCTGGCATTGCCGCAGGTCAGCCGATTGGTTATTGCTTTGCATCAGGCGGACACCTGGTGGCCTGAGAGCCGTCAGCAGTTATCTGCTGATGATCTGCAGCGCGTGCAGATCTGTGAGGGCGGCGCCGAACGCTGGCAGTCTGTGCGCGCCGCATTGCAGCGCCTTAGCCATCAAGCAACAAATAATGAATGGGTGCTGATTCACGATGCCGCGCGCCCTTGTGTGCGCCGCGAGGATCTGTTGGCGCTCATAGAGTCGTGTGAGACAGGTGCCGGGTCAACATCGGGAGGCTTGTTGGCTGTGCCGGTGTCAGACACTCTTAAACGTGCTGATGGGCATTTGAGTGTGCAAGCCACGGTAGATCGCAGTCAGTTATGGGCAGCCTGCACGCCGCAGATGTTCAGAGCCAACGATCTGTTGTTGGCATTGGAGCGCTGTGCGGATCAAGGGATAAGCGTCACCGACGAGTCTTCCGCGATGGAATTTTGCGGCGCCAAGCCTCAATTGATTCCTTGTCACAAGGACAATATCAAAATTACCTACCCGGAAGACTTGCAGCTAGCTGAATGGATCTTGCGCGACCGTCAGCAGTCTTCAACCTTATTTAACGGAGCATGACATCAGTATGCAACTACGTATTGGCCATGGTTATGATGCTCACCGATTTGCCGAACCTTCGGACAATCGCCCGCTGATGCTGGGCGGCATCGAAGTGCCACATGATCGTGGATTGATAGCGCATTCCGATGGTGATGCCTTGATACATGCACTGTGCGATGCTTTGTTGGGTGCGGTAGCGCTGGGTGATATCGGCCGGCACTTTCCAGACACTGATCAGGCTTACAAGAATGCGGACAGCGCAGTACTGCTGCAAAGAGTGCTTGGGTTGGTGAAAAATCTGGGTTGGTCAGTGGTCAATGCGGATATGACTATACTGGCGCAGTCCCCCAGAATGGCTCCATATATCAATGCGATGAGATCTCGTATTGCGACTTTACTTGAGGTTGAGGTTGACGTCGTGAATGTTAAGGCATCCACAACCGAAGGCATGGGATTTGTGGGGCGCAAGGAAGGGCTGGAGACACATGCTGTGGTGTTACTAAGCCGGTGATTCTCTCCAGAACTCATCCACTGTCACTGCGCGCGCACTTCAAGGCGCAGCCGCAGGACTTTCTGGTTGACGAGCAACTGGGCTTTGATTGCTCCGGGGACGGTGAACACGTCTGGGTATTTATCCGTAAAACTGGCATCAACACGGCCGAAGCTGCACAGCGTCTGGCGCGTGCGGCCGGCGTTTCGATCAGGGACGTCAGTTGGTCGGGTCTCAAGGACAGACTCGGCGTTTGTCGGCAGTGGCTGAGTCTGCAGTTACCCGGTCGTGCAACACCTGACTTTACCTCAGCTCTCTCAGCTGAACTGCAGATTGAGCGCGTTGAGCGCAACAGCCGCAAGTTACGCAGGGGAAGCCACCACAGCAATGCATTTGTGATTCGGTTGCGAAATCTGCAGGTGCGTGACGATGCCATGGATTTCCGGTCTGCATGGTCAGCCCTTGAGCAGGGTTTGCAGCGGGTGCAGCAACAGGGCGTTCCCAACTATTTTGGGGAACAGCGGTTTGGTTTTGACAATATCAACAAAGCACAGGCTTGGTTTTTAAAACAGTACCGCCCCCAGAATCCCGTTGAGCGTGGTCTGTTGTTGTCAGCGGCGCGAGCGGCAATTTTTAATGCTGTCCTGTCAGAACGGGTCAGCCATGCAACCTGGAATCAGTATCTTGATGGCGATGTGATGAATCTTGATGGCAGTGCCAGCGTTTTTCTGCCGGAACAAGTGGATGAGCTGATTCTGCAGCGCATCGCCGGGCAGGATATTCATCCCACCGGTCCGCTCTGGGGCCAGGCAACGCAGCGCACGCTGCAAAGCTTCGGGGTTTGTGCGGCGTTGGAAGCGCGTGTTGCCGCAAGTTTTCCGTTACTGGCAACCGGTCTTTTGAAACATCAGGTTGACGCTGCCCGGCGCAGTTTGCGTTTGCCGGTACAGGCATTACACTATCGGCTTTTAGAAAACCAATCCCCGCTGGGGCCTGATCTGGAGTTGTCATTTGTGCTGCCTGCCGGCACTTACGCGACTGCGGTTCTGCATGATCTGATTGAGTACCAAAGCCTGTGAACACACCCAATCTTGCCGGTATAGGCATGACCTCTCAACGCACACGGGAACGCATGATTGCGTCTTTGCTGGATAGGGGGATCAAAAATTGGGCGGTACTGGATGTGATGAGGACCGTGCCAAGGCATGTATTTCTTGATGAAGCACTGGCAACGCGTGCATATGAAGATACCGCGCTGCCCATCGGTTTTAATCAGACCATCTCGCAGCCTTATGTGGTGGCGCGTATGACGGAGGCCGCGTTAGGCCAGCGTCTTCCGGAACAGGGCAAGGTGCCAAGGGTGCTTGAGATAGGCACTGGCTGTGGTTATCAAACGGCGGTGATTGCCCAGTTTGCCGAGCGGGTGTGGACAGTTGAGCGAATTCAGCCATTGCTGGAGCGCGCCCGCAAACATCTGTCGCTGGTGGGGGTGCGAAACGTGCGCTTCAAGCATGATGATGGCAGCCTGGGTTGGGCCGATAATGCCCCCTTCGATATTATTATCGCGGCTGCAGCGCCTCAACAGGTGCCAGCTGAGTTGATGAATCAGCTTGCAGACGGGGGCAGGCTTGTACTCCCGGTCGGTACTGAGCGCGGTGGTCAAGAGTTGTTGTTGATTGAGAGGAGTGGTAACGAATTCTCCAGTCGGGTGCTGGAGTCAGTCAATTTTGTCCCGCTGTATGTGGGCCAGGTACAGTATTAATGACGCTTGGCGATAGAGTTGTGTTGTTTTTGAAGGGCATGGCCATTGGTGTTGCTGATTCAGTCCCCGGTGTTTCGGGTGGCACTATTGCGGTGATCAGTGGTATCTATGAGCGACTGTTGAGTGCGCTGCGAAGCTGCAATCCCAAGGCGCTGAAAATCTTGTATCAGCAAGGCCTGAAAGCATTCTGGCGAAGTATCGACGGTAGTTTTTTGTTAACGTTGGTGCTGGGTATTCTGACCAGCCTGATGCTGATGGCCAACACGGTTCTGTATTTGCTGGACAATCACTTTATGCTGGTGATGGCGTTTTTTATGGGACTGGTATTGGCATCGTGTTTGCTGCTGTACCGCGAGATGGGCTCTTTTAGCGTTATCAAGGCCATACTATTTATGCTTGGCTTTGTTTTGACCGTTCTGACAGCCGTCATAAACCCGGCCGCCGGCAGCACCTCATTGCTGTATTTGTTTTTATGCGGTGCGATTGCGATCTGCGCGATGATTCTGCCGGGAATATCCGGCGCATTCATTTTGATACTGCTGGGCGTTTATCAATACGTACTGGATGCCCTACGCAGTTTCCAGCTTGATATCGTTCTGGTGTTTGCCCTGGGCTGTTTGATTGGGCTGTTGTCCTTTGCACATGTATTGACGTGGATGTTCTTTTATTATCGCCAGCCTACCTATGCATTTCTGGTAGGCATGCTGGCTGCGTCAATAGTGGTGTTGTGGCCCTGGCGATTGTCAACCGAGCCCGGAGGTGGGTTAGGCATGATGCCTTGGGTCTATACGCAAGTTACTGGCAACCCGGCCCAGCTACCTGCGATTGTGTTGTGTGCAGCGGTTGGTTTTGTTGTGATTATGGCGTTTGCTGCGACCGTGGCACGGCTGTCCCGGGACAAATGACTGACCAAGTGGATGGTCTGTGCGGTCTGATGTACTGATTGCCAGAAGTTTTACTGATGAGGCGTGTAATGAAGAAATTTGGCGAAGTTGGTTTGTCATATCCCCGTGTTTTTATAGCCCCCGTGTTGATGTTGCTGGCCGCATGTGCCAGTGATTATCAGGCGCCGGTGGATGATCGCAGCAGTCGCCTTGAGCGTGAAGCTCCCTTGATTATCGTAGATGGCCGTGCGGTGCCTGCGCCAGCAAGGGCGCCGGTCGTAACTACCAGCAGTTCATCTGACTCTGCTGCTGTGGTCGGGGCAGCCTCTACTGTCGTGGGGACTGTAACCGTCGGGTCAGGGATTAGCAGGTCGTCAGTCACCCGGGTACCAGCCGGGCCATCGGTAGCTGAACCGGCACCTGTCAATCAGACTCCTGTCAATCAGACAGCGGCGATCAACCAGCCAGCCCCAACGCGACCTGCTCAAGCGGCGGGCAATATTTCTACGCAATCAGCAGTCTCTTCAGTATCCGGAGTCGCTGCCCAGTCGGGTGCAACCCATGTCGTAGCGCAAGGGGACACGCTGTACTCCATCGCATTTGCCCATAACATGGATGTTCGAAGCCTGGCGTTGGCTAATAACCTGGCGACTCCCTACACAATTTATCCCGGGCAGCGGCTGAGCGTCAGTGCATTGGGTGTATCTGCTTCTGCGATTGATGCCGTGCCACAGATCCCTGCTGCTCCGGCGGGAGAAGCGGCGCCAGACACCGGTCGTCGTCCACAGGCGGCAATTGACGAGAGGCGCACAGGCAGTGTGAATACCCGGGAGGTTGACGGTGTCATCTGGCAATGGCCTGCTGAAGGACGGCTCCTGAGTACTTTCTCTGAGGCCAGTGCCGCCCGGGGAATCGATATCGCCGGAGAAACAGGTCAGGCCGTGTATGCTGCTGCAGACGGTGATGTCGTCTATGCCGGCAGCGGTATCCAGGGTGCAGGTAACCTTGTTATCGTCCGTCACAATGAACGCCACCTTAGTGCTTACATGCACAACAGTGCCATGTTGGTGGGCGAGGGCGATAGGGTTAGAGCCGGAGATAAGATCGCAGAGATCGGGTCGGGTCCCAACGGTCGCGATATGCTCCACTTTGAAGTGCGTGTTGATGGCAAGCCAGCAGATCCGGTTCGCTACCTACCGATGCGCTAACGTCAGGCCGTTGGCGATTTTTACAGCAAAGCCTCGTGATGCTTTTTTGAGGCAATGTTCAGTTTTTGATTTTTCCATCAAAAATTCTGTTATTGGGGTGCTGACTCCCTTAATCATCCTGTGATATTGTCTGATCGTTCTTTTAATAAAAGACTTCTTTCACTGTCAGGGATAATTAATCAATATGGATATTGAAAAAAATGACGATTTGCAAGATGGTGATCTGGATCAGGATTTCACCGTAAAGGAATCGCAGTCAGGGTCGGATATCTTGACGGATAGTCCTGATAACACGGCTAGCACCGCCATTGTTTACAGCAAAGAGCGTTTTGCATGTGATGCAGAACTCGCTTATGTCAGAGAAGTTTCCCCTATACCCCTGCTCAGTTACGAAGACGAATTGCGACTAGCCCGTGCCTGTCGTGAAGGTGATGTTGTCAGCCGTCAAGCCATGATCAAACACAATCTGCGCCTGGTGCTCAGTCTCGCCAGACGTTATCGCAATCGGGGGCTGGCACTGCTGGATATGGTGTCAGAGGGTAATTTTGGATTGATGCGAGCGGTTGAGAAATTTGATCCTGAGTTGGGGTTTCGCTTTTCGACCTACGCTACCTGGTGGATTAAGCAGGCAATTGACCGTTCAATCATGAATCATGCGCGCGATGTGCGTTTGCCCGTGCATGTCATCAAAGAAGTCAGTCTGATCCAGCGCAAAGAAATGCTTCTGACGCATCAGATGGGACGTAAGCCCAGTCGATCCGAGTTGGCCGCTCATTGTCAGATGCGCCTTCATGAGCTGGCATTTATTCTCGACTGCCACGAATCCAGCCATGAGAATGATCAGGTGATCCCCGACACTGAAGAGCTTCACGCCGACTGCACGGGCTGTGAACTGCAAGATGGCGATCCGATGAGGCCTCTACAGTTGAAGGGTTTGCAGAGCACAGCGCTGCGATGGTTGGATGAGTTGAGCGAGCGCCAACGAGCCGTGCTGGTGCGAAGATATGGTCTCAACGGACATCAACAGATGACACTCGAGCAGGTCGGCGAGGACATAGGCCTGACCAGGGAGCGTGTCAGGCAGATTCAGATAGAGGCTATGCGGCGACTCGGAAGAATTGCCCACCGTGAAGGATACGACGTGGAGGCCTTTTTCGGGTCGGACATAATTTCCGACCATGCTTATCTGAATGCCTGTCAGGCTTGAGCGATACAGCTAGCAGATCGCGATTGGCAAAGGGTGGTCGGTCGGCTGTCGACGCGATCGACAATACCTGCCCGTCACAGCAGGCTACTTGATCAGTAATTTGACCTTCTGAGCCACGCCACTCCACTTTTCTGCGTCAGCCATGGGGGGCTTCATCTGCGTGATGTTTGGCCACTTCTGGGCCAATTCTGCGTTTAATTCAAGGAACTGCTTCTGGTCATCCGGCAATTCGTCTTCCGCATAGATTGCGTCAACCGGACATTCAGGTTCACACAGCGCACAGTCAATACATTCATCCGGGTGAATCACCAGAAAATTGGGACCTTCGTAAAAGCAGTCTACCGGACAGACTTCCACGCAGTCTGTGTGCTTACAGTTGATACAATTTTCACCGACTACAAATGTCATAATGCTTTCCAGTCTGAATCAAACGATGCGGCATTATAGTGTACCTTCCCGCTGCCGACAAACCCGCTGACAACATGTGTTATGAATCGTCAAAGTGCTTTTTTGAGCTCATACAGGAGCTGTTGAGCCTGCCTGGGTGTCAGGCCGTCAGGATCCAGCTGTCGAAGTTGTTCGAGCACGGGGTGTGGTGTTGTAGCAAACAGGTCGCTTTGAGCGGGTAAACTGCGCGTGTTGCCGGTACGCAACACGGGTTTGTTGCTCTGAGCGGATAACAAGGGCGTTGGCCCTGATACTGCCAGGTCCTCAAGCTCTCTCAGTTTTTTGCGTGCCTGTTCGATAACAGCGGTGGGTATGCCCGCCAACTGTGCGACCTGTAACCCATAACTCTGGTTGGCTGGTCCGTCCTTGACGGTGTGCATGAACACAATACCTTGCTGGTGCTCCGCCGCATCTAGATGCACATTGCCAACGTTGTTATGTGTGTCAGGCAACACGGTCAATTCGAAGTAGTGTGTTGCGAACAGAGTCATGGCGTGGATTTGCTCTGCGATGCACAGCGCGCTCGCCCACGCGAGCGAAAGTCCATCAAAGGTGCTGGTGCCCCGGCCAACCTCATCCATTAATACCAGACTTTTATGTGTGGCGTTATGCAGAATATTGGCAGTTTCTGTCATCTCCACCATAAATGTGGAACGGCCACCGGCCAGGTCATCGGATGATCCTATGCGGGTAAAAATGCGATCCACGGGGCCGATGACAGCAGCAGTAGCTGGTACGTGACTGCCACAGAATGCCAGCAGCACTATCAGCGCGGTCTGGCGCATGTAAGTTGACTTACCACCCATGTTGGGTCCGGTAATAATCAGCATCTGTTTTTCACTGCTGAGTCGGGTGTCATTGGGGACAAACTGCTTTTCCAGTACCTGTTCTACAACAGGATGGCGTCCCTGTTCGATATAGATTCCGATCTGTTCACTTAATTCCGGTTGAGCCCAGCCCAGGGTGATTGCCCGTTCGGCAAAATTACACAGCACATCCAGTTCCGACAATGCTGCGGCGCTGTCCTGCAGTCCAGACAGTTGGCCCGCAGTGACTTCGAGCAGTTCGTCGTAGAGCAACTTTTCCCGGGCCAGTGCTTTGCTGTTGGCGCTCAACACCCGGTCCTCAAATACTTTAAGTTCGGGGGTAATAAACCGCTCTGCATTTTTCAAGGTTTGCCGCCGTTGATAGTCTATGGGCATGTGGTCAGCCTGCGCTTTGCTGACCTCAATGAAGTAACCATGCACGCGGTTGTAGCCCACTTTCAGCGTACTCAGCCCGGTGCGTTGTTTCTCCCTTACTTCCATATCAATCAGAAATTGCCCGGCGTTGCTGCTTAGCGCGCGCAGTTCATCGAGTTCAGCATCATAGTGCTCCGCAATCACTCCACCCTCGCGGATAACCACCGGTGGATTCTCAATGAGTGAGGCCCGGAGTTGGGCACACAGGGCAGGGTAGTCGGCGATGGCTGTCTGAAGTTCGGCAAGGCGTGTCGTTCCAATTGCGTTCTGCAGGTTACCCAGCGCAGCCTGCAGAGCTGGAAACACGGTGAGCGCATCTCGCAATCGTGCCATGTCCCGCGGGCGTGCCGAGCGCAGCGCTACCCTGGCCAATATTCGTTCTATGTCCCCAACCTGCTTTAACAGCGGCTGCAAGGCTTCAAACGCATACTGGTTCTGCAGTGTGCTGATGACTTGCTGGCGTTGTAAAAGCACTGTGCGCTGGCGTAAGGGGCGGTTCAGCCAGCGATTTAACAGGCGGCTGCCCATCGCTGTGCTGGTGGAGTCGATGACTGACATCAGTGTGTTGCTGCTGCCACCGCCCAAGTTGCGGTCCAGCTCCAGGTTTCGCCGGCTGGCACCGTCCAGTACCAATGCATCGGCAGCTATCTCCGCACTCATTCTTTGTATGTGAGGCAGGGCCGAGCGTTGGGTATCTTTGGCATAGTTCAACAAACACCCGGCAGCCTGAATGGCCAGAGGCATGTCCTCACAACCAAAGCCGCGTAAATCGCGTGTTTGAAAGTGGCTGATCAGTTGCCGGTAACAGGTATCGCTGTCGAATTCCCACACCGGGCGTCGACGCAGGCCTGGCCTGCCGGCGAGTTCTGCCGGCAGCAGCAGGTGTTCGTTTACCAAGAGTTCTGCCGGTCTGATGCGTTCTATCTCTGCAAGCACATTACCCAGACCGCTGACTTCGCTGACGTAGAAACGACCACCGCTGATATCCATCCAGGCAAGTCCGCACAGCATTTCTGGGGTGCCGGGTTTTTCAGTAATGCTCAGTGACATCAGCACGCAGTCGCTACGCGCATCCAACAAGGCTTCATCGCTAATGGTGCCAGGGGTAATGATGCGCACAATCTGGCGTTCCACCGGGCCCTTGCTGGTAGCCGGGTCGCCGATCTGTTCACAGATGGCGATGGATTTGCCCAGCTCTACGAGGCGGGCAAGGTAGCGTTCAACTGAGTGATAGGGCACACCACACATCGGAATGGGTTTACCATTCACGTTGCCTCGTGCAGTCAGGGTAATATCCAGCAGATTAGCAGCCTCGACTGCATCCTGAAAAAACAGCTCGTAGAAGTCACCCATCCGGTAAAACAGCAGATTGTCCGGCTGTTGCGCTTTGATTCGTAGAAACTGCTGAATCATTGGTGTGTGCTGTGATAAATCCTTTTCGATCAAGTTTTTACCTGCTTTTTGCAATGTTGTTTATTAGGGTTTTCAGGGTTGCTGGAGTTCGTAAGTTCAGCATTCTATGTTATTTGAAGTGTGTGTTTAAACGCCTTGCCTGGCAATGGTAAACTTTGCTTATGAGTAACTCTATGAGTCAACTGACATTAAACAGCATGGCCGCACGTCTTGGCGGTATTCTTAGTAGCCAGGGGCTGACTCTGACCACTGCGGAGTCCTGTACCGGTGGTTGGGTCGCACAAACGCTCACCGCAGTGCCAGGCAGTTCTGGTTGGTTTGATGCAGGATTTGTAACCTATTCAAATGCCATGAAGCACAAAGTTCTGAAGGTGCCACTCGAGTTTCTGCAAGGGACTCAGGCGCACGGTGCGGTCAGTGAGGCCACCGCTCTTGCGATGGCTGATGGGGCAATGCGGTTGGCGGCAGCAGACTGGTCGGTCGCAACCAGTGGCATTGCCGGACCCGGTGGTGCGGTACCCGGAAAGCCGGTGGGGATGGTGTGGATAGCCTGGGCATCTGCCCGCGGCGCCTCCGCCCAGGTATTTAATTTTTCAGGAAACCGTGACCAGGTCAGGCGTCAGTCTGTTGCAGCAGCGTTGGCGGGACTGCTAGACCGGCTGGAGACTGCCGCGGATGTCTCTCAATAATACTGGTTGAATATACAGTAAAGCTCTGCTTTAATACTGGACATGCACCATTTCTTAATCAATCTTCAGGATGTTTCATATGGCAGATACACAGGTTCGTGACCCTAATAAGGAAAAAGCACTCAACGCGGCACTGACACAGATTGAGCGTCAGTTCGGCAAAGGCTCAATGATGCGTCTGGGTGATAAAGGCAAGGAGGCAATTCCCGCCATTTCGACGGGATCACTGGGGCTGGATATTGCGCTTGGTATTGGTGGCCTGCCGCGTGGCCGGATCGTTGAGATTTATGGGCCGGAGTCTTCTGGTAAAACAACACTGACCTTGCAGGTGATTGCCGAGTGTCAGCGTGCCGGCGGAACTTGTGCATTTATCGATGCAGAACACGCACTGGACCCTATTTACGCCGGTGCACTTGGCGTAGATATCGAAAATCTGTTGGTCAGTCAGCCCGATACCGGAGAGCAGGCGCTGGAAATTTGCGACATGATTGTGCGCTCCGGTGCAGTAGACGTAGTCGTTATCGACTCAGTAGCTGCCCTGACGCCCAAGGCGGAAATTGAAGGTGAAATGGGTGACAGTCACATGGGGCTGCAAGCGCGTCTGATGTCACAGGCGCTGCGCAAAATGACCGGCAATATCAAAAATTCAAACACGCTGGTGATTTTTATCAACCAGATCCGTATGAAAATCGGCGTGATGTTTGGCTCGCCTGAGACCACAACCGGCGGTAATGCATTGAAGTTTTATGCATCTGTCCGTCTGGATATCCGCCGTATCGGTTCAATCAAAGAAGGCGATGAAGTGGTTGGCAACGAAACAAGGGTAAAAGTAGTCAAGAATAAAGTGGCACCGCCATTCCGTCAGACCGAGTTTCAGATTTATTACGGTAAGGGTATTTACCGGATGGGTGAAGTCATCGACCTGGGTGTCAAACTGAATCTGATTGATAAATCCGGTGCATGGTATGCCTACCGTGGGGACAAGATAGGGCAAGGCAAAAAGAATGTAGCAACGTATCTTGAGGAACATCCGGCGCTCGCTCAGGAAATTGAGGAACAAATCAGAAGTCAGTTGCTGGGTGGAAATGCGTTGTTGAGCGCCAGTTCCGATGAAACCGAGCCCATGGAAGCAGAAATGGAGTAATGCGGCCACATGGATCGTGAGCAGGAGCAAGCCTTTAGTTTGAATGCCCGTCGCCGGGCTATGGACTTGCTGGCCCGGCGTGAGCACTCGCGCCGGGAGCTCTTTGGAAAGCTGAGAACCCGACTGAAAGCTGCATCAGTTGCCCCATCTGAAATAACACTAGATGAAATAGCCCTCGATGAAATAGCCCAATTTGATGAACCCAACAGCGGCGATGATCTGGCAGACGTGTCAAAAAACACGGATGCACTCATAAACCGCGTATTGGATCAATTGGAGAGAGACGGACTGCTCAGTGATGCACGGTATGTTGAGTCCTACGTCAGCGCGCGCAGAAACAAGGGCTTTGGGCCGATGTACATTCGCCATCACTTGAGAAGTCGCGATGTTGATGAGCAAGGCATGGCGTTTGTTTCTGATGTCGCAGAGGCGCAGTGGCTGGATGCGTTGCTTTTGTTGTTGCGGAAGCGTTTGTCATCCGGTTGTTTTCCTCAACGTGCCAGTAAGGAGTATCTGAAGCTGCAACGCTTTGTGTTATCGAGGGGTTATGCAATGTCGCAGTGGCGGCAAGCAGAGCAACTGTATAGGTCTGAATCACAGAGTTCCCAGTGACTCAGTGCCTGGCACGTTGTTTGAGATGTATCACGACAGGATACAGACTATCATCGGTTAAACGTATACTGGACATCACAGTTGCTGGCACAACCACGCCAGAAAACTAATTTTTGATGAACACAGAACCGGATCCGCACCTGATTTTGTCAGCGATGCGCTAACCAGTGACGAGTGAGTGCAGTCGGGTGAACCTCTCAGAACAGGCAATGCAGGGCGCCCAACGGATTGCCTTGATTAATCCAACCAAATTTTTAGGCAATCTGCTGCTGGCCGGCGGGCTAATCCAGCAATTGAGTGACTGGTGTATCCGGCGCGATAAACAGTTACTGATTGTGCTTGACGAAGGATTTGAAGAGCTTCTTTCAGGTGCTTTTCCGGCAGCTCAATTGGTGTTTTATCCACGTAACGCACTGTTGCCGGGCTCCCCAAAGTGGGCTGCCTTGGGCGCCTGGCTCAACTGCGTTCGGCAGGTCCGCGCATTTAATGCAGATGTTGCCTTTAACATTGAGGAGGACTCGGTTTGCCACCGGTTAACGCATTTTTCAGGGGCACGCTGGAAAGTCAGCAGCACAACTCATCGTTATCACTTCGGGTTTAATCAGGTGCTGGATGTGGTCCGTAGCCATAGACCCGCTACTGAACAATCAATCTGGTACAGCTTTGCTGAAGTAATTTCCACCATGGGAGTGCCGGTGCAGGGCCTGCCCGCCTATGTGCAGTTGCATCTGGACGGACCCGATACAGCGCTGATGTCCCGCTTTCAACATCTGGGTCTCAGCGCTCGCCATCGGCTGTTACTGATGCATGCCGGCGCCAGTAAATCCTATAAACAATGGCCAGTTGCGCATTTCTGCGATGTCGCCCAGAGAGCTATTGAATCAGGATACCAAGTCGTACTGATTGGCGCCGGACGCCTTGATCAACAGGTAAATGGGCTGATTGCCAAAGAGGTGCGCAAGCGGTTTCAGTTGCGCAATGGTAATGAAACGGCGGTTTGCATCGACTTGTGTAATCAGTTGTCTCTTCGTGACCTGGCCAGTCTGATGTTGATGAGTCACCAAGTCCTCGGAAACGACAGTGGCCCTTCTCACCTGGGCTCGGCACTTGGCCTGTCTGGTGTGGTAATCTTTGGCCCCACCAATCTGGCTATATGGCGGCCACTCGGCGAACAGACGGTGGTACTGGACAGCAAAAGCAGTTGTGAAGCCTCGTGTACGCGACACCACTGCCGGTTAAACTATCGGTGTCTGAGCGACATCACCCCGCAGCAGGTTGTTGAGCAACTGAAGCTGGCGGATGAAAGTACAAAAGGGAAGCGTTTATGAATAACAAGCCGTCTGAGCAGGCACTCCGTATTCTAGTCACCGGAGGCGCCGGATTTATCGGCTCAGCCGTCGTTCGCCACATTATCCGTAACACTGCTGATCAGGTGCTTAATCTGGACAAGCTGACTTACGCGGGTAACACCGAGTCTTTGCTGGAGGTCAGCAAGGACCCCCGCTATCGGTTTGTGCAGGCAGATATCTGCGATCGGGGCACGCTGGATGCCATATTGGCAGATTTCAAGCCACACGCAGTGATGCATCTAGCCGCCGAAAGCCATGTGGATCGTTCTATTGATGGCCCATCAGCCTTTATAGAGACCAATATTGTTGGCACCTATACCTTGCTGCAGGCGGTGCGCGCTTATTGGGAAACGCTGACGGCCGCGGACAAAGATGCCTTCCGCTTTCATCACATCTCCACCGATGAGGTGTATGGTGATCTGCATGGACCGGAGGATCTGTTTACTGAAACGACGCCTTACGCGCCCAGCTCTCCCTACTCAGCCAGCAAGGCCAGTTCCGATCACCTAGTCAGAGCGTGGCGTCGCACCTATGGACTGCCGTGTATTGTCACCAACTGCTCTAACAACTATGGTCCATTTCATTTCCCTGAAAAACTGATCCCACATGTGATTCTGAAGGCCATTCATGGAGAACCCTTGCCGGTTTACGGCGATGGCAGGCAAATCCGTGACTGGTTGTATGTTGAGGATCACGCAAGAGCGTTGTACCGCGTTCTCCGGCAAGGAAGCGTAGGCGAGACTTACAATATAGGTGGTCACAACGAAAAGCAGAATATCGATGTTGTTAAGGCAATTTGTGCGCTGCTGGATGAGTTGCACCCGCAATCACCGGTGACTCCGCATGCGCAGTTGATCACCTTTGTAAAGGACAGGCCTGGTCACGATCTCAGATATGCTATTGATGCCGGTAAAATTGAGCGCGAGCTGGGCTGGGTGCCGGAAGAGAGTTTCGAGACGGGTTTGCGCAAGACGGTGCAATGGTATCTAGACAATCGTCATTGGTGGCAACGTGTGCTCAGCGGAGAATACACACTGCAGCGCCTTGGTGTCTGACTTCAAGTATAATCACGCGCTTTGACGCATGTCGCGGCAGCCTTTGCTCTCGCGCAACTATGTGAGCAATACGCAATTCAATCGGTTAATGCACTCAGGGGAATTAACGGCATGATTTATCAAGGCACTGCCATTCAGGTTAGTAAACGTCCATCCGGCATCGCACGTCTGGTATTTGATCTGCCCGGCTCGGTAGTCAATGTTTTTAATAACCTGATGCTGCAGGAGTTATCAGAGGCAATTGCCGCGGTTGCTGCCAGTGATGCCCGCGCTCTGGTGTGTGCCAGTGCCAAGTCCAGCTTTCTGGTGGGTGCAGATATCAAGGAATTTACAGAAAAATTCAAACTCAGCGAGCAGCAATTAATGGATTGGGCGGCCCGCACCAACGATATCTTTAATGCTGTGGAAGACCTTGCCATCCCCACCGTCACGGCAATTAACGGAATGGCTCTGGGCGGCGGGCTGGAGATGTGTCTGGCAACAGACTTTCGGGTAGCAAGCGACAAGGCTGTACTTGGATTTCCGGAAGTGAATCTGGGTATTTGTCCCGGATTTGGTGGCACCGTGCGTGCGCCGAGACTGATGAGCGCACTGAGTGCAATAGAATGGGTACGCACAGGCAAACAGGTCACCGCTTATCAGTCCCTGTCAGAGGGTGCAGTAGACGCGGTGGTTGCCCCCGATATGCTGGACGATGCCGCCGAAGATCTGCTCGAGCAGGTATTGAGGGGTGAATTGGATCTGCAGGACCGGCGCGCGCAGAAAACGGGCCCATTGCTGATGACGGCTGATGAGATCACCAAGGTGTTTACTGAGGGCCTCGCACGCACTGACAAGGAAGCTGGCTCACACTACCCGGCGGCGGCCACAGCAGTGAATGCGATGTGGAAGGCCGCCGACCAGTCGCGCGCGGCAGCCTTGTTACTGGAGAACACAGCGTTTGTAAGGCTGGCGCGTGGGGAAGTCGCCGGAAATCTGGTGCAGTTATTTCTGAGTGAACAATTTCTGAAAAGTCGCGCTAAGAAACTCTCTGCGACGGCGCGTGTAGTCAAGCGTGCAGCAGTCATGGGGGCAGGCATCATGGGAGGCGGAATCGCTTATCAATCGGCGCTGCGTGGTACGCCGATAGTGATGAAGGATATCGCACAGCATGGACTGGATCTGGGGCTGTCTGAAGCCTCTAAACTACTGAACAAACAACTCGAGCGTGGTCGTATGGATCAGACCAAGGTCGACAAAGTGCTCGGCAGTATTACGCCGACGCTCAGTTACGATGGGTTTGAGCAGGTCGACATCATTGTTGAAGCCGTTGTAGAAAATCCGCGTATCAAACAGATTGTGCTGGCCGAGGTCGAGCAGCGCGTGCCGGAAACAACGGTGCTGACCTCAAATACCTCAACAATCTCCATCAGTTTGCTGGCCAGCGCACTTAAGCGGCCTGAAAACTTCTGCGGCATGCATTTTTTTAATCCGGTGCCGTTGATGCCGTTGGTTGAAGTAATCCGCGGCGAAAAGTCCAGCGCTGAGGCGATAGCCACCACGGTTGCGTATGCACAGTCCTTGGGGAAGACCCCTATTGTGGTAAACGATTGCCCCGGATTTCTGGTAAACAGAATTTTATTCCCGTATTTTGGAGCATTCTGTCAGTTGCTGCGTGATGGCGCTGATTTCCGGGTTGTGGATAGGGTCATGGAGCGATTTGGCTGGCCCATGGGCCCGGCATATCTGTTGGACGTGGTGGGCATTGATACCGCTTCACACTGCATGAAAGTGATGGCGGAGGGTTTCCCGGATCGGATGCAGTACAGTTTCCGTACGGCGATTGATCATCTTTACGAGGCTGGCAGTTACGGCCAGAAAAACAGCAAGGGCTTCTATCAATATCAGAGTGCAGCGGCGGGCCGTCCTGCAAAAGTTTTTGATGAAGCGATTTTGCCAGTGCTCAAGTCATTACAGATCAGCAACGACTCCCTTGCATCGCCTGAGATCACTGATGACATTATCCGCGAACGCATGATGACCGCATTGTGCCTTGAGGCTGTTCGTTGCCTGGAGGACGGCATCGTCAGCTCGGCTGCGGAAGTTGACATGGGTCTGCTGCTGGGATTGGGGTATCCGCGCTTTCGCGGCGGTGCGTTACGCTTTATTGATAACATGGGTGTGGCTGCTTTTTGTGAAATGGCCGACAAGTATGCTGAACTTGGCCCCTTATATCACCCAACCGCAGGCCTGCGCGCGATGGCGCAGTCCGGCAAAACATTTTACTGATACCTGTTTGCCTTTAACCGTCAACAGCTGACCAGGCGCTATTATTGAGGTAGTGGAACGTGCTCAACGAATCATTTTTTAACGCAGCCATCTCCCCCGACCGGGCGTTTGAGCAAAAGCTCAACCGCAGCCGCAAGAGTTTGCGCCGCGATGTAGGGCGAGCTATTGCCGACTTCAACATGATTGAAGACGGCGATCTGGTGATGGTGTGCATGTCTGGTGGCAAAGACTCTTACACCATGCTGGATATTCTGCTGCATCTGAAAAAACACGCGCCTATCCACTTTGATATCAAAGCCGTGAATCTGGATCAGAAACAACCGGATTTTCCTGAACATGTTCTGCCGCAGTATCTGCAGAGTATTGGTGTGGATTACCACATCATCGAGCAGGATACTTTTTCAATCGTCAAAGAAAAGACACCGGAAGGCAAAACCTTTTGTGGTCTGTGTTCGCGACTGCGCCGCGGCAATTTGTACAGTTATGCACGCCAGATAGGTGCAAACAAAATTGCCCTGGGCCATCACCGTGATGACATTGTCGAGACCCTATTTCTGAACATGTTTTTCGGGGGCAAGCTTAAAGCCATGCCGCCCAAGCTGCTTAGCGATGACAAACAGAATATTGTGATCCGGCCGCTGGCCTATTGTTCTGAGAAAGATATCAGTCGTTATGCGCGCTTGCGCGGCTTTCCGATTATTCCCTGCAATCTTTGTGGTACTCAGGACAATATGCAGCGTCAGGAAATAAAGGCCATGTTGCAGGGCTGGGAAAAGGTCTGGCCGGGTCGTATTGATAATATCTTCCGCAGTATTGCCCACATTGAACCTTCTCAGCTGGCGGATACACGTTTGTTCCCTTTCCGGGATCTGCATCGTGACGCAGACGCGCTTCGTCGCATTGGTGCGGTCAACGTCGCCTGAACTGGCGTAATTGGCTTAAAAAAAGAGGGCAGGCTGATGCGAATTCCATGGGAGCGGCTCAGTGCAGATGTGCTGGATGCAGTCATTGAAGAGTATGTCAGCCGCGAGGGTACGGATTACGGTCCTCATGAGTACTCTATGGCAGATAAAGTGGCGCAGGTGCGACTGCAACTCGAACGTGGTATCGCCTGGATCGACTTTGATCCTGATACGCAAACCTGTCACCTGTTGCGTTCATAAACAAACTGGATTGAGTATCTGATGACAGAACATGACAAGCTTGCCATACACGCAGATGCTGTCCTCGATGCCTGTGGTCTGTTCTGCCCGGAACCGGTGATGATGTTGCACAATAAAATACGTGATATCCAGTCGGGGCAAATTCTCAGAGTCAACGCAACGGATCCTTCAACCACACGCGACATCCCCAAGTTCTGCCGCTTTCTCGGCCACGAGCTGATCAGTCAGCAAGAAGTAGAAGGGGTTTTTGTTTACTGGTTAAAGAAGGCCTGAGCCGGTGCCGCCGCTGTATCTGGTTGATGCATCGATTTATATCTTTCAGGCGCATTTTTCCCCGCAGGCTCAGGAGTGGTCTACGCGGTCTGAAGATCGCAGTGCGTTTGTTGGTTTTGTGCGCTTTTTGCTGAGGTTTCTGCAGACTACGCAGATGCGTCAGGCGGCGCCAATCGCAGTCGCCTTTGATGAAAGCCTGCAAACTGGATTTCGGCACCGACTGTATCCGGCCTATAAATCTAACAGGGTTTTACCGGATGAAAATCTGGCACGCCAGCTGCGGGCCTGTGTTGAACTGTGCAATACACTGGGCGTGTCTGCTTTTGTCAGTCAGGAATATGAAGCAGACGATATCATCGGTACCTTGAGTGTACGCTGGCGCCAGTGCATGCCTGCAGATGCAGCCAACGTTGTGATCGTCAGCCGCGACAAAGATTTATCTCAGCTCCTGAGTCGCCCTGATGATCGTTTATGGGATTTTTACGCGGGTATTCACAAAAATCGCCAAGACATTTTTAATCACACCGGTATCTGGCCTGAACAGTTTCCTTGTTATATCGGGCTAACAGGAGACGGTGTTGATTGTATACCGGGTGTTCCGGGCATCGGCCCTGTCGCTGCCCGGGCATTGTTGCAGCATTACGCAGATCTTGACTGTGTGTTTGCACGGATAGATCAAGTGCCTCTGCTTACCATCCGCGGTGCGGCACGCTGTGCGGATTTGTTGCAAAAGCATCAGCAGTTGGCGTTGTTAAGTCGTAAACTCGCCACTATTGTTCAACAGGTGCCTGAGCACGAGAGCTTTGCTGCCATCAATATGCAGGATCTGATGCCCCGGCCGCCTCTTGTCACTGCCTTTGAGTCACTACTACACGATATGGACATCCCGCCAACACACGTACAACGTTTTTTAACGCAGCTTGAGTCGATCAGTGCGAAGAGAGCATCAGTAGGCCTATGAAAATAGTTGCAGACAAAAACATTATGGCGTTGACCTCATGGTTGCCTAAAGGCATTGATTGGGTGTTGAAACCCGGCCGCGCTATTTGCGCTGCCGATCTGGTAGACGCAGATGCCTTGCTGGTCAGATCCATTACCCGGGTGGATGAACACTTACTCAAAGGATCGTCGATTGGGTTTGTCGCAACAGCAACCAGTGGAACCGATCATCTGGATCTGCCATGGCTGGCCGCCAATGGCATAACGGTTGCTGATGCCGCCGGCGCCAATGCCAATGCAGTGGCCGAGTATGTTATTGCATCGCTCGCGGAACTGATGCTGGAAGAAAATCTGCCCTTGTGGAACTTGACCGTTGCTGTGATTGGAGTGGGCCATGTTGGCTCTGCGCTGTTGACCAAGCTGACTGCTCTCGGGATACCGTGTGTTGCGTGTGATCCGTTTCAGCAGATTCTGGCCGGGGTAAGCTACGTTGATTTAAACACCGCTTTGCAAGCGGATGTCATTTGTCTGCATACACCACTCACAGAGCAAGGCAGTTATCCGACATACCACATGCTTGATGAGCATCGTCTGAAAAAAATAAATCCCTCAGCGATCATTGTGAATGCAGGTCGCGGTGAAGTCATCGACAACAAAGCTCTGCTTGCTCACCTTCAGCACTGTCCGCAGCAGCGCGTCATCCTGGATGTCTGGGAAAATGAGCCCAAGCCTTCACCACAGTTGTTGCAGAGGGTGTTTATTGGTACTCCGCATATTGCCGGCTACAGCGTTGAAGCCAAACTGGCTTCGACTAAAGCGGTTGCTGCCGCACTGATAAAACACTTTGCGCTTGAAAAGTTAAAAATGCCGATGCACTCAGCAGGTGCCATGCGTGTGCACGATCAGCGTTATGAGGGAGATTCTGCAAGTTTGTTGGTCCGCAAAAGATCCGATCAGCAAATGTTTGCCGGCATAGTCAGCAAAGCTTTTTCACCGAAAGCGGTAAGCCATCGCTTTAAAGATATTTATCAGGCCACGTCTTTCAGCTCGGATCCTGGCGCCGGAGCAGAGGTGTTTGACAGTATTCGT
Organism: Gammaproteobacteria bacterium; assembly: GCA_041306975.1. Classification (GTDB taxonomy): domain Bacteria; phylum Pseudomonadota; class Gammaproteobacteria; order Pseudomonadales; family Pseudohongiellaceae; genus Pseudohongiella. The sequence continues at coordinate 47,035 of JBFZEG010000122.1, read as the reverse complement.
GCTGATCTGAGCGCACGCAGAGAATTCGGCGCAACACATGTTCATGCGGCAGGCTTCAGTTCTCAATTGTCAGTCTGGTTACATGCGGCGGGGTTTGTGCTGCAGGCGTAAAAATATCCAATCGGCAACATGTGGTAACCCGCGCCGCTTGCCGCCGTTATGCCCCTGTAAAATGTTTAGTAGGTCTGAGCCCACTTACCGAGGAAGCGCTCGATTTTACCGATAGCCTGCTGTAATACATCGATAGTTGGCAAAAACACAACGCGCACATGCTGTGTGTCATTGATGTTAAATGCACTGCCTTGCACCAACAGTATCTTTTCACGCTCCAACAGATCCTGGATAAAGCGCTGATCATCAGCGATCGGATAGATCTGTGGGTCGAACTTGGGGAACATGTAAATTGCACCTTTAGGTTTTACACAGGTCACGCCCGGGATCTGGGTTAGCATGTTCCACGCCACATCGCGCTGCTCACGCAAACGGCCACCGGGCAGAATCAATTCGTTGATACTCTGATAGCCGCCAAGTGCAGTCTGCACAGCAAATTGCGCTGGTACATTGGCACACAAGCGCATGTTTGACAGGATTTCGAGTCCTTCAATGTAATTGCCAGCCTTTTCCTTAGCGCCACTCAATATCATCCAGCCTGAGCGAAACCCTGCCAGCCGGTAAGACTTGGAAAGTCCGTTAAAAGTAACAATCAGCAGGTCATCACACAGCGATGCTATCGGTGTGTGTACTGCTCCGTCATATAGAATTTTGCTGTAGATTTCATCAGCAAAAATAATCAATCCGTGTTTTCTCGCCAGACGAATCACATCGAGAAGCAGATCCTGACTGTAAACAGCCCCTGTTGGATTGTTGGGATTAATGATGACAATAGCGCGCGTCTTGGGTGTAATTTTCTTTTCAATGTCTTTGATATCCGGAAACCAGTCTGATGCTTCATCACAGATATAGTGAACCGGTGTGCCGCCCCCAAGGCTAACCGCGGCAGTCCACAACGGGTAGTCGGGCGCCGGAACCAACACCTCATCATTGTTGTTCAGCAGCGCCTGCATCGCCATCACGATCAGTTCGCTGACACCGTTGCCCAAGTAGATGTCATCTATATCAACGCCATCGATACCCAGTTGCTGGCACTCTTGCATAATCGCTTTGCGCGCAGAGAACAATCCCTTGGAGTCACTGTAGCCCTGTGCATTGGATAAATTGCGTATCACATCCTGAATGATTTCGTCGGGCGCCTCGAAACCAAAGGCGGCAGGATTACCAATATTCAGTTTTAGAATTCGGTTACCTTCCTCTTCCAGCCGCTTGGCTTCTTCGAGTACAGGGCCGCGAATGTCGTAACAGACTTTTGCCAGTTTGTCCGACTGTCTGATTTTCTTCATGGTGCTAATTCCGGGATGTGCGCAGAGGGCCGATATTGTAAACTGCCGGTGGAAAAATGATAGTGGAGTGCCCGGCATACAGTGCTCCAGGGCATTGCATCCGGATAACGAGCGTGGAGATGGTGAGTTATGACTAAACAGGTCAATGAAATCAAAGAGAGTTTGCGTGAAAAACTCGATCCGCAAACTTACCGTATTGTGTGTGAGTGTGGAACTGAGCCCGCGTTCACGGGCAAGTATTGGGATTGTAAAACGCCTGGCGTGTATCACTGTGTGGTTTGCGAGAGTGCGTTGTTTGATTCATCAACCAAATATGATTCGGGCTCAGGCTGGCCCAGTTACTACTCGCCGCTGTCTGAGACTTCATTAAAGACGCGCATGGACACTGCGCATGGAATGATCAGAACTGAAGTAGTCTGTGCCCAATGCGAAGCCCACCTTGGGCATGTATTTAATGATGGCCCGCCGCCAACCGGATTGCGTTACTGCATCAATTCCGCTGCACTGGAGTTGAAACCAAGCTGATGAGTTTTCTGCGGCATTTTGCCCATGCAGTAACCGTGGTCACTCTCAGCATGACATCGGGTGAAGCCTTGCATGCGCAAAATGTCGGCGTCGAAGGGGATAGATTCAGCCAGAGTTCCGCAATAGGGCTGTATGTCAGCCGCGGTCTTTACGGTCAGGATTCTCCCACCCGCGTACGATATCTTCCATACACACATGAGGTGTCGTTCAGTTCCTGGCGGCTGCGGGGAACCTTGCCTATCCTAGAAATTGACGGGCCGGGCAATGTACTCATCGATGTGGGAAATGTTGGTGGGCGCAACTCTGCAACGGTTTCCGAGCGGGGCATCGGTGATGCTACGGTGAGTGCAACTTACGAGCTGCCTGTATTTGCGGAAAATTTGCCATTTTTTGACATTACTGTTGATCTTAAACTGCCATTGGCAGACGAACGAAAAGGGCTGGGTACCGGCCGACCTGATGCAGGTGCGCAACTGGATGCTTATTTTCCGTTAGGTCCTGTCAATATGTTTGCCTCTGTCGGTTATCGCTATCGCCACCGTTCGCCGGTTTACGAGCAGTTGAATGATTCAGTGAATCTGTCCGTGGGCGCCAGTGGCTCTGTGTCTGGCATTTTACAGGCTGGCCTTATCTATGATTTCAGAGAGGCTGCGTCTGCATTCAGTGGCGATACACATGAACTCATCCCATACCTATCATGGTCTGTTTCTCCTGCATGGAGTCTGATGGTTTATCTGGTAGCAGGTTCCACCGCAGATAGTGCTGATAGAGCAGTGGGCGTGCAGTTAACGCATCAGCACCGGCAATAAACAACCATCATATCCTCATGGGTTGTGGTCTGGCAGGTGCGACAGTCGCGCGGTCCACGGCTGGGCGTAATCGCTGGAAAGGAGGTAATTCAGGCCGTTGAACACGCCCGCTGTTTTGTCGAGCATCGGGCGGGGGAGTTTCGGTCAGTATCTCGGGTAATTGTTCGGCACTGTGGGTTGCCAGTTCATCTGCAGCTGGCTCCGATTGTTGTTGAACAATTGGTAAGGAGAGCGGTTCTGGCGCCGAAATCTCTGGAATCTGCAGGCTTATCTCCAGTTTTGGTGATTCGGTTGACAAATCCTCTGAATCAGCAAGTTCAATCAACTGACGCAGGTAAGGTGATGGCGTTGTGTCATTCGTATCTAATATGCGCAGTGCGTCAGGCTCACCTTGCGGCAACAGTCCACTGTTACGAAATGGATCTTGTGGAGGGTTCTGACGCAACTCGATCAGCGGCACTATATCGGCAGGAATTGCTGCAGTTTCCTGTTCACGGGTAAGCCAGGGCGAGGGCCAATCTTGCACGGGGTCGCTTGAAGGTGGTGCATCATCCTGCCTGTTGTTATCGTTGCCAAGTCCAGCGTCGCCTATAAAGGGTGAGGGACCTCCTGTTCCGCCAAAACCACTGTCGCCTGGCAATCCAGCCTTTCCGGTCCCACCCATCCCGCTGCCTTGGTCGTCACCACCACCGCCATTGATGACGTTGCTATGGTTCAAAAGAGTACCAATGCTGTTCGCGGCAATCAGCAGGCTGCAAACAAACAAGACCATGATCATGATCATGGCTGTCGGGTAACGGCGCAGTGCAAAAACTGTTTCAACCATGAATTGACCCCTGGTCTGCATCTGTTCTTCCTGTACCTGTGTCTGATGTCGGATGAGCTGACGTTTTTTCCTGTCGGTCGTTATAGTGGAATACACCAAAATTCATACGGTAAAGCGCCTGATTGTTGCCTGCGTCGCTTTGTTGCAACTGCAGTGCACGCTGATTCATCTCGATCAGGGATGTCATGCCCAGTTGCGAAGCAAGATGCTGCAGTTCGTCCAAAGAGGCTTGGCTGAGTTTGTCGTAATAAACACTGCGATCAAAAAACGCAGGCTTTTTGCCCATGATGTTATGGGTGCCTGCATTCAGATGATCCTGAATATTTTTGCCGAAGAAGAACAGTTTTTCATCAACACCCTTGTCAGGCGTAAATGCGCCGGTGTTGAGCACGACCCTGTCGAGCTCATCCATGTGGGCGATGCCCAGTCTGATCCATTCATCCAATATCACCCGTGGTCTGATGTCCTGTCGGCAAACAGACTCAACAAGATCATCAAAACATACCTGCCCGGGTGTGGTTGACGGGGTTTTTAACGGCAGGGGCAGGGGCGTGTGATCGGCGCTGCGGAACCGCTCCATGCCAAACCAGTAAGCGATGCATTGCGCTCCAATAGAAACGGTCCGGGGAGCAACAGCAGCCTCTGGCTCTTCGGCCCGCAACCTCTTGACGTCTTTGCGGTGAACTCCTGTCAGCAGTGTAATTCGGCTGTCGGATTGGCGTCGGTCATCCAGTGAGAATTCTTCATCTGCCACCTCAACATAGACGGATTTGAGCAGGCTGATCAGATAAGGATAAGACACTTGAAAATGTAACATCAGTCGGACGACCGGGCGCACAATCTTCCGGATAGCCGTAATCAGGGCTTCCGGAGCCTCGCCAGGCTTGTTCTGATGATTTTGAGAATTCATGCGTAAAGTATAGCCAGAGGTGGGAATTTATCCCACAACTATTTTAAGGGTAAGTAAGCAAGGCTATTGACGTGGGAATAATTCCCACCTAACATCCAAATCTAGAAAGATCAACAAGGTAGCAGTATGTCCGCTCGATTTAGGGATGAAATTGCCACGCTATCCTCGGCACGCGAATTAACCTCCGTCGCTGAGGAGCCTGATCGGGTTCAGGTTTTGCAGCTGGCTGATGGCAGGGAGCTGGCCTGGAGTGAATACGGGCACCGTCACGGTTATCCACTTGTTTACCTTCACCGTCAGGCTGGGTCGCGCGTAGAGGCAAAATTGTTGCATGAATCTGCCTTGTCTGCCGGCTTCAGGTTGATCGCCGTCGATCGTCCCGGAATCGGATATTCGAGCTTCAAACCCCTCCATGACATCCGGGAACTTGTCGGTGATTATCAGCAGTTGATCATTCATCTGGATATTGATCAGGCGGGTCTTGTCAGTTGGGGAGCCGGCAGCGTGCTGGCGTTGGAAATAGCCCGTTGTTTAAAGCCAAAAATCAGTTTGATTCACTTGATATCACCCTTGCGCCTGCGATCAGGGTTGCCAGAGATGCCATGGCTCAGAGGAATTGCGACGACGATCACTCGATTGCTGTTGTCATCACGTGCGCGCAGCATGAAAAGAGCTGAAGCTGAATATTTATCAGGTTGGCGAGAACAGCTCAGTTATGCAGACAAAGGTCAGGTCGATGATCCTTGGTTCGGTTCCTTGATGGCAGAAGTTGCGAGGCAATCGTTGAGGCAGGGTAGTGCTGGTGCTGCCCAGGATTTGGTTTTAAGCTATTGTCGAAAAACACTTCCTGCCCCGGGTGTAATGGTTCCGGTACACGAGTGGTCAGTGGGATCGGATCATTCCTTCGATTTACTAACGCCCGATTTAATGCATTTCTGCACTCGTCACAGGGTTTGCTGGCAGGGGCAGTTGTTTATCAAACGCACTGCCCCGGACATCATGAATGTCGCCAGAAAGTCGCTTGCCCTCAGCTCTCTTGCCTGCGCCCCAGTACTCCGCTGATGCGAAAATGCGGTTTTACACTTACCATTGCATCCTGTTCAATTTGCTGCAATTCCTGAAAAAATTTGGTCAGCATCAATTCAGCTTCATCACGGTATCTGAAGGGTCCGACCTCATTACCTTCCTTGGTGTGGAAGTACCAGAGGCCAGCACGACTGAATACTCTCTCGGAGTGCTCGAATTCTGTTTTTTGGGTATCTGTCAGGCGATGCGGATGGGAGTTGTAATCATACATGGCAGACTCTCCGAGTTTGGTGTGAATTTGTTGATGTCCACCGTAGTAGACCATGGTTTTACATAATAGTATCCCCCTGGTTAACAAAAATCTGAGCCGGCGCAAATAGCTCTGATTTTGCCTGTCTGTAAATATTATTGAATAAAGATAGGTGATATGGGACAATCGCGCCTTTCAAAATACCCCGATTTTCACTTAACTCATTGATATAGTTGGTGGAAATTATTTAAGCTGGCTTATAACAACCGTTGATACCGACCGTGCGCCAAAGGCATGACGGTCTGCGAGGAATTTTCATGCAAGTTTCGATCGAAACCACCACTGGATTAGAGCGTCGTATGACAATCGGCGTACCTGCCGCAGAAATAGAAAATGCTGTTGCAGCGCGTCTGGCCGAAGCGGCCAGAACTGTCCGCATTAATGGCTTTCGTAAGGGTAAAATTCCTCCCAGTGTAATCAAAAGCCGGTTTGGCAAGGGTGTTCGCCAGGAAGTACTGGGTGACGTGATGAGCCGAGCTTATTACGCCGCGGTTAATGAGCAGAAGATAAAACCAGCTGGACAGCCGAGGATTGAGCCTAAGTCACTCGATGAAGGCAGGGACTTGGAATTTGTTGCAACATTCGAAGTCTACCCAGAGGTCAACCTGGCTGACTTTGCAGCGGTTAAGGCTGAAAAGCTGGTCGCTGATGTTAATGATAAAGATATCGATACTATGATCGAAAATCTTCGTCAGCAGCGCCAGACCTGGGAAGAAGTAAAACGTCAGGCGAAAAACGGTGATCTGGTTACCCTCGATTTCACAGGTACTATTGATGGCGAAGAGTTTGCTGGCGGCTCGGGCAAAGGAACCAATCTGGTGCTGGGTTCCGATCGTATGATCCCCGGATTCGAGAAAGGATTGTTAAAGTCAAAAGCTGGCGATGAAGTAACTCTTGAGCTGAAGTTTCCAGATGACTATCGGAACAAAGATGTTGCTGGAAAACCTGTTATTTTTAAAATTGCAGTAAGCAAAGTGTCTGCAACTGTTCTGCCAACTTTGAATGATGAATTTTTTGCCGCTTTTGGGGTCTCCGAGGGTGGACTTGATGGTTTTCGGAAAGAAGTCGCCAGCAACATGGAGCGCGAACTGCGTAAGGCCAGCAAAAATCGCCTGAAAACTTCCGTGATGGAAAAATTGCTTGAGCAAAATCAGCTTGAGGTACCCAAGGCGTTAGTCGCTGCTGAAGTTAACGTGCTAAGACAACAAGCTCTCCAGCAGTTCGGAGCCGGCGCGAAAAACCTTGATCCGTCAATGTTGCCGGATGAATTGTTTCGCGAACAGGCTGAGAAGCGTGTAAAACTGGGTCTTATACTGGGTGAGGTCATCAAGCAACGCGGAATGCGCGCTGAAGCCGCCAAAGTGCGTGAGGCTATTGAAGATATCGCAGCGACTTATGAGTCTCCTGACGAAGTCATCAGCTGGTACTACAGCAATAAGGATCAGTTGGACGCTGTTGAGTCTGCAGTGCTCGAAGATCAGGTATTTGAGGTGATTTTTGAACAGGCGGCGCTGACTGAGCGCACAGTTAGTTATGAAGAGCTGACGCGTCCTAAGGCCCCGGGTGCTGACGGCGAAGAGATCGCAGCCAATGAAAAGAAGGCTTCGAAGAAGAAGTCTTCTAAAAAAGCAGCAGAGTCGGCCGATGAAACATCAGAAGGCGCTGCAGACTAAACACGCAAGAGACACGTTTGCCAATGAGAAGATCCGAAAGTATTAGCAGTGAATCGATGTTGTCACTGATTGAATCCAACCTAGTCCCCATGGTCGTTGAGCAAACGGCCAGAGGAGAGCGGGCGTATGACATCTATTCTCGTCTTCTCAAGGAGCGGGTAATTTTTCTGGTAGGCCCGGTCGAAGATCATATGGCCAATCTGGTGGTTGCACAGCTACTGTTTCTTGAGTCCGAGAATCCCGACAAAGATATCCATTTGTACATTAACTCCCCGGGCGGTGCTGTCACCGCAGGTTTGTCAATCTATGACACCATGCAATTCATCAAGCCGGATGTGAGTACCATGTGTATCGGGCAGGCCGCCAGCATGGGCGCTTTCCTGTTGACTGGTGGTGCAAAAGGAAAACGTTTTGCACTTCCAAACTCACGGATGATGATTCATCAACCCAGCGGCGGCGCACAGGGCCAAGCCTCAGATATCGAGATACAAGCTAATGAAATTCTTAAGATGCGGCAGCAGCTTAATGAAATCATGGCATTTCACACAGGTAAAACGCTGGCCGAAGTTGCCCGGGATACTGAACGTGATAACTTCATGAATGCAGAGCAGGCAGTCTCATACGGCTTGATAGACAAGGTGATTACGCGCAGAGCCGTGTAGGGTCCGGGAGTTAGTGCATGTCAGATGATCGCTTTAATAAGAGTGATGACAACGGAAAATTGTTGTATTGCTCTTTCTGTGGCAAAAGCCAGCATGAGGTGCGAAAGCTCATAGCGGGACCTTCAGTCTTTGTCTGTGATGAATGCGTTGACCTCTGCAACGATATCATTCGCGAAGAAATTCAGGAAAAGGAGACCGAGTCAGGACGCAAGAAACTGCCAGCTCCAGAAGAAATCAAGAAAACACTTGATGAGTATGTCATCGGACAGGACAAGGCAAAGAAAGTATTGGCTGTTGCGGTTTACAACCATTACAAGCGACTTGGTTATGATCGTCGAAGCGGCGATGTTGAATTGGGTAAAAGCAACATCCTGATGATCGGTCCGACAGGCACGGGAAAAACGTTGTTGGCTGAAACCTTGGCGCGTTTGCTTGATGTGCCATTTACAATCGCTGATGCCACCACCTTGACCGAAGCTGGTTATGTGGGTGAGGACGTTGAAAACATCATCCAGAAGTTGTTGCAGAAGTGCGACTATGATGTTGAAAAAGCACAAATTGGCATCGTTTATATCGATGAAATCGACAAGATTTCGCGAAAGTCAGACAATCCTTCCATTACACGCGACGTGTCGGGTGAGGGCGTTCAGCAGGCATTGCTAAAGCTGATAGAAGGGACTATTGCATCAGTGCCGCCTCAGGGAGGGCGTAAACATCCTCAACAGGAATTTTTGCAGGTGGATACGTCCAACATCCTGTTTATATGTGGTGGCGCCTTTGCAGGCCTGGATAAGGTTATTCGTGATAGATCCGAGAAAAGTGGAATTGGTTTCAGTGCTGAAGTGCGGAGCAAAGACACGGATAAACTGGCTGGTGACACCTTCAGGAATGTTGAACCGGAAGATCTTGTAAAATTTGGTTTGATTCCTGAATTTGTTGGTCGTCTTCCAATGATTGCCACGCTTGATGAGCTTGATCTTGATGCGCTGATGAGGATACTCAAAGAACCGAGGAACTCACTGGTAAAGCAGTACGAAAAACTTTTTGAAATGGAAGATGTTGAAATTCAGTTTAGGGACGACGCTCTGCAGGCGATTGCCAAAAAAGCCAAAGAACGCAAAACAGGGGCGCGGGGGTTGCGCTCGATCATGGAGAGTGTTTTGCTTGAGACGATGTTCAGGATCCCTTCTATGAACAATGTCAGTAAGGTGGTGATCGATGCTGCTGTAATCAACGGCGATTCTGAGCCATTGCTGATGTACGAGAATGAGCCATCAGCAATCACCAAGGTTGCTGACTGATTCCTGCCTGATACACTTCTGCTATCGATAATCATCTTTTAATTAAATGTCGCGGCTCTTGAATTCCGAGAGCCGAGGCCTCAAATTAAGCATCAATAGACACAACGATACTGGTGGTTATGATTATGGGTGATGTTTCTGATAATCCCTCCAGCCTGAACGCAGGGCTTCCGCTGTTACCGCTTCGAGACGTTGTGGTATATCCGCAGATTGTGCAGCCGCTGTTTGTTGGCAGGCCACGTTCAATCCGCTCGCTTGAAGTCGCCATGCATAGCCATAAGCAGGTCTTGCTGGTGGCACAGAAAAATGCCTCTGATGATGATCCTGGGATCAAGGACATTTACGCAGTCGGCACAATTGCCACTATTTTACAATTGATACGCCTGCCCGATGGTACGGTCAAAGTGCTGGTCGAAGGTGTGACACGTGCGCGCATCCGAAGCGCTGAACTGGTTGATGACTATTTCCAGAGCCAGGTCGTGCCACTGCATTCAGATGCCCTTCCGGAAAAACAGGGTCAGCTCCTGCTGAAATCCTTGTTGTCCCAGTTCGATCAGTACGTGCAGTTAAGCCGAAAGATACCGCCAGAAGTCATGAGCTCCATTTCGGGAATCGATGAGCCAGGACGGATGGTGGATACCATTGCGTCACACATGACATTGCAACTGCAGGAGAAGCAGAATCTGTTGGAGTTGGTGAGTCTTGAGGCCCGTATTGAGCATTTGATGGGGCTCATCGAAGCTGAGATCGATCTCTTTCAGGTAGAAAAACGAATCCGTGGCCGCGTCAAAAAGCAAATGGAGAAGAGCCAGCGTGAGTATTATCTGAATGAACAGATGAAGGCTATCCAGAAAGAAATGGGTGAGCTTGATGAGGCGCCTAATGAAGCGGAAGAGCTAAAAGGGCGGATCGAGAAATCCGGTATGCCCAAAGAGGCCTTGGACAAAGCTCTTGCGGAATGGAATAAGCTGAAAATGATGTCACCGATGTCTTCCGAAGCATCGGTGGTGCGCACCTATCTAGACTGGATGGTTAATGTTCCTTGGAAGAAGCGCAGTAAGATCAGTCTCGAGTTGGATCGTGCTGAAAAGATTCTGAATGCTGATCATTATGGGCTCGAAGAGGTCAAGGAGCGCATTCTTGAGTATCTGGCTGTGCAACAGCGCGTCAAAAAGCTCAAAGGCCCCATTCTTTGCCTGGTAGGCCCCCCCGGCGTGGGGAAAACATCATTGGGTGAGTCGATTGCCAAGGCAACCAATCGCAAGTTTGTCCGTATGGCCTTGGGCGGCGTGCGTGATGAGGCAGAAATCCGCGGGCATCGCAGAACCTATATAGGATCGCTGCCTGGCAAACTGTTACAGAAACTGTCCAAAGCGGGTGTCAAAAATCCATTATTTCTTCTCGATGAAATTGACAAAATGGGTATGGATCACCGTGGAGACCCGGCATCGGCTCTGCTGGAGGTTCTGGATCCGGAGCAAAACAAAAGCTTCAACGATCATTATCTGGAAGTCGATTATGATCTATCGGAAGTCATGTTTGTGTGTACGTCAAACACCATGAATATTCCCGGGCCGTTACTGGATCGAATGGAAGTAATTCGTTTGCCCGGATACACCGAGGCTGAAAAAATCAGCATCGCTTCGCGTTATCTTCTGCCAAAGCAACTTCAGGCCAATGGGTTGCGCGATAAGGAATTGACAATCCCGGAAGAGACCATTCGAGACTTGATCCGTTTCTACTCCCGTGAAGCAGGTGTCCGCGGATTGGAACGGGAGATTGCCAAATTGTGCCGAAAGGTGGTCAAGGAGGCTGCTCTGAGAGATGCGAAGGCATCGGGCAAAAAGGAAACCATTACCATGGTTCTTACCCCTGAATTGCTGGAAAACTATTCGGGGGTGCGCAAATTCGACTACGGCCGTGCAGAGGAAAGCAATCGTATCGGCCAGGTCAATGGACTAGCCTGGACCCAGGTAGGAGGTGAGTTGCTGACTATCGAGGCTGTAGCAGTTGAAGGCAAAGGTAAAACAGTCAAGACGGGCTCATTGGGGGATGTAATGCAGGAGTCCATCCAGGCTGCAATCACGGTTGTAAGAAGTCGGGCGGCCTCGTTAGGCCTTAAGCCAGGCTTCCATGAGACAGTGGATCTGCATATTCATGTGCCAGAGGGAGCAACTCCCAAGGATGGTCCGAGCGCCGGCGTAGGCATGTGTACGGCCATTGTATCGGTGCTCACAGGCATACCCGTTAAAGCTGATGTGGCAATGACTGGAGAGATAACACTGAGAGGGCAGGTGCTCCGTATTGGCGGCCTGAAAGAAAAGCTGTTAGCTGCTCACAGAGGTAATATCAAAACGGTCATCATCCCTGCAGACAATGAGCGTGATCTGAAAGAAATCCCCGATAATATTAAGGCAGATCTGTCGATACATGCCGTGAAATGGATTGATCAGGTGCTGGAACTTGCACTCGAGCGTATGCCGTTGCCATTGCCAGATGTTGTCGTTGATTCGAATGCTTCTGCGAAAGATGCAAGAGATTCAGTTAAAGACGAAAATACGGTCAGCACTCACTGACTACGGCGGTTTCTGTTGACACGACTTTCGGCCGCTTGGTATAAAGTGGTCGTTGTAAGCAGCCGGAACGCCGCGCGCATCCTGATAGTTGGCCTTCGCCACAATTTTTGCTTCCAAATTGGAAGACAGCAGGGCCGCCAGCAAACCACCATGACAAATCATTAACAGGTTTAGAAAAACAAGGGGACATCGTGAATAAATCAGAATTGATCGAAGCCGTTGCGGCAAGCGCGGATTTGCCAAAAGCTGCAGCAGCGCGTGTGATCGATGCAATGATCGACACCATCACTGAATCATTGCAGAAAAGTGAGCCTGTAGTATTGGTTGGCTTCGGGACGTTTGGCACCAAAGAGCGTGCTGCCCGTGCCGGACGCAACCCCCAAACAGGCGCGGCTATAGAAATCAAGGCAGCCAAAGTGCCTGGATTTAAGCCGGGCAAAGCGTTAAAAGACGCTGTAAACGCCTGAGCTGATTGAGAATCCGGCAGTGTAATATTGGCTAAGCCGGGTGTGCATCTGTTTGGTAAGCAGTTTTACCTTCAGGTCCAAGTAAAGGGCGCATCTTTGATGCGCCTTTTTAGTTTAGATTGATACCCACCAGGAAAAAGTATGCTGCAGTCGATACGTGATAACTCTCAAGGTGTCATCTCCAAAATCATCATCGGATTCATTATCGGATTGATGGCCCTATTTGGCGCTGAATCTATTGTTGGCGGCTTTCTTGGCGGCAATGAAGCTGCATCGGTAAACGGAGAAGAAATTACAGAGCAGGAGCTTGCCCTGAGCCTCCAGAATCTCATGGCATCGCTTGGCGCGGGTGTAGCTGATTTTGATGATGAATTGCTGAGGGATGTGGCCCTGGGGCAATTGATAGATGACAAGCTGCTTCTGCAGGCTGCCAATGACGCCGATATGGTGATATCGCCCGCGTCTATTGATCGCGAGATTGTAAACACTGCCCAATTCCAGATCGGTGGCCGATTCGATCAGGATCTTGCCAGACTGACCATGACGTCTCAGGGTTTCAGCGCTCAAACCTATCGGGCAGCAGTGGCGGAGCGCATGCTGATGGGGCAATTGGTAAATGCTTATTCTAGTACTGCATTTGTGACCTCGGATGACATTGCACGACTGGCTTCGCTGGAGATGCAAGCGAGAAATTTCCGGTTTTTATCTGTACCACTGGGCAACCGGACTTTGGGTGAGGCGATACCTGAGCAGGAGATACAGGCATTCTATGATGCCAATCCTGATCGCTTCTCCTCGGAGGAGCAGATGTCTCTGCAATATGTTGTTCTGGATAGAAATGATATTTTTAATGAAGTCTCGATTGCAGATGAATTGGTGCGTGCTGAATATGAAGAGCAGCGATCAGCGGCGGTGGCTGATATTGAAAGACGAGCCTCACACATTTTGCTTGAGGTAGGGGCGGGTCAGACTGAGGAGCAGGTAACTGCAGTGGCGGCTGGTATCAAACAGCGTCTTGATACTGGTGAAGACTTCGGCGTTCTGGCTCGCGAGTTCTCCATCGATACTGTGTCAGCTGAAGCAGATGGCGATATTGGTTACACTAATGGGGCGATTTTTCCAGACGCTGTTGAGCAAGCCTTGCTCTCGCTCGAAGTCGGTCAGGTCTCAGACCCGATTGTTTCAGAGTTTGGAATTCACGTGGTGAAGTTAACTGAGTATGCGGCTCAGTCGTTTCCCGAATACGACGAGATATCTGAAAGAATTAGTCGTGATCTGAAAACCGCAGAAGTCGATCAGCTGTTTTTCAGTCGTATGGAAAACCTCGCTAATCTGGCATTTGAAACGTTTGATCTGCAGGCGATCAGTGAAGAAATTGGTTTACAAATTCAGCAAAGCGAGTTTTTTGGACGCTTGGGCGGCTCAGATGTGGTCAGCTCAAATCCTGCGGTGATTGAAGATGCGTTCAGCACAGAAATTTTGACTGATGGATTGAACAGTGACGTAATCGAGTTGAGCGAAAGCATGGCCACTGTGATCAGACTGAATGAGCACAGGCCAGCCAGTATCCAGCCATTCGATGAGGTGCGTGGGGAGATTGCCGTGATTCTTCGTACCGAAAGCGAGCAGCAAAAAGCACAGGAAATTGGTCAGCAGATTATTTCAGCGCTTGAGAGTGGTGGCGATGCAGCTGACGTTATCGCTGCAGAGTCTTTAAGCTGGAACGAGCGTACAGGTGTTCGGCGGAACCAGTTTGATTTGAATGTCGAGATTATCCAAAATGTGTTTTCAATGCCAGCTCCTGCAGAAAACGTACCTGTCCGTGGAGGCTTCAGCCTTACCAACGGTGCTTATGTTGTGATTGAGTTGCAGGCAGTTGTTCCGGGTAGCCCTTCTGATATGCCAGATGATCAGAGAACACAGCTGGCTACCGTTATGCTGGATAGCCAGAGCCGGCTGACCTTTGACGCGCTGCTCGAAACCCTGAGGGAAAACGCCACAATTCGTTAAGCCTTGCTGATTTGCATACCGCAAAAGGCCCACAACAAATGCCGAATCTGAGGTTAATCATGACTTCAGACTCGGTTTTTTTTTATTTCTTCTATTTTATTGTCTCTCCTCGCCGCTTGTTTCTATTCAGAGTTAACTGCCATGGTTTATGCCGGATTGAGCCTTGCTAATTTTTTTGCATGCCAATTGGGAAATAAATCGAGCGCTTTATGGTGTGAAAATATGTGCTTTAAATGTGCACATGTATGATCAAATAGTGGAAAAGATTGGCAATTTATAGAGACTTTCCACTATTATTCCTGCGAACTTTATCTAGTGTCGCTAAACCGATGGTGATCCCTTCTGTAATCGCACTTCAAGTAATGTTCCTAATCCGCCCCGCCCTGCAGACTCTCGCGGGGATTGTTCTGGTGCTAGCCAAAAGAATAAGAGTTTTAGAGGAAACACATATGACGTTAACCTATGGTCAGGCATTTTTGAAAAGCTTTCTGGGAAAATCCCCGGATTGGTATAAGCTGACGATTGTTGGATTTTTGATCCTTAATCCGCTGCTGTTTTTCTTTATTGATCCATTTGTAGCAGGATGGGTTTTGATTCTCGAGTTTATCTTTACACTGGCCATGGCGTTGAAATGTTATCCGCTGCAACCCGGTGGGCTTTTGGCGATCCAGGCGATCGTGATGGGTATGGCATCGCCCGAGACTGTTTACCATGAGGCTGAAGTAAACTTTCCGGTGATCTTGCTGCTGATCTTCATGGTGGCTGGCATTTCGTTTCTGAAAGAGATGTTGTTGTTTGTATTCACAAAAATATTGTTGCGCATTCGCTCCAAGATATGGTTGTCGTTTACATTTACTCTGTTGGCTGCGGCTTTATCTGCATTTCTCGATGCGCTGACAGTAACAGCAGTCGTTATTGCAGTTGCCTCTGGATTCTATGGTGTGTATCACCGTGTAGCTTCAGGCTTTAAACATGACTCCACCTCGGATGTTACTGACGATAATTCTGTCCACGAGCATAGCCGCGCTGACCTGGAGCAGTTCAGAGCATTCCTTCGTAACATTATGATGCATGCCGCCGTGGGAACTGCGCTGGGTGGTGTATCCACTCTGGTTGGAGAACCTCAAAATCTGCTGATTGGCCATATCATGGAGTGGGACTTTATTGAGTTCTACAAGCAAGTTGCGCCAGTTTCTATGCCTGTGCTGGCAGTGGGTTTGTTAACAACCCTGTGTTTGGAGAGATTTAAATTGGGCGGTTATGGCGTCGAGCTGCCTGCACACGTCCGCACTATTCTCCAAAACTTCGATGATGAGCAGACAAAAAAGATGACTCGGCAAGATGTGCTGAAACTCTGGATACAAGCTGCCGTGGCATTGTTTCTTGTTTTTGCCCTGGCTTTACATATTGCAGAGGTTGGTATCATTGGCTTGGCGGTGATAGTTCTTGCAACAGCGTTTACCGGTGTAACAGACGAGCATTCGATTGGTCATGCTTTTCAGGAAGCATTGCCATTCACCGCGCTTTTGGTAGTGTTTTTCTCCATTGTGGCGGTGATTCATGAGTTACACCTCTTTACACCCGTTGTGAACTTTGTTTTGGATATGCAGGGTCAAGCCCAGTTAGTTGGTTTTTACGTTGCAAACGGGCTTTTGTCGATGGTTTCAGACAACGTGTTTGTAGCAACCGTATACATTACTGAAGTACAGCAGGCATTTGAGGCGGGTCGTATTACGCGTGAGCAGTTTGAACTGTTGGCTGTCTCAATCAATACGGGTACCAACATCCCTTCAGTGGCAACGCCGAATGGCCAGGCTGCATTCCTGTTTCTACTGACGTCTGGTGTGGCACCTCTGATTCGCTTGTCCTATGGTCGGATGGTGCTATTGGCTCTGCCGTACACGATAACAATGTCGACTACCGGCTTGTTGGCAACAATCTATCTGCTTGGTTAAGACAGGAGAATTGGCAATGAGTATCTACAAAAACTTGTTTGTGGTGATCGATCCTACCAGTGAGAAGCAGCCAGCTTTACATCGTGCCGCAGAGTTGTCACGCCTGGGGAAAGCCAGAATCACGGCATTTTCCGCTGTTTACAAAGCCGTAGATGAAATGACTGAAGCAAACTCGCGGCGGTCGGGTAAACGGGAATTTCTAAAAGAGTGGGAGTCAAAGCTTAAAGTTATGTTGACTCCATACAAAGAGTCAGGATTGAAGATCAGTTCAGATGTCTACTGGACAGCGGACTGGTATGCTGCTGTCAGCCGAGCGGCAATGCGTGCGGATGCAGATCTTGTTATCAAATCAACTTTCCGTCATGGCAAGCTGCAAAGGCTGCTTCACAGTACATCAGACTTTACCATCATGCGTCACAGTCCATCACCCGTGCTTCTGGTGCGTGAGGCAAAGACTTCAGCGGGCAAGGTGATCCTGGCTGCTCTAGATCTGGAATCAACTGACGAAGGTCACATTGGATTAAACAACTCAGTGATGAAGCATGCACGTGAGTTGTCTGCATTCACCGGATTGCCTCTGCATGTTATCGCTGCTACATCGCGAAAGCCGGATCTGAGTCATGTTTTATCAGGCGTTGAGGAGCAGGACGGTGGTGTGGAAGCAACACTGGCTCATGCGTTTGGTGTTGAGACTTCCAATTTTCATATCGTTAAGGGCGCTGCCAAAAATGTGATTCCGGCCCAAGCGGAACATCTGCGTGCGCAAGTAGTCGTGGTTGGTGTGTCCGCCCGCAGTGGAGTCAAGGGCGTGATGGTTGGCACAACGGCCAAGAAGGTACTTGATAAACTCGAATGCGACGTGCTTGCCGTAAATTAGTCATCCTCTGAAAAACAAGGGCCGCTAATCAATTTAAGATAGCGGCCCTTTGATATTGCGTACTATCAGTTTTGTCGGATTACCAATTCCTGTCCCGGGCGTATGATGCTGTCAGGATTTATCTGATTCCACTCGGCGATATCTCTCACGGTGACATTGTGCTCGCGGGCGATTCTCGCAAGTGTATCTCCACCTCTGACTCGGTACTGCGTCACGATATCAGCAAGCTGGTCTGCCGCATTCAATCCGACGCTATCATTTGATGCAAGCGTCACTTCAGACTGTAATCGCAACATCTGACCCACCTTTAAAACGCCTTCGGTGCTCAGATTGTTAAGCCTTGCCAGGTCATCGATATCCAGCTTGTATCGATTGGCAATACGCCAGAGACTATCGCCACTTTGTACCTGATACTCGCTACTAGGAACCGGGTAAGAGTTAGCTGCTGCGAGAAGAGAGCTCTGTGAGTTTACAGTATCGCCTTCCCGATAGGCTCGCGGTATCAACAAAGTTTGTCCGGCGACTATTCGTGAACCTGAAAGATTATTCAGTTGTTGAAGCGTAGAAACCTGTGTGCCGTGATTACGTGCGATGGCGCTCAAGGTGTCACCAGAGCGGATCACATAACGATCCCAGGTAGTAGGGCTGCTTTCCATGTTGGCAAAATTAAATTTGAATACTTCCAACACGTGGGCGGGAAGCATCACAGTATGTGGCCCTTCAGGGTGTGTGCCCCACTGAAGATATCCAGGATTGAGGCTAAATACAGTTTCCGGTTCAAGTCCGGCAAGACTTGCAATCAGGTTCAGATCCATTTGCGTACCAAGATCAACCTCAGTCAAATAGGGTTGATAAGGAACTTCGCTCAATGCAATGCCATACTTTTGGGGTTCGCTGATCACATAAGCCAGGCCAAGCAGGCGTGGGATATGGTTATGAGTTTCACTCGGCAAGGGCAGTGACCAGAAGTCTGTCGCCCGGCCACGTCGTTTGTTACGATCAATGGCGCGAAGCACTGTGCCTTCACCGGCATTATAGGCAGCTAAAGCCAGAAGCCAGTCTCCATCAAATTGAGCATGTAGACGCTCAAGATAATCCAGTGCTGCATTAGTAGACGCTATCGGATCCTGACGTCCGTCGTACCAGAAATCTCGGCGCAACCCAAAATTACTGGCCGTGCGAGCCATAAATTGCCATAGCCCCGCGGCGTTTGCGCTTGATCTAGCTTTTGGATTGTATGAACTTTCAATCATTGGCAACAAAGCTAGTTCCAGCGGCAGTCCGCGGCGTTCAATTTCGGTGACAATTTCATATATGAACGGCGCAGAGCGCTCTGTAACTTGCTGAATATAATCAGGATTGTCTATAAACCAATCAATTTGTTCCTGGATTTCCTCATTGCGGTGCGCATTGGCAAACTGCATGCCGTCACTGATGCGCTGCCAGACCAGTTGTGGCGGTTCAGATCTGTCTAGCCCGTCAGACAAGGAGTCGGAATCAAGATAAGGCGTAGTAGAATTTCGTGATAATGCCCGGCTTGAGTAAGATGATACGCCTGATAAATCACTACCGGAGTTCGCACCCTGCACTGACTCTTGATCTGGCAGAGTTGAGCAGGCCTGAAGAATTATTGTACCCGCGATCAATGCAGCGAGATTGCGACGTCTGAATCGAGGCTTGGAGGATGCTGATGAGCCATTTCCGTTCGCAGATACTAACGGCTTAACCTGCAAAATTTTGTCAGAAAAAGTCATTATTACTAAGTATCCAAAAGCTGTTTTGAATTGTTTGTAGGTGTAACTCAGGTATTAATGACAGCATTATCACGCTGAGTTCGGTCTCTCAAAACTGATCTTTCCAGCGCCGCAAATACACAAAAGTCTCGAGATCGGAATGCAATTCCTGAGCCATCTGTGCTGATACCTGCTTTTTCAGGCTGACACTATGACAACGAAGAAAGGGATTGGTTCTCAATTCCTCAAAAATTGTTGTGGGTAGTGTTGGTAAGCCTTGTTGTCGCTTTTCTGATTCTGTTTTTTGTCTCCGCATTATGTGGAGATTATCCGGCTCCGCATTGATTGCAAATCCCAGATTGCTGAGAGTGTACTCGTGCGCACAATAGATGTGCGTATCATCAGGAAGCGCCCCAATTCGGAGCAGGGAAGTGTACATCATCTCAGGCGAACCCTCAAACAGTCTGCCGCAACCCGCCGCGAACAAAGTATCACCACAGAACAGCGATAACTTGTCATTTGGCTGCGGGTTGTCTGGTATCTGCATCAGAAAGGCTACATGGTCTAATGTGTGTCCAGGCACAGCCAGTACTTTAAATTGTGTTCCGATCAAAGTTAAATTGTCTCCGTCCAGAACGGATTGCGTGATGCCTTTGATCTGATTCCCAGGAGGGCCATAGACCGGAATTTCACGGGCCTTGCATAATTCAATCAATCCGCCAGTGTGATCGGCATGGTGATGGGTAATTAATATGGCTCTCAGTGTTTGGCCAGTTTTAATCAGGTAAGCCTCGACCGGTGCAGCATCACCAGGATCAACAACAACGACGTCACCGCTAGAGTTTGCGATGGCCCAGATATAGTTATCTTTAAAAGCCGGAACAGGAGTAATCACCATGGAAGACTGTTGAGTTGTCATATTGTCAGAAGCCTTTTTCGCTGCAACGAAGATCACATTTGCGGGCGATGATAACAGATGATGTTTGTTGGGGTTCCTTGGCAAGTGCTAGAATCGGCTCTACAGGAGATGGTCATGAAAAATATTTTTTCCGGGCGACCAACACAGATTGATCCGGCTCAATTGGCGCCCGTGCTAACGGCATGGCTGAGATCGCCTCTGGGTGAAGCTCTTCTTTATGCTGAGCGTGAGCGCCTTGCTCCCGTTATCAGTCGGGTGTTTGGTTATCATGTGCTGCAATTATCCTGCGCACCAGATGTTGATATGCTGGCAGACTGTCCCGTTGGTCATCAGATTCGCTTCGCGCCCGATTGGGTTGAAGGCAAGGGCATGCCAGTAGCGGATATTGAAAACTTGCCGCTTGCTACTGACAGTATGGATGCTGTGTTGTTACATCATACATTGGACTTTACGCCTGACAGTCACAGGTTACTTCGTGAGGCGACGCGTGTTCTGCGTCCTGGAGGCAGATTAATCATTCTGGGTTTCAATCCGCTGAGTTTGTGGGGATTGTCTAAAAACCTGCGGTGGCGTTCATCAACACCCTGGAACGCACGTTTCATCTCGAGACGTCGATTAACCGACTGGTTGAGTCTGCTCGATTTTCATGTTGAGTCCGTAGAGTACGGTGGCTATCTGGCACCATTAAAGCACCCGGCGATTCTGGATATGGCCGCGGATTTTGATCGCTGGTTTGATCGTTTAGGGAATCCGGCCGGAGCGTTTTATCTGATTGTTGCCGGAAAACACAGAATTCCGCTTACTCCGGTAACACCAAGATGGAAGCGTGTCAGAGCGCCTCACCTGGTCTCGCCGTTGGCGGAAACGGGCAGGGTTGCCAGTGGCCGCGGTATAATCATTCCCTTCAAACCCAGGCAGAAATAGCAAAAGAGACCTCAAAATTATCGACGATATCTTTTATAGTTCAGGATCACAACATTGCAGGAACATATTGAAATATATACAGATGGTGCATGCAAGGGTAATCCCGGTAAAGGTGGTTGGGGTGTGTTGCTTAAGTATCGGGGAGTGGAAAAGGAAATTTATGGTGCGGAGGTCCTGACGACCAATAACCGTATGGAACTGACCGCTGCTATTCGTGCGCTTGAAGCGCTGAAGCGCCCCGGATTGCTCGTGCATCTCTACAGTGATTCGCGCTACGTCCTGAGTGGGATCGAGCAGTGGTTGCCTGTCTGGAAAGCTAAGGCATGGAAGACATCAAATCGTAAACCCGTGTTGAACCAGGACTTGTGGCAACAACTCGATCAGCTGAATCAACAGCATCAGGTAGTGTGGCATTGGGTTAAAGGACACAGTGGTGACACAGGAAATGAGCGTGCTGATGGGTTAGCCAATCGGGGTATAGCCGAATTGGCCCAGCCACTGCAAGAGACCCCATTGGCACAAGTCCTCCAAAATCAGCCAGGAATCTAAAGTATGCGCCAAGTAGTGTTGGATACCGAGACGACCGGTCTAGACCCTTTGCAGGGCCACAGGATCATTGAGATTGGCTGTGTTGAGATTGATCAGCGCCGTCTGACCGGCAGGCATTTTCATTACTACATCAATCCACTGCGTGATATCGACATCGCTGCTCAGGAGGTTCACGGCATCAGCAGTGGATTTTTGGCTGACAAGCCGGTGTTTGCCCTGATTGCAAAAGAGTTTCTGGAATTTGTGCGGGGAGCAGAGTTACTGATTCACAATGCTGCGTTTGATATTGGTTTTCTCGATGCCGAACTTGCAAAACTGGGCGCAGATTTCGGGCAAATGGCTGATTATTGCCAAGTTACCGATACGCTACAGATGGCCAGGCGAAAACATCCCGGGCAACGCAACAGTTTGGACGCATTGTGTAAACGTTACGACGTCGATAATGCGCAGAGAGAGCTTCATGGCGCGTTACTGGACGCCGAGATTCTGGCGGATGTTTATCTGTTGATGAGTGGAGGCCAGACGGACCTTTCGCTAGGTTCCGATGAGTCTGAGAACATTGCTGAACAGGAGCAGCATCTGGTCCGTGTCAATCGTGAAGGTGTTCGCCTGAAAGTCATCCTGGCCGGTGCTCAGGAGCTCGAAGCACATAATCAGTTATTGGCCCGAATTCAGAAGTCCAGTGGGCAAAAGTGCCTTTGGCTAAGCCAAGACGCCCAGGATAACCCCGCGTGACAATACCAGCTGGTGAAAATACGGTGACACAATCCTTATGGACCTCACAGGTGTATGATCCTGATGCTGTCATGTTGATGTTTTACCAAAACACGGTTGTATTGAAGACTGTGCCGCATGCTGAGGCATTTGTTGCCCCGGGCACCGACATGTTGTTTTGGCCAGTTTCAGTGCTTTCAGAAATTGACTCTTGTGTAGAAACACTTATCCCTATCGATGCCGGGCTGGGGAGCAAAAGCTCTATCTATGCTGTGTTACTTGCTATGTGGCCAGAAACGCTTATGGATACACATGCTATTGCAACCAGGCAATTATTGATGGAGAGAGGTTTTGAGGCATTCAGTCTGGTGGGAAGAGCGAGTCAATGGATTAACTGGTACCGGTCTCATCGCTTTTGTGGCGCTTGCGGATGTAAAAATCAGGCTATTAGAAATGGGGCGCTGTTGTTTTGTCCGGTATGTGAGACTGAGTACTATCCAAGAATAAATCCTTGCATCATTGTTTTGGTCACCGATGCCAATCGAGTATTGTTGGCGCGCAGCAGCAGACGCGGTGCTACCTTTTTCAGTTGTCTGGCGGGATTTATAGAGCCTGGCGAAACAGCCGAAGAGGCTGTCGCACGAGAGGTTTATGAAGAAGCTGGTATTCAGGTGACCAATATTCGTTACGTGAAAAGCCAGCCCTGGCCCTTTCCCTCGCAGTTGATGTTGGGGTTTTATGCGGATTATGCAGGGGGAGATCTGAATCCCTGTCCCGAAGAGTTGGCGGAGGCCGGATGGTTTGATGTGCATTCTTTACCGGCTGTCCCAGCACCCACTATCAGTGTTGCTGGCCAGTTGATTGAAGAATACTGTAGATTAAAAATCTATAAAGACTGAAATTTCCACGGGAGAGATTATTTTGGAGTATGTGTTTGAATACGGAATGTTTCTGGCGAAAACGCTGACGATTGTACTGGCTATCTTGGCGGTCATTACCATGATGGTGGCAGCGGGACAGCGTCGACGAAATATACCCCGAGGCAGCATTACGGTGACCCATCTTAATCGGGAGCTTGACTCTTTGAGGGATAGCCTGCTGCGGGTGGTGCTCGACAAATTTGCATTCAAGAAGTATACGAAAGCAGAGAAAAAGCGCGAAAAAGAAGAGTCAAAACAACAAAAACTCAGTGCTGAGCAAGGTTCTACTAAGGTAGCGGAGGAATCTGAAGAAGATACCGATGCCCGGCGGCGGCGGGTTTTTGTGCTCGACTTTGATGGTGACATGGAGGCTTCGGGTCTGGAGTCATTGCGCCAGGAAATCACTGCCGTGTTAACAATGGCTGAGCCGCGTGATGAAGTGATGTTACGTCTTGAGAGTCCGGGTGGTTTGGTACATGCCTATGGTCTGGCGTCATCGCAGTTGTTACGCTTCAAACAAAAGGAAATACCACTGACGGTCTGTGTCGACAAAGTTGCGGCAAGCGGAGGCTACATGATGGCCTGTGTGGCTGACCGTCTGATTGCAGCTCCATTTGCCATTCTTGGCTCTATTGGTGTGCTGGTTCAAATGCCCAATATCCATCGTTTGCTCAAAAACAATGATGTTGATTTCGAAATGATTACGGCCGGTGAGTATAAACGCACGTTAACACCTTTTACCGAGGTCACTGAGAAAGGGCGAGAGAAACTGAAACAGGATGTAGAGCAGATGCACGTCCTGTTCAAACAGTGGGTCAAACAATACAGGCCTGTCGTGGATATCGATCAGATTGCAACAGGCGAAACCTGGGTTGGGTTGCAGGCTCAGGAGCGGCAGATGGTCGATATGATCAGTACCAGCGATGACTACATCATTCAGGCCTGCGAGCAGGCTGATGTCTATGAAGTAAGTTACGAGATTCGAATCCCGCTGGGAGAAAAAATTGGAGGCGCCTTGCAGAAGACCATGGACAAGACTTTGATGGTCTGGTGGCAGCGGTTGAGAACAAATCGTTATCTTTAACGTAATCAATGAACAAGATAAATAAAACAAGGTTATTTCAAACATGAAGCTCGATGATCAGCAATTCCGTGCGTACGAAGTGTCCGAGCATATCTTGGATGGGCGAAGCAGCTTTCAGGGTGCTCTGGTGCAAAAGCAGGTTTCCAGTTTACCAGCAGGAGATGTGCTTATCCGTGTTGCCTATTCGTCTTTGAACTTCAAAGACGCGTTGTCTTCATCCGGTAATAAAGGGGTTACGCGTCAGTATCCTCATACGCCAGGCATTGATGCTGCGGGAGTAGTTGCTGAGTCGGACAGTCCGTTATTTGTGGCTGGGGATGAAGTGATTGTTATCGGTTACGATCTGGGCATGAACACCGCCGGTGGTTTTGGCGAGTTTATTCGTGTACCCGCCGGTTGGTTGGTTAAGAAGCCTGCAGGCCTGACTTTGAATGAGAGCATGATTATCGGAACCGCCGGTTTTACGGCGGCCTTGTGTATTGAAAAGCTGCTCTTGAACGGTCTGGACAGTTCGCAGGGGCAAGTTCTGGTGACCGGTGCCAGCGGTGGTGTGGGCAGCTTCGCAGTAGCCTTGTTGGCGCAGCTAGGCTTTGACGTGGTTGCAATGACGGGTACAGAGTCCGCGCATGAATTTTTGCGGGGACTGGGCGCCAGTCAGGTGATTGGCAGGGAAGACTACATTCAGCCCGGTCCGAAACCCTTATCAAAAGAGCTCTGGGCCGGGGCAGTTGATGCGGTGGGTGGCGACATTCTTTTCAATATTGTCAAATCTCTCAAGTACGGCGGCAGTGTTGCCTGCTGTGGTCTTGTGGCTTCACCCCAGTTTCAGGCAAGTGTGTTTCCCTTTATTCTGAGGGGAGTGAATCTGCTGGGTGTGGATTCAGTCAATCTGCCGTTGGCTCACAAACGGCAGCTCTGGAACAAACTGGCGACAAACTGGAAACCTGATGGCTTACTTAAACTGGAGACAAAAGTGGGCATGAGTGGCCTGGACGCTGCATTAAAGACTGTGCTTGCCGGTCAGAGTACCGGACGCTTGGTGTTAGATCACCACACAGGTTGACTTACCGATGCTGTTCAGCGTCGGCGGAAGAGTGGCAATGGTTGAATAGTGCTCGGCTGATAGGCATCTTGAAAATCATGGAAAGCTGTCAGGGCAGCATCCGGATTCTGGTCATCACGTAACAAAAACGCGTCGAAGCCGCATCGCTTCATGAAAAACAGTTGATCTCTGAGCACATCTCCCACGGCACGGATTTCGCCTTGGTATCCCCAGCGCTGCCTCAGTTCCCGGGCGCTGGAATAAGGTCTACCATCTTTAAATTCCGGAAAGTTCAGTGCTACCAAAGGTAGTCTATCCAAATACCCGGCGATTGATTCAGGTATTTCATTGCTGTTCAGCCAGACTGCCGTCTGGCCCTCTCTGGACTCAATCGACTGCCGCTCCGTCAGCCAAAATGGCAATGGCACTATCAAATCTTGGCCACTGAGTTTGTCAAGACTTTCCAATTCGTTCGGTGACTTCACTAAAACCCAGGTATCAGGCACCAGAGTGCCGTGCTTAATCAGTCTGGTGCTCATCTGCCTTGTTTCCATAAAGCGCTTCTTTAAACGGTTCCATACCCAAACGGTTGTAAGTATGTAAAAAGCTCTCACCGGAGGCTTTATGCTGCTGATAAACCGTGACAATTTTTTCAATAACGTCAGGAACTTCCTCCTGAGAGAAAGAAGGACCCACAATCTTTCCCAAAGCAGTGTTGTGATCAGCGGATCCGCCCAGCGAAATCTGGAAATACTCTTCGCCCTTTTTATCAACACCCAGTATGCCAATGTTGCCGACATGGTGGTGCCCGCATGCGTTCATGCAACCGGAGATATTCAAGCTCAGTTGACCGATTTCGCGCAGTTGGCTGTCTGAAAATCGTCGCTGTATCGCTTCAGCCACCGGAATAGACTTGGCATTGGCGAGTGAGCAGAAGTCGCCTCCGGGGCAGCAAATCATGTCGCTTAGCAAGCCAAGATTATCTGCCTCAAGATCCCTCGTTTTCAGATCTTTCCATAAGATATACAACTGGCTCTTCTCGACATCTGCCAAAACGAGGTTTTGCGTATGTGTGATACGCATTTCCCCAAAACTATACCGGTCAGACAAGTCAGCTATAAATCGCATTTGATCAGAGTCCAGATCGCCGGGCGCAAAGCCGGTTTTCTTCACGCACACGGTCACAATCGCGTAGCCGGGCTTTTTATGTTCAGAGATGTTTTGTTCATACCATGCAGAGAACAACACATCAGTATTGAGTGCCGCCTCAAGTTCATTGCTATGCGACGATATAGACTTGTACTGGGGGTCGTGAAAAAACGCCCGGCATCGCTCCACTTCGACACGGGTCAGTGTCAATGGTCCATCTTTGAGCAGCATCCATTCGTGCTCTACTTTATCCCTGAAATCGGATACACCGGTCTCTTTCACCAGAATCTTGATGCGAGCTTTGTATTTGTTATCCCGCCTACCTTCCCGGTTGTAGACCCGGAGAATGGCATCAAGGTAGGTGAGCAGGTGTTCTTGCGGTAAAAACGCTTTGATTTCGCTGCCTATGACTGGTGTCCTGCCCAGACCGCCACCGACCAGCACACGAAAACCAATCTCATGGTGTTCGTTCTTGAGCAGGTATAGGCCTATATCGTGTACCTGTGTAGCAGCTTGGTCCTGGCGTGTGCCACACACTGCAATCTTGAATTTGCGAGGCAGAAAAGCAAACTCCGGGTGAAAAGTAGACCATTGGCGAATGATCTCGCAATACGCCCGGGCGTCTTCTACCTCATCTACAGCCACGCCGGCGAACTGATCAGTTGTAGTGTTACGAATACAGTTGCCACTGGTTTGAATCGCATGCATTTCCACTTCTGCCAGGTGCGCCAGTATGTCAGGCACATCTGCCAGCGCCGGCCAGTTAAACTGGATATTCTGACGCGTGGTCAAGTGGCCGTATCCTTTGTCAAACTGATCGGCAATAAACGCCAGCTTGCGCATTTGGGCGGAAGACAACATGCCGTAAGGAATGGCAACTCTCAGCATGGGTGCCAGACGCTGCACATACAATCCATTCTGGAGTCTGAGCGGCAGGAATTCCGCATCGCTCAATTGACCTTCAAGAAAACGTCGGGTTTGATCCCTGAACTGCGCAATCCTGTCAGCGAGCATTTGATGATCATACTGGTCATATCGATACATGATTTTCTGTTTGGACTCTATTTGCGAAATCAACCCGTAACGGAGCGCGATAGTGTAATAAAACCGTCTTTTGAATTCTATGCATAAAAACTCGCATTCTTATGACGTTTTACGCTGTCATTAGTACTAATCGTCGTAAGTAGGATATGGTTTTTACAAACCCTGGCGCTTGCTTCTTGATTATCAGAGGGAATTCTTTAGAATGCTGCGCCGTAGATGAACTTTAGAGAGAAATTAATATGAGTCACCACGATACTGAATCAGAATACACACCAGAAGAGATGGAAGAGAACAGCCGGGTTGATGCGATGGCAATGCTCTCGATTGTCGTCGTTTGTCTAGGGCTGGCCATTTTCTACGTGGCAAGTTAAGCCCTGAAATTTCAGGGCAATACCAGATTAACTATAATCACCAGTGTCATTACAAATAGCACTGTAAAAATAAGCGCTGCTGCGACAAAGCCCTTAACTGAACCTTTTTCAAAGTCTCGCTGTTTGTTCTCTTTGTTTTGTACGCCAAAACTAGCTTGAAAAACACTGAGAAACATCCTCCAAAATGGCAAAGACTCTTGTTTTGCGGGCGATTCTTCTTGGTTGTCGAGTTTAGTCATTCTAGCTCCTGATGTTTTGCTTGAATAAGGCTCAAATTTTCCGCGTCAGTCCAACAGAATCGGCATCAACAGGCGTTTTGCTTCCTCGATTGTCACGCCGCGCCGTGCTGCATAGTCTGACACCTGATCAGCGTTGATTTTGCCAACTGCAAAATAACGCGCTTCCGGATGCGCAAAGTAGAAACCGCTGACACTGGCGGCAGGTAACATGGCAAAGCTCTCAGTTAACGACATGTCAATTTTTCCGTCGACACCCAATAAATCAAAAACAGCCGCTTTGTCGGAGTGTTCCGGGCACGCTGGATAACCGGGTGCGGGCCTGATGCCTCGATACTTTTCTTTAATCAGTGCTTCATTATCAAGAGACTCATCCGGTGCGTATCCCCAGAATTCACGCCTGACCTTTTCATGTAAGTGCTCTGCAAAAGCTTCGGCAAGGCGGTCAGCCAAAGCCTTGACCATCAGCGCATTGTAGTCGTTGTTTTCTTTTTCATATTTGTCAGCCAGTTGCTGCGCCCCCACTCCAGTGGTCACCGCAAAGGCTCCAATGTAGTCACAGACAGCCTGATCACGGGTCGCAACAAAATCGGCGAGGGACAGGTTAGGGATACCGTCAGCCTTACCAGCCTGTTGTCTGAGGAAGTTAAAGGTATGCAGGGCAGAGTTACATGATTCATCAGCGAAGACCGTGACGTCATTCTGGGCACTGCGCCTGGCTGGCCAAAAACCGAAAACTGCCTGAGCTGTTAGCAGCTTATTATCGATTATTTCTGCCAGCATGGCTTGGGCATCGGCAAACAAATCCCTAGCGGCCTGCCCGACAATGTCGTCTTTCAGGATTTGCGGGTACTTGCCGGCCAGGCTCCAGGTGATGAAGAAAGGTGTCCAGTCTATGTAGGGAACAAGCACCTTCAACGGGTAGTCCGCAAGTACTTGCGCTCCCAGGCGTTGGGGGCGGGTGATTGTGTGCTGATGCCATTGGAACTGTCCGGCATTTTGGTTAGCCTCTGCATACGTCAACAGATTTTTCCCTTGATCGCGGCCGCTGGTGCGGACGCGGACAGTTTCATATTCTTTGCGGACAGTCTCAACAAAGCTGTCTCTGGTTTCTGCGCTCAGCAGGCTGCTCACGACCGTAACGCTGCGCGAGGCATCCGGCACATAAACGGTCACGTTGTTTTTGTAGTGCTGCTCAATTTTTACCGCAGTATGCGCTTTGGACGTAGTTGCGCCTCCGATCAACAAGGGAACATTAAAATCTAGACGTTGCATCTCTTTAGCGACATGCACCATTTCATCAAGGGAAGGGGTGATCAGCCCACTCAGACCAATGATGTCAACTTTGTGCTCGCGTGCGGCCTGCAAAATTTTTTCACATGGCACCATGACGCCAAGATCAATAATGTCATAGTTGTTACAGGCAAGTACCACGCCTACTATGTTTTTGCCAATGTCGTGGACATCGCCTTTGACAGTTGCTAACAAGACTTTGCCCTTGGCCTTGTGTGCATTTCCGGAACGCGCCTTTTCGGCTTCAATATATGGAAGCAGATATGCAACGGCTTGCTTCATCACCCGGGCACTTTTGACTACCTGAGGCAAGAACATTTTTCCGCTGCCAAACAGATCCCCGACCACGTTCATACCGTCCATCAAAGGGCCTTCAATCACTTGAATCGGAAATTCGTAAAGCTGTCTGGCGGCCTCGGTATCTTCCTCGATGAAACGAGTATTACCCTTTACCAAGGCATGGGTGATCCTTTCCTGCACAGTAGCGGATCTCCACTGCAGATCTTCCTGTGCTTCAACTGTGCCAGAACCACTATAACGACTGGCAATTTCCATCAGCCGGTCAGTGCCATCCGGACGTCTGTTGAGAACAATGTCTTCGACCCGTTCGCGCAGCTCGCCAGGTATTGTGTCATACACCGCAAGTTGCCCGGCATTTACAATCCCCATGTTTAACCCGGCGCGGATTGCATGGTAAAGAAACACCGAGTGGATGGCTTCCCGCACCGGATCATTGCCGCGAAAGGAGAACGACACATTACTGACGCCGCCTGAAATCAAGGCATGTGGCAAATGACTACGGATGTAATTGCAGCTCGCAATAAAGTCGACTGCGTAGTTGTTGTGCTCTTCAATGCCTGTTGCGATCGCAAAAATATTCGGATCAAAAATGATATCTTCTGGCGGGAAACCTGCATTTTGTACCAGCAGATCGTAACTGCGCTTACAAATCGACTGTTTCTTTGCCAGTGTGTCTGCTTGTCCAAACTCATCAAACGCCATCACTACAACGGCAGCGCCATAACGTCGGCAAAGACGCGCTTTTTCGAGGAACTCAGCTTCGCCTTCCTTCAGACTGATGGAGTTCACGATACCTTTACCCTGAATGTTTTTCAGGCCGGTTTCGATCACCTCCCACTTTGACGAATCGATCATGATCGGGACACGGCTGATGTCAGGCTCTGCAGCGATCAGGCGCAGGAATTTCTCCATCGCTGCGCGCGAATCCAGCATACCTTCATCCATGTTGATATCGATGATCTGGGCGCCACTTTCCACTTGCTGGAGCGCAACATCGAGTGCCTCGTTGTATTGATTCTCAATAATCAAGCGAGCAAATTTGCGAGAACCCGTGACGTTGGTACGCTCGCCTATATTTACAAACAGGCTGGATGTATCAATGCTGAATGCTTCCAGTCCGCTCAGGCGACATTTAACCGGTACATCAGGAATTTTCCGTGCCGGATACTTGCTTACAGCTTCTGCAACAGTTTTGATGTGTAACGGAGTTGTCCCGCAACAACCGCCAATAATGTTCAAAAATCCGCTGGCTGCAAACTCTTCAACGATGTCTGCCATCTCGCGCGCACTTTGATCGTATTCTCCAAAGGCATTTGGCAGGCCCGCATTGGGATGGGCTGATACAAAGGTATTTGCCAGTTTTGATATTTCTTCGATATGGGGGCGTAACTGCTCGGCGCCCAGTGCACAGTTGAATCCTATCGAGATCGGATTGGCGTGAGCCAAGGCGTTCCAGAAGGCTTCAACAGTCTGCCCTGATAGTGTCCTGCCGCTCGCATCGGTGATAGTGCCGGAAATCATGATAGGCAGTTCTACACCCAGTCTCTCAAAAACATTCTGAACTGCAAAAACGGCTGCTTTGGCGTTCAATGTGTCAAAAATTGTTTCGATCAGCAAAATGTCTGCGCCGCCCGCGATCAACGCGGCTGCAGCGACCTCATAATCAACTACGAGCGCATCAAAACTGGTATTGCGAAACCCCGGGTCATTGACATCTGGGGAAAGCGATGCAGTTCGGCTGGTGGGGCCTATGACGCCCGCCACAAATCGTGGTCTGTCTGGTTGCAGAGCACTTACTTCATCGCAACAGATTCTTGCCAGTCTGGCGCCTTCGAAATTAAGTTCATGCACCAGGGCTTGTAATCCGTAATCGGACTGCGAGACGGATGTCGAATTGAAGGTGTTGGTTTCAATAATATCAGCGCCAGCATGCAGATACGCCAGATGAATTCTGGAAATAACGTCCGGACGAGTCAGTGTCAGTAAGTCGTTGTTGCCCCCCAGATCAGACGGATGAGACAGAAACCGATCACCCCGAAAGTCTGCCTCTTGCAACTTCTCTTGTTGAATCATGGTGCCCATGGCGCCGTCGAGAATCAGAATACGCTCACCAAGCAATTGCCGCAGCAGCTGAAAAGAAGGGTGTTGTTTCATGTAATGATCCGTTTGTCGCGCCAGCTCTGCAATGAGAGCGAGGACGATCTTTAGCAGTGTCTAAAAAAACGCAAGTCTAGCAGAGTCGATCAGTCTGGTGAGAAATTTGTCAAAACCATACGTGCCGGACTGGCAAAAACATAATATCCGAGTAAAATACTCGGCTATTCGACAGACGGTACTAACGAGGCGCTTACTTAGCCATGATTACGATAACTGAATCAGCCCAGGATTACCTTGCCGAACTGCTTAAAAAGCAGGACAGCGAAGGTATTGGCATACGTGTTTTTATTCTTGATCCCGGCACTCCAAAGGCCGAAACCTGCATCTCATTCTGCAGGTCCGGCGAAGAGCAGGAAAATGATCTACGTAAGGAGTATACCCAGTTTCATGCTTGGATAGAGCATCGTAGCATTCCGTTCTTGGATGAAGCGGTAGTTGACTATGCAAAAGATACCATGGGCGGGCAATTGACGATTAAAGCGCCAAACTCCAGATTGCCCAAGATCAGGGACGACAGCCCCATAGAAGACCAGATTAATTACGTCCTTTATAACGAGATAAACCCCTCTCTGGCCTCGCATGGCGGCGTTGTTACTCTTGAGGATCTGGTGGATGACACCATTGCAATACTCAAGTTTGGTGGCGGTTGTCAGGGATGCGGCATGGTGGATGTCACCCTAAAAGAGGGTGTTGAGAAGACGCTTCTGGAAAAAGTACCCGGGCTCACTGCTATTCGTGATGTAACAGACCATACCAACCGGGATAATGCGTATTTTAAATAGAAATGTTATGCCCGGCCTGTCCTGATCGAGGATATCAAACCCTCGCCAATCAGACCGGGTAACGTTTTTTCAATGCGCTGTAGAGTTGATCAGGAAATTGTTCAGTATCAGCGGAAAGACTCGACATGATCTCAACAAGATGTTCGTTGTCCTCTCGGTCTCTCCATATCTTGATGTAAGTCCCTTCTTTATAACCATGGTCCTGACGGAAAAAATTCAGTACATTTTTTCCAACATACTGACGATACAGCTCCTGCCAGCTCATCTCGCAATCTGACAGGATCGATGAAAATACGGCGAGTTCCATCCGCTTGATCGCGCTCAGAGCAATCAGCAGTTCCAGCTTTTCCAGTAATCCGAGGTGGCGCAGGTCAACTTCGGCACCATCAATACTGACAATATCCGATGTGTTTTTATCAATTTCCGAAAGCAGCATTTGCAGCGATCTCTCGCAATCTCCCTTTTCACGGAGCAGAATCTCCGATAACAGGAAATGCCAGATATCGACAAGCTCCATTTGGAGTTGAGGTAAATCGCGTACTTGCTTTTTCCACCACTTCCATCCGTGGTGTTCTATAGCTTCGGCAGCTTCAATAACAACTGCTCTCAGGTAAGGATAGGACGCCTGCACCCAGTTTGTGTCAACGCGGACATTCATATCGCTTTGGAGGCGCAGCATGACCTGAGCCTGGTGCAAGGAAAGTGAGGGAATCATAAAAAATATACACCTGATTTGGGGCTGTGGCTTGCAGAGATTTTTTGCTGCTGAGTAATGTCGCCTGTTGTGCGACGTTGAAACACTGGCTGATGCGCTCTCTCTGTTGTTCAAGAGACAAAAGCATTTCGTGACGGCTACGCAGCATGTCCTCGTACGCTCGGCGCGGCTTTGATTTTAACGAATCAAGACTAGACAACCAATCGGTTATTATCTGACATTCAAGGCTGAGCTGTGCTATCCCCTAAAAAAGCAGATCGGCATCAGTTTCGAAAGCCTTAGCCTTCATTTACGTCAAAAATGCATAATCGATTTAATTATCTAAATGGTGGACAGGCTCGCACAAATTGTCAGAATTGGTCAAGGATGACAGGCTTTGTTTGCAACTGTTTCTGGCTTAAAGCGTAAACAAGACAATGTGCTACAGGAGAGTGTGCACTAAGGTGTGTGGCCGGGTCCTTCAACTCAATTGTCATGTCCAAGTTGTCAGTTACTTGGGGTAAGTTCAGCGACACGTCTCCTGATGTGTGCCAGTGGCTCTGCCGTGTCCGGAAAAATTGTTGTTGATTTATGGCGAAAACAAGTTGTGCATTTGCCCAGACGAAAAACATGGCAGATGCATGTAGAAAAATTGGTGTCAGATTACCCGTTGTTCAGCTACATTTCTGCACGCACTAAAAATAAGAGTCGCTATGAAAAGTCGCTAAGTTTATAAATATCAATATGATAATTCTTGAAATATGCCTGCAGATACTGGCCGCGACAGGTGTGTTGACCTAGATTTGTCCATCAGTGGATTTGCGAGCAGCAGTCTGGTTACCCTGGCGTCACTGTGTGGGCGAATATTTATAGCAATTCAATTTTCCAGCTTTGACAGCGTGGTCGAATTTGGTATGATGCGCGCCTTACTGAGCGAGGTTGAAAAAATTACACGCTGGTTAAGAAAAAAACGTTGACGGGTCTTATGAAGCTCAATAGAATTCGCGCCGTCTTCTGCAACAAGTCAGAAACCAAGTTTCTGTCCCCTTCGTCTAGAGGCCTAGGACACCGGGTTTTCATCCCGGCAACGGGGGTTCGAAACCCCCAGGGGACGCCATTTTACAAGCCTGGCTTTTGCCGGGCTTTTTTTTTGGGAATTTGAACCGCAACCATGCAGACTAACGACCCCAAAAACGCGATCTCTATCCGGGGATTGACCAAAACGTATGCCAATGGCTTCCAGGCGCTCAAGGGCATTGATCTGGACGTTAAAGAGAACGATTTTTTCGCTCTGCTTGGTCCAAATGGTGCTGGCAAGTCAACTATCATCGGGATCATATCCACGTTGGTGAGGGCCAGTGCTGGCACTATTCAAGTGTTTGGACAAAACGTTGCAACTCACGTCTATGAAACCAAGCTCTCCCTCGGAATTGTCCCGCAGGAAATCAATTTCAGTCAGTTTGAAAAAGTGGGCGACATTGTTATCACCCAAGCGGGGTATTACGGGCTTCGCGGCGAGCTTGCAAAACAGCGCGCTGAAAAGTATCTGCGAAAACTGGATCTCTGGGAAAAGCGTGATAACCGTTCCCGGATGTTGTCGGGTGGCATGAAGCGCAGACTTATGATTGCCAGGGCCTTGGTTCACGAGCCGCGATTGTTGATACTGGACGAACCAACGGCGGGTGTTGATATTGAGTTGAGAAGATCGATGTGGGAATTCCTTCAGGAGCTCAATCGAAATGGCACAACCATTATTCTGACTACACATTATCTCGAGGAAGCTGAGAGTTTGTGTCGCAATATAGCGATCATCAATCAGGGGCAGATCGTTGAGAATACCAGCATGCGAAAACTGCTGGACAAGTTGGCGAGACAAACCTTGATCTTTGATACATGTGATGAGCTTAAGAATCTGCCGGTTTTTAATGATTCTGATATTCAGTGTAACGCGATAGACTCACACAGCTTTGAGGTAAGTTTAAGTACCAGTCGTGACATCAACGGGCTTTATGCAGCGCTGAGTGATCAAGGTGTTCTGATCAAGGGTATGCGCAATAAAACCAATCGTCTTGAAGAGTTGTTTTTATCCAGTCTGAAAAGCTGACAAGCTTGATTTGGAACAATCCTATGCAGGCTAATCACATCTACATCGCATTCGAAACCATACTGATTAAAGAGGTTCGCCGCTTTACGCGTATATGGCTACAAACTCTAGTGCCTCCTGCTATAACGATCGGTTTGTACTTCCTGATCTTCGGCAACCTTATCGGGGGGCGTATCGGGCAAATGGGCGGATACGACTATGTTGATTTTATCGTTCCCGGTTTAATCATGATGGCCGTCATACAGAACGCCTACGCAAATGTTTCCTCGTCGTTCTTCAGCAACAAGTTTCAGCGCTGTATTGAGGAGATACTAGTGTCACCGGTTCCCAACTACATCATCCTGCTCGGCTTTGTTGCCGGGGGCATGGCAAGAGGAGTTGCTGTAGGATTGATTGTTACTGTGATGTCATTCTTTTTTACCTCTTTGCATATTGAGCATGTCTTCCTGACTTTGTTGGTAGTTCTTTTGACATCCATGGTGTTCTCGTTAGCGGGTTTTATCAATGCGCTTTACGCTAATACCTTCGATGACATTTCGATTATTCCGACCTTTGTACTCACGCCATTGATCTATCTGGGCGGAGTTTTTTATTCAATTGAGTTATTGCCAACGTTTGGCCAATGGATATCGGCCTTGAATCCAGTGCTGTATATGGTTAACACCTTCAGATACGGCATCTTGGGGACCAGTGATGTGAACATAGTTTGGGCGCTGTTTATGTTGGTGGTGTTCAGCGCAGGTTTGTTTGCCGTGGCGCTCTATCTTTTGCGTAAGGGAACAGGTCTGCGCCAGTGACTGTGATCTGTAAGTTTGAAAGAGGACCGGCTGTCAGATGATGGAAATTCCGCTAGGTAAACAAACTGATTATCCTGAGCAGTATTCGCCGGCTTTGTTGTATCCAG
Source organism: Gammaproteobacteria bacterium (assembly GCA_041306975.1). Lineage (GTDB taxonomy): Bacteria > Pseudomonadota > Gammaproteobacteria > Pseudomonadales > Pseudohongiellaceae > Pseudohongiella. The sequence continues at coordinate 10,792 of JBFZEG010000122.1, read as the reverse complement.
TCAGTCGGTCGATTAATCGCAAGTTTATCGGAATCACTGACAAGCTGCCGTTCAGTGGATTTGATCATTGGCGAGCGTATGAGTTGTCCTGGCTTGATTCCCGGGGAATGCCGGTTGTCAGGATGGCTGACATACTTGTTCCATGCGACTCAAAATTTCTGATCGAATCCAAATCAATGAAGTTGTATTTTAACTCGCTCAATCAACATAGATTTGACAGTGATGAGCAAGCAATAAACACAATAAAGAATGATCTTGGTCAGGTTGCATGCGCAGACGTCAGGATTGCCTTGAATGATTGTGTGTGGTCAAGCGAAGCGCAAATTTCCTCGCCGCAGTTTACGGTACTTCTTGACACCTTGCTGGTTGATAATCTTGTTTACGATCCAGCATGTACCTTATTGGAAGTTGATTTTGAATCAAGTGTTGAAGAAATATTCTTGTGCAATTTATTCCGTTCCAGGTGTCCCATAACAGCACAGCCCGATTGGGGATCTGTATTCATCCGCTATCAGGGTCCCGCGATAGATCATAGGTCGCTGTTGAGATATATCGTTTCGTATCGACAGCACTCAGGGTTTCATGAGAACTGTGTCGAGCAAATTTTTACGGATATATATAATGTTTGTTCGCCTAAAGTTCTGGATGTCAGTATCAATTTTTTGAGGCGGGGAGGGATTGAAATTAACCCTTTCAGAACACTGGCCGCACAGACAGAAATGAGGGTATTGCCGCGATTTTTGAGGCAGTAGCCAGTTGTTTTTGGATAAGCTGTTGAAATGATTATCAGCTTGTATTTGAGACTGTCGTGTTATACAGTTACGCGCCTTAAAACGGCGGCTAAAGTACGGTGAGGTGTCCGAGTGGCTGAAGGAGCACGCCTGGAAAGTGTGTAACGGGTTAAACCGTTCGAGGGTTCGAATCCCTCTCTCACCGCCAATTTTAGCCCATTCCTAATTTGCTGTTCTTGTTGTAGTATCGGGTGATCATTCACCCTAAAAATTACAAGAGAACAGACCATGCACTTGCCAAAATCCCTCGTGCTTTCGGTAGCCCTCGCCGGCTTGAGTTTCAGTGCGGCTGTGATGGCCAATGACTGGGTCCATTACGGATCTGATCTTTCATCGACCAAATATGCCCCCTTTGATCAAATCAATCACGGCAATGTCAGCAGTTTGCAGTTGGCTTGGTCGTGGAACTCCCCCGATAACGCGACTGTTGCTGCCAACCATGCTGCCGAAAACTTCAGGGCAACACCTGGCGCATACAAATCTACCCCGATTGCCATCAACGGAATTCTTTATATCAGCACTTCATTTGGTCGGGTTGCTGCTATCGATGGTGTCAGTGGTGAAGAATTGTGGGTTTTTGATACCAGGTCCTGGGAGGCCGGTCGGCCAGCAAATCTGGGATACAACCACCGCGGGGTTGGATACTGGAGCGAGGGAGGGCAAGAGCGCATCATTATGTTGTCCAACGACGCCTGGCTGTGGTCGATAGACGCAAAAACCGGGCAACCGGATGCAGCTTTCGGAAATCAGGGAAAGGTGGATCTGGCTGAAGGTCTTGGCAAAACAATAAACCGCCAAGCGTACACGATGATTGCAGCCCCGTTGATTTATGAAGATCTGGTGATTGTTGGATCTTCTATCCATGACGGCCCCCAATTTCAGGAAGCCCCGCCGGGACATGTGCGGGCTTTTAACCTGAAAACTGGTGAGCAGGAATGGATTTTCAACACGATTGCCCAGCCCGGTGAGTTTGGAAACGAAACCTGGGAAAATGACTCATGGCAGAAAGTTGGCAATACTAACGTCTGGACACAAATGAGTGCGGACCCGGAACTTGGTCTGGTTTATTTGCCAGTCGGAACGCCAACCAATGATTGGTACGGCGGGCACAGACTAGGCGATAACCTTTATGCTGAATCGCTAGTTGCCGTGAATGCCAAAACGGGGGTGCCGGTCTGGCACTTTCAGGCGGTTAAACACGGTTTGTGGGATTATGACATGCCAGCGGCTCCTAATCTGATTGATATCAATGTTGATGGACGGCAAATAAAAGCCCTGGCGCAGATTTCCAAGCAAGGCTTTGTGTACGTGCTGGACAGAGCTACCGGAGAGCCGGTCTGGCCTATCGAGGATCGACAGGTGCCGCCGTCCAACGTTCCGGGTGAGCGTGCTTCCCCAACGCAACCGCATCCTACTCGCCCGGCGCCGTTTGATCTGCAAGGCATTTCGGATGAAACCCTGGTGGATTTCACTCCGGAACTACGGGCTGAAGCGCTCGCAAATATAGAGCGTTTTGACTATGGCCCCTTGTTTACGCCACCCACCTTGCGAGGCACTATCAATCTGCCGGGATGGGCTGGCGGTGGTGGTTGGCAGGGATCAGCAGTAGATCCGGATACCGGGATTATGTATATCCCCTCGGCTACCTCAGAGATTGTTGTACAACTGGTTGAGCCTGAAGAGGGCAGTTCTGATTTTACCTATGTTCGTGGTGGTGTGACATCAGTTAATGGGCCTCAAGGCTTGCCGTTGACAAAACCACCTTACGGGCGTCTGACGGCCATCGATCTGAATACCGGTGATCATATCTGGATGGTTCCGCACGGCGAGGGCATCCGTCAGCGAATTATTGACCTTGGTATCCTCGACCCGGGTCCGGTGGGTTCAACATCAAGAACAGGTCCCGTGTTAACCAAGACCTTGTTGTACATCGCACAACAAGATGGTCGCCGCTCCGTCATGCGTGCGTTTGATAAGGCCACGGGTGAAGTGGTTCATGAATTTGAACTGCCTTCAGTTCCCAGCGCCACGCCGATGACCTATATGGCCGGTGGCAAGCAATACATCGCCATCGCCCTGGGTGGTGGCACTGAGTCCAGCCTGGTTACTTATGCGTTGCCTTGAGCGGCTAACCGGCTTGTGTTGCAAGCATTTGGCCGCAACCATTGTAATGGGAGCGGCGCTAACGGGCAGTGTATTCGCGCAGGATACATTGCCCGTCAGTACGGGTGATGTGCAGTGGACCGCTTATGGCAGCGATCTAGCCTCCAGCAAATATGTGCCTCTGGACCAGATAAACGCTGACAATGTTCATCAACTGAAAATTCTCTGGTCGTGGGAAACGCCGGATAATGCAGTATTCCGAGCCAACGAGCGTGCCAGTGCTGGTGAGTACAAATCGACCCCCATCATGATCAATGGCGTGCTGTACGTCAGTACGTCTCTGGGCATAGTAGCTGCCATCAATGCGGTTACTGGCGAGCAATTATGGGTGTTTGATACCGGTTCATGGCAGCGCGGCAGGCATCCTAATTTTGATAACAATCATCGCGGCGTATCCTGGTGGGACGATGGCGCCGACGGCCGTATTCTGATGGCTTCCAACGACGGACTGTTGTGGTCTATCAATGCCAGAACTGGACAGCCGGATATCAGCTTTGGCACTGATGGTGTAGTCGACTTGAAGCTTGGCCTGGGCAGAGAAACCCGAACCGGACTTTACGGATCCATTTCACCGCCAACAGTAATAAACGATGTCATTGTTGTTGGCTCATCGATCAGTGATGGCCCGTTGTTTCAGGATCAGCTGCCACCAGGACATGTGCGGGGCTACGATGCCCGTACCGGCGAACAAAAGTGGATTTTCCATACAGTGCCCCAGCAAGAGCAGCGCGGCGCTGAGACATGGGAAAATGAAGCCTGGCGCACAGCTGGTGCTACAAATGTCTGGACCACCATGAGTGCGGATCCGGAAACCGGATATGTTTACCTGCCAACCAGTACCCCGAATAACGATTGGTATGGTGCGCACCGCCTGGGTGACAATCTTTATGCTGAAAGCCTGGTGTGCCTTGACGCGGCAACCGGTGAGATAGTCTGGCATTTCCAGATGGTCCATCACGGTTTATGGGACTATGACTTGCCGGCCGCGCCAAATCTGCTGGATATCGAAGTTGACGGTCGTCAGATTAAAGCCGTTGCGCAAACCAGCAAACAGGGATTTGTTTATGTATTTGACCGCCTCACCGGAGAGCCGGTGTGGCCTATCGAAGAGCGTCCAGTACCTCAATCGACGGTGCCTGGCGAGCGTTCTTCACCGACGCAGCCATTTCCAACCAAGCCGCCACCCTTTGAACCGCAAGGGATTTCCGACAGTACCTTGATCGATTTTACCCCTGAATTACGTCAGCAGGCGCTGGAACTCATCCGGGATATCGACTATGGACCTTTGTTTACACCGCCAAGTGAGCGGGGCGTCATTGTTTTTCCCGGGTACAGCGGTGGAGTAACCTGGACCGGAGCGGCGGTAGATCCGGAAACAGGAATCATGTACATCCCGTCATTCTCCGCGCCGCGGTTTGTGCGCCTGCGCAAGCCTGCCGAAGGGGAGTCAGACTTTGGTTACATCAGAGACCGCAGTTTTACAGTGAGCGGGCCACAGGGATTGCCATTGATAAAGCCACCTTACGCCAGAATTACAGCGATTGACCTCAACAAAGGTGAGCACCTGTGGATGGTGCCGCACGGACGTGGGATTCAGCAGCGATTGATCGATATGGGCATTCCTGACCCTGGTCCGGTTGGAAGTTTTGGCAGGAATGGGCCGTTGTTAACCAAATCACTGTTGTTTGTCGCCCAGTTTGATGAATCAAGAGCGGTGATGCGCTCCTACGACAAGAACAATGGTCAGGTGCTCAGCGAGCTTGATTTGCCATTGCCGCCGATGGGCACTCCGATGAGTTACATGGTTAACGGTAAACAGTTCATCGTAGTTGCGGCAGGTGCCGGCCCGGATACCCGTCTGCTGGCTCTGGGACTGGAATAATGAATTTTGTTTAAGCTTGATTCAATCCTGCAATTTAATGATAATGCCGCCCCTGAGAGCAGCGACCTAGCACAGATTGGCTGCTGTCAGGCTTTATGGTATCCCTTGTCGGTCCCCGCGCAATGATACGCTGTAAACCCCGCCAGGCCCGGAAGGGAGCAACGGTAGCAGCGGACGCATGTGCCGTGGTGTGGCTGGCAGGGGGTGCCACCATCTTGCAATAACTCTCGCCAGTCAAATCATATTTAACGTGAAGTCAGAGCGCGTATTACCATACAATACGGCCACTAAACTTACTTTTCGAGTCCAAGCCGGCGCATGACATACCAGGTTCTGGCCCGCAAATGGCGGCCTAAAAATTTCAGTGAAATGGCAGGGCAGACACATGTCTTGCAGACGCTGATTCACGCGCTTGAAAATAAACGGCTTCATCATGCTTACTTGTTTACCGGAACCCGGGGGGTTGGTAAAACCACTGTCGCCAGAATTCTTGCTCGCTGCCTGAATTGCGAGTTGGGAATCTCCGCAACGCCGTGCGGTCAATGTGATGCTTGCAGAGAAATTTCTGAGGGACGATTTATTGACCTCATTGAAGTGGATGCGGCATCACGCACGAAGGTCGAAGATACCCGAGAGTTACTGGAAAACGTGCAGTATGCTCCCGCCCGCGGCCGCTTCAAGGTTTACCTGATCGACGAAGTTCACATGTTGTCGTCTCACAGCTTTAATGCGTTGCTCAAAACGCTAGAAGAGCCGCCCGCGCATGTAAAATTTTTGCTTGCAACTACTGATCCCCAAAAATTGCCGATTACGGTTCTTTCCCGTTGTTTGCAGTTTCATTTAAAGAATCTTGCCCCGGCACAGATCGTAGGGTACCTGAAGACAGTGCTTGCTTCAGAGCAGATTGGTTATGAAGAAGATGCGCTCTGGCTACTGGCACGCGCTGCGGCGGGCAGCATGCGCGACGCGTTGACCTTGCTGGATCAAAGTATTTCCTTTGGCGGCGGCAAGGTGGAGTCGATCTCTGTTGCCAGTTTATTAGGGACACCCGATTTCACACTGATTTTTTTGCTTATAGAAGCGCTAGCCGGTCGTAATCCAATAGAAATGGTACGGCTGCAGGGAATCGCAGCAGAAAATAATCCAGACTATCAACGATTACTGGAACATATGTTGAGCGTGTTCTATCGCATCACCTTGGCGCAATTAGTGCCGGACGCAGTTGATAACAGTGAGGGTGATCGTGATCGTGTTGTCGGGCTTGCCGCTACGTTGAGCCCCGAAGATGCACAACTTTATTATCAGATCGGTCTGCAAGCGTTGCAGGAGATGATGGTGAGTCCGGATAGGAAAATGAGTTTTAACATGGCAATTCTTCGCATGTATGCATTCAGTCCTGACGTTTTTATGACTCGAGATGCTGACACGGAGCAAAAAAAAAAGTCTGAGCTGACGCAATCGATCGCTGAGCTAGAACTGGTTAATCCGCCTGTTTTCCCGATAATTCATGATGCAGAGCCCATTAACAGTGTTGTGAAAGCAGAAGATATCGATTGGTATCAGTTGGTTTCGCAGTGCAGTTTGTCGGGTATCAGTGGCAACATTTTATGGAATTGTGTGCCCGCTTCCGCAGAGTCTGACAGGTTTGTTCTGGTACTTGATCAGCAGCAAAGTGCTTTGTATAACTCAGAACATGCTGAGATTATTGCGCATGCACTTTCGGAAAGCCTTGGGCGTTCTGTCGGTGTCGAGATCAGCATAGGTCCTGTAATGACTGAAACACCGGCGGAGCGGCGCAGACGTGAAAAAGCAGCGGCAATTGAGGCATTACATCAACGCTTTTATCAGGATGTTGGTGTCAAGGCGCTAATGGATGGATTTGACGCCAAAATTGATGGCGACTCATTTGAGATTCCGCGAGTCACGCTAAGCTAAATCACCTTTGTTGCCTTGCAAGATTGGTTTGAATCTACAAAAAAGGAGTTACCGATGAATGACTTGAACGAACTTTTAAGTCAGGCAAAAAAAATGCAGGAGCAAATGCAAAGAGCCCAGGAAGAGGCCGCTAAACGTGTTGTAACTGGCGAGTCTGGTGCAGGGCTGGTGAAGGTGCAACTCGGAGGTCGTTACGATGTGCGTCATATTGAGCTCAGTGATGAACTGATGCAGGAAGACAAAGTGATAATCGAAGATCTGATAGCCGCTGCATTTAATGACGCCGTTAAAAAATTGGACGAAGGCAGCAGAGACTCATTTAGTCAAATGGCATCTGGTTTCAAGATGCCGGACGGTTTCAAGTTTCCCTTTTGATGCAAACTCGGATTCTGAAAAATTTTAATGCCCTGCCATTTAGGGGCGCAATGAGTACTTGAGGTGACATGAAAAGCCCCATCGTAGATGAACTAATCCAGTCCCTCAGGTGCTTGCCAGGGGTGGGTCCAAAGTCTGCGCAACGCATGGCACTTTACCTGTTGGAAAGAAACAGAGCAGGTGCAGCACGACTAAGCGAGTCTATAGAAACAGCTTTACAGCGCGTTGGACACTGTGAGCAGTGTCGCGTTCTAACAGAGGAAATACTTTGTGGACTGTGCAGCAATCCTTCACGAGATCAGCGATTGCTTTGCATCGTTGGATCTCCGGCAGATCTGATGGCAATTGAGCAGACCGGAAGTTATCGGGGTTTGTATTTTGTGCTGTCCGGTCACCTTTCCCCGATTGATGGTATTGGTCCGCAGGAAATAGGAATCGATGCATTGATGTCTCTGCTCGGCAGACATCCCGTGGAGGAGATCATTCTGGCAAACAATCCCACAGTTGAAGGTGAGGCGACAGCCTATTACATCGCCGGGCTTTTAAAGGACCGCCCTTTGTTGCTTTCCAGAATTGCACATGGCGTACCTGTGGGTGGTGAGCTGGAGTTTGTGGATGGTGGTACGCTGAGTCATGCATTTAATGGACGTCAACAATTACGCTGAGCAATTCAGCTCTATGGAAAAATGAATGACTGAGGATGTGAGTGCAGAGCTTGTTGTAGACAATGACAGGCTCAGACAGCTTTGTGAGCAATGGAAGAATACTAACCATTTGGCAATAGACACGGAGTTTATGAGGGTAAGTACCTTTTATCCTAAGTCTGGACTGATACAGGTCGGTGAGTCTGGCAGGAATTTTTTGCTTGATCCTTTGTCGTTAACGGAGTGGCAACCATTTGTCGAAATCCTCACGGATCCTGCGATAGTGAAGATCATTCATTCATGCTCTGAGGATCTCGTATTGTTTTACAGCGAGTTTAAATGTGCGCCAACACCTCTGTTTGATACCCAGCGTGCAGCGGCATTTTTAGGATTTGGATTCAGCATGAGTTATCTGAATCTTGTACTCAAACTGATGGACATTGTGCTTGAAAAGTCGGAGACCCGGTCTGATTGGCTGCGAAGGCCATTGTCTGCGGACCAGATTCTCTATGCGGCGTTAGACGTTGCTCACTTGCCCGATCTTTACACAGAACTGAAAGACAGGTTACAGCAAAAAGGTTACCTGGATTACTTTCGCATTGAATGTGAGCAACTGAGTCTGGTTGCCAAAAATGCTGAAGATCCGGTAGCGTGGGATGAGATTTATTTGGGGCTGGGCGCCGCCTGGCGCCTGAATCGGGAGCAGCTTGGAGTGCTGAAGCGATTATGTGTCTGGAGGGAGCAGACAGCCCGATCCCGAGACAAACCGCGAACCTGGATAGCCAGAGACGCCGATTTGATTGAATTGGCTGAAAAAAGGCCTTCTGACCGGACGCTGCTGGGGCAAATCAAGGATATTTCGAGAAATCTGCAGCATCAGGACAGCGCAGCAATACTTGCTCTGATTGCTGAGTCCAGTCCGGTTATCGCACACGACGCGGAACGTGTTGATGGGTTACCTTTAACACAAGAGCAGCGCCGGGTGCTCAAGCGCTGTCAGCACCAAATAGAAAAAGTTACTGAGTCTACCGGTATTGCTTCGGAGTTGCTGGCGCGAAAGAAGCAGTTGGTGCAATTGATTCATCTGAACGCAGGTTCTGCTTCAGTTGGCGCTCAGATCAGATGGCCCGCTAGTCTCGAAAGTGCCTGGCAGCGCCCTTTGATTGAGGAGTGCCTGACAGCGGCGTTAAATGATGACTGACAGCAGCAACATTGAAGTTAGAGAACATTTCTGGCAACTCCCTCTGGCGGAGTTGAGTCGTCAAGAATGGGAAATGTTGTGTGACGGCTGCGCGCGCTGCTGTCTGAAAAAATTACAGGATGAGGACAGCCTCAAGGTACAGTTCACACGTGTAGCCTGCCGGTATCTGAATCAAAATCAGTGCACGTGTAAAGCGTACAAGACACGTCAAATCAAGGTGCCGGACTGCCTGGTTCTTGACATGGAGAATCTGCCATCTGCGCTACACTGGATTCCTGATACCTGCGCTTATAAACTCCGTTTTCTGGACAGACCTTTACCCGACTGGCATCCGCTGCTCACCGGGGATCGTGCTGCCATGATAGAGGAAGGAATACCTGTTACCGGTCGTATTCTGTCTGAAGACTATGTTCACGATAATGGTCTGGAAGAACATGTAATTCGCTGGGTGAAGGCATAAAACGTATACCAGTGACAATGGAAGGCAAGTGTTATGGTTGATATCTATGGTTATCTGGCTAGTTGGGCTATCTATCTTACCGCAGGCACTGTTTGTTATGTCTTGTTCTATAAAGCAACCGGCATTATAGGACTCAAAGTGCTGGCGAATACGCTGAGAGCAATCATGCTGGTGCTGATTTATACACCCTGGTATGTCGCGGCTGACAAAGATTTGATGGCGCCGGCTGTCATTGTAATCCTGCTGGATATGATTACCGTCGGCGGTGACTCATTCATACGTGCCATGGTGCCCTTATTGCTGGCACTGTCGTCCGCTGTTGTGCTGGTATGGGTTATCGGTATCGCAGCTGCTATTCTCCGAAAAAATATCAAGAACTGATTGAATTCATAAGTCTGCAATAGGAGTAAGAACGGGCATGAGATTTACTGGAACAAGCGATTATGTAGCAACCGAAGAGTTGCAGATGGCTGTTAATGCTGCAATCTGTCTGCAGAAACCGTTGTTGATCAAAGGTGAGCCTGGTACAGGCAAAACCATGTTGGCAGAACAGATTTCTGCAGCACTGGGTCTGGAATTGATTCAATGGCACATTAAATCCACCACTCGAGCTCAGCAGGGCCTTTATGAGTATGATGCGGTTTCCAGGCTGCGCGACTCACAGTTGGGTGACCCCAAGGTCCATGATATCTCCAATTACATATTGAAGGGCAAACTCTGGCAGGCTTTCGAAGCGGATAAACAGGTTGTGTTGTTGATCGACGAAATCGACAAGGCTGACATTGAATTTCCGAATGATCTATTGCTTGAGCTCGATAAGATGGAGTTCTACGTCTATGAGACACGTTCAATTGTCAAAGCCAGGACGCGCCCGATTGTAATCATTACCAGCAATAATGAAAAAGAGTTACCGGATGCATTTTTGCGTCGATGCTTTTTTCATTTCATAAAATTTCCGGATGCCGTAACGATGGAAAAAATCGTTGCTGTACATTATCCGGATATAAAAAAGGAGTTGCTCGCTCAGGCCATGGATATATTTTTTGATGTCCGAAAGGTGCCTGGCCTTAAAAAACGTCCATCTACTTCAGAATTAATTGATTGGCTAAAGTTACTGCTGGCTGATGATATCCCAGAAGAGGTACTGAAGAATCAAGACGTGAAAAGCGCGATTCCGCCCTTGTATGGTGCATTACTTAAAAACGAACAGGATGTGCATTTGCTGGAAAAAATTGCATTTATGCACCGGGCAAAAAGATAGTCCCATGTTGATTCGATTTTTTAACAGTCTGCGTAGAGAAAAAGTACCAGTGAGCCTGGGTGAATTGTTTTCCTTGCTGG
>JBFZEG010000109.1:0-4155 GCA_041306975.1 Gammaproteobacteria bacterium | reverse complement strand
TTGTGCGCAGTGGCCATTCTGCTGCCCTTGGAAATTCTATTCCAGCCCTTGCAACGAGTGGCCACCGCACTTTCTCAAGTACTGTACTCCGATGCCAGTCTGAGTATGAGTGATGTGAACTTCATGAGCGCGCTGTTATCACCGGCGTCACAGGTGCTGGAGTTGATCACGTCCTGGCTGCCTGGGATATTTGCCGGCATCTCGATGATTTTGATCGGAATCGGTCTGATCCTGTTTGTGGTCTCCAGAATAGGCAAAATTCTGCGCGGTTTGCTGGTCGGTAAGGCCAGAGACATCATGCACGCCGCCGTCGGTAAAGGTCCAATTGCGGGGATGGTCTCGGGGACTGCGATCACCGTGCTGGTGCAGTCGTCATCAACCACAACATCGCTGATCGTGCCATTGGCCGGTACCGGGGTGTTCACCATTCAGCAGATTTATCCATTCACGTTGGGTTCCAATATTGGTACCACCATCACCGCATTGCTGGCCGCCACGGCGATCAGTGGTCCTATGGCAGATACAGCGTTGGCGATCGCATTGGTGCATCTGTTTTTTAATGTGTTTGCCATTGCCATTATTTACGGCATCCCGTTCACCCGAAACATTCCCATACAAATGGCAGAGACACTGGCCACACTGGCGATGCGCAGCAAGTGGTATGTGGTTGCTTATATTGCCGGGGTATTTTTTATGATCCCATTGATATTGATTACCCTGAGCAGGTTATTATGAGTCGCGCGCTATTTTCGGAGGTCCTATGACAATGTCGAATCGACAGGAAAAACAACAAAAGCTCATGGAGTTGCGTGACGCCATCGCGCGGTTGGAGACAGAGCTGGAGAGGGATCAGGAACTTGAACTTCATCAGGCCATTGATCATCTGGATGAGCACTTTGAGGTGGTGGAAACAAAGTTCAACAACCTGAAAGTATTCTGGTCAACACTCAAGTCCGGCTGGCGTAATGATAAATCTTAAGCAAATCAGCAGCTGCTTCTATCTGCTCATGCTCAAAGGCCGGTGCAAAGTCGTCCAGTTGTGCGGCTGATAGCCCGACCTCGCTGCTCAGCGCCAGTCCTCGCCAATTTGAAACCGCACTATGCACCTCAGCTAACACTTCAAGGGCTTGATCGGTGCTTAGACCAAAGTAGTCTGCACCTGCCATCAGCATCTGCACATCGGTGATCGGGCCATCCTGCTCAGACAACCAGGTCTTGGACTCGCGCGCCTTATCGGGGAATGGATTGATATCAAAGGCTGGCGCCAGGCGCCACAAGCCGCGCTCTACATGCAGGAAGCCGTGATTCTGCAAGTGGTCGTCTACATTGGTGATCAACAGGTTAAACACGATGCGGCGCCACAGTTGTTGTAAATCCTGTGTGGGTGCATGGCAGAGGGCGCGTATCACGTCGGCAATCTCGGTGTAACTGTGATCGTGCTCGCGTGATGCCTGCAAAAAAGACGCGGCCGACTGATACGGGATGCGTCCATCGTTTACGTCGCGGTCAAAGCGGCGAATCACCGCGACCGCTGTATCGCCAAGTTGCACAATACGTGCTGGCGCAGCGTCGATACCAGCCTGTGACGCCAGCTTTAAGGCCAATACTTCACCCCGTGTGACGCTGCGCGAGTCGCCAATACTGGGGAACTTGCCGATGGCTAGCCATCCGTCTTCGTCGATCATGGTGCATTTTGGCCGCATGCCGCCCAATGAAGTGCCTTTGCCCTGCAGGTAGCGCAGGTCTTCCATGGTTTCCTGGCCGCGCTCCACGGCGCGACTGGCCTCAAAAATCCGTTCAAGTTCTATCAGTGCCGGCGTGCTGCGGTGGCCTGCTTCAGCAGTGCGCTGCCATGTCCCATCCGCACTGCGCAAGCGCAAAGCGCCGACGCGGCTGAAGTCATCAACCGCCAGCAGGTAGTCCAATTCTGAAAGGGCTGGCAGAGTGGGATCATTCCGGCGTCGTCGCGCATGGTCACGTGCGATAACTCGCCGACCCCAGGCGTCGGGCGCCGTATCTGCGATGGCGCCATGAAACACCGAGTCGTGCGGCGATGCCGCCTTGTGGGATTGGTAGCCGCGGATCAATTGCAAATCAGCAGAAACACTGAATCGTTTGGGATTTTCCAGCCATGATTGCTCGTAGGCAAAGGCACAATTTTCACGCTGGCCTTGGCGCACATAAACCAGAGCGCCCACCACTGTGCCTGCATTGCCAAGACAAAGCTGCATTTGCTGACGAATGGGCGCCGTGGAGGGCTTCACATTGCCCCCGTGCCGCTGGCTTTATTGCGCACGCGCTTGGGCAGTTGCTCATCCATGAGTGTCAGGCCGATATCGTCGTTTGAAGTATCCAGCAGATTCTCAAGAGCCTGGATTTCACCAAAGATGTGGAGGGCGCGCGCAAAAAAATGAATTGGCACGCGTACATCGCCCTTTTCCATGCGTCGCACCGTCGAGACGGAGGCGCCCATGCGCTCGGCAAGGGATGCCTGTGAGATATGCCGGCGTCGCCGGGCCAGTGAAATATCACTGCCCAGCTTTTCAATGGCACGTTCTACCGGCCGAGGAATCGGGGTCTCCATATTAATAACTCTCATCAGATCTCTAATGAATTATAAGAGCCTCTTTGGGAGCGATTATAGAGAACTATTGATGTGGCTTCAACACCCCTGCGATGTGGGTGGCCTACTCCTCCCCAAACAAGCGCCGCAGGAAAACCGTCTCTACCTCGCGGCGCAGGTCATTGTTTTCCTTCTTCAGAAAACCATGGCCCTCGTCGGCAAACAGCACATAGCTGGTATCTATGCCATTGGCGCGCAATTCACGCACTACCTGATCAGACTCTGATTGTGGCACACGCGGGTCGTTAGCGCCCTGCATGACCAGCATCGGCTTGGTGATACGCGCAACATTGTTAAGCGGGGAAATCTGCTCAAAGATGGCGCGCATGGCGGGGTCGCGCTCATCACCGTACTCGGCGCGGCGATTATCACGGCGATACGCTTCGGTGTTTTGCAGGAAGCTGATCCAGTTGCTGATGCCGTAACGTGCAACGCCACCGGCCAAGCGATCTGAGTAATGTGTCATTACCGCCAGCGACATATAACCGCCGTAACTCTGGCCGTACACTGAGACACGCGCCGGATCCAGCCCGGGCTGTTCAGCAATCCAGTCCAGCAGCGCGCCGATGTCCTTGACGCTGTCTTCTCGCTTCCCGGCATTGTCGAGGCTCAGGTAGCGCGAGCCATAACCATCGCTGCCACGCACGTTCGGCAGTATCACCACGGCGTTTAAGGTGTCGGCAAAATACTGTGCACCGGGGTTCCAGCCGGGACGTGTCTGTGACTCCGGTCCGCCATGAATGTCGATGATCACCGGCAGGCGCGCAATCGGTGATGCGCCGGCAGGACGATATACAAACGCCGGTACTGACAGTCCGTCAAAGCTGCTGAAGCGGATCAGCGCCGGTTCAACCAGGCGCGTGGGATCAATATCGCCCAGCTCGGATTCAGTCCAGCGTGTCAGCGTGCCTGAGGCCACATCATGACTCCAGACATCGCCCGCCGAGGTGGCGGTCGACATGCCGATGGCCAGTTGTGATGCATCCGGCGAGAAATCCAGCGCGGTCAACACGCCACGCGGCAGCTCAGGCTGAGCCAGTACACGACGGGTCTCAAACTCCTCGATCACCACGCGGCTGAAACCATCCTCGTTAACGGCATAGGCGAGCAACCGCCCGTCACTGCTGAGTTCGTAGTCCTCTATATCCCAGGGCAGTTCCGCTGAAATGGCGCGCAAGGCGCCGGTCGCCACGTCGATTTCCACCAGCCGCCGCACATCGCTGCCATTGTTGCTGATGGCCAGAATGCTGCTATCACCACGAATAAACCGGGGGCTCTCATAACGCGCCTGGCCGCCGGCAATGGTCAGTGGACGCACCGTGGCGCTGGCAACATCCAGCAGCATCACCTCGTCAATCTGATTGGATAAACCCCGTCTGACCAGGATGGTGCTGCCGTCATCACTGATGTCGTCCGGGCCCACCGACCCGGTGCCTTGCCACAACAAGCGGGCGCTGGCCGGTTCATCAGGGTTTGCTGCAAAAATCGCATAGTCGCCCGAGCCACTCACCGCGCGTGACCACACCATCATC
>JBFZEG010000098.1:0-37866 GCA_041306975.1 Gammaproteobacteria bacterium | reverse complement strand
TGCGGATTTTGAACAGGTGTTGCGATCCCTGTGTTTGGATGAGGGTGTTGCAGTGCCCTCGTCAGCATCTGTTCATGCCACGGTCTCCAGTGGTGCCAGAGCTTTACTGGGTCTTGCGTTTGAGAACGATCCTGCGAATCCAAATTTTGAGTCGTTGTTGCTTAACATGCTGGATCGATATGAGCAGCAAATACAGTTAACCCGCTCAACCCTCTATCCGGGTATGGACAGACTGTTGCTGGAACTTGAGCAACGAGCAATACCCTGGGGGGTTGTCACAAATAAACCAGAGCGATTTTCGAAACCCCTGTTGCGCGCATTGGGACTACAGAGCCGCTGCAATGTCTTGGTGTGCCCAGACCATGTCACTTACTCAAAGCCACACCCTGAGCCTTTGCTGCTCGCTAGCGAGCTTGTAAACAGACAACCGAAGTGTACTGTCTATGTGGGCGATCATCCGCGCGATATCATCGCGGGTAAGGCCGCCGGCATGATGACTATTGCGGCCGCTTATGGATACCTGCCATCGCAACCTTGCATTTCTGAATGGGGTGCAGATCTTATTGTTAAAGATGTCGAACAAATCACACACACTTTCTGGCCAGATATCAAAATCTCCACATAAATTTCAGGAACCCCCATGTCTGAGAATATTGGCAATACAAATCCCTTAACCAACAGAATTATTCTGGTCACAGGCGCCGGTGATGGTATCGGGAAAGCTGTTGCTATGGCGTTTGCCCGCGCCGGTGCCAGAGTTATTCTTGTTGGCAGGACTCAAAGCAAGCTTGAGCAGTTATACGACAACATCATGGCTGAAGATCTTGTTGAACCAGTTATTCATCCTATGGATCTTGCGAGCGCTGTTGCTGATGACTATCAAATACTTGGCAAGAGCGTTTTGGAGCAGTTTGGACGACTTGACGGTCTGCTGCACAATGCTGGCCATCTGGGCACCTTGGGTCCCTTGCAATACACGCTGCCAGAAAACTGGATGAAAATCATGCAGGTCAATGTCAATGCTGCGTTTTTACTGACAAGAGCATTGCTGCCTGCCCTGCTGGCGTCGGCTGATGCCCGGGTGCTTTTTACCTCATCATCGGTGGGGCGCAAAGGTCGAGCTTATTGGGGAGCGTATGCGGTAAGCAAATTTGCTATAGAAGGCATGACGCAAGTCCTTGCTGATGAACTTGAGAATACCAGTAACATCAAAGTCAACAGCGTGAATCCCGGCGCTACCCGCACAGTTATGCGCGCAGATGCCTATCCTGCCGAGAATCCGGCAACATTGCCGTCCGCTGAATCACTGGTACCTGCTTATGTGTTTCTGATGTCCCCAGAGGCAGCTGCGATTCATGGCCAGGCTATCAACATTCGTGAGTTACTGGAGAAACTCTAATCGGTTGGGTGACTTAAACTCGACAGATCAATGTGTATTTGAATTTTTTTGAAGGTCAACTTTTTCTCATGATTGCCGTCAATTTCCGCCACCAAGGAGAGTGCGGCAATAATCTGCCGGTTTACGTTTTTCTGACATAAACTTAATGGAAGATTCCTTGTCATCACAGCCGGTTTAATTTCATATCCTCTTGTTTTAATTATATAAAAATAGAATTGTTTTTCTGGCACACTTTTGGCATACCTCTTGGTAACAAATCCAAGGAGAGTTCCAATGGCGCCGCCAATCAGTACTGCAATTGCAATTGACCTGAGTCGTTTTCGACAACAGTCCATGCTGCAATTGGCAGCCCGCGGCAACTCGAACCCTCTGGGTGACACTCGCTTACGTTTACTTAATTCATTGCAAACGTCGCTTGATCTTTATGTCATTCTGGAGATTTTCAGACAAGAACTGGCGAGTGTCATAAGGGTAAGTGGTATCGTGACAAGCCCTTTAATGAATTCGAACTTGAAACCCTTGAGGCGCTAGTGTCTGTGCTGCTTTTTCCGGTTCGTAATGCGTTGCTTTATCAAAAGGCGATTGCAGCATCATTAACAGACCCTTTGACGGGAGCCTGGAACCGGCAAGCTTTGTTTAGTCAGCGCAGTCGGGAGGTCAGTCTGTCACGAGGATACCAGCAACCTCTTTCGGTGCTAATGATTGATTTCGATCAGTTTCAATCAATTAATGACACTTACGGCCATGCAACAGATGATCTAGTGCTTCAGGATCTGATTCGAGTGATGACTAAAGTCAACCGAAGTACCGATCTTTGCGTCCGTTATGGTGGTGAAGAGTTTGTTGTACTGCTTGGCAATACCGACAAAGAAGTGGCGCAAGTCATCGCGAAGCGTTTATGCAAAGCCATCAGTAACAGCCGGATTTACTCAGCGAGTGGATTACTGCAGATCACGGTCAGTATCGGTGTATCGACCATACTCGCCAGTGAGGATCAGGACAGCTTGCTCAAACGAGCTAACAAAGCCATGTACAAAGTCAAGAGTTTGGGGGCAACGATATTGCCTGGTTGTAATGTTTGCTGATAAATAAGTTTGAGAAGTTAACTTATCTTTAAGATAAATGAGGAATTGAAGAATGACGGTCATGCCGAATCTCAAGGGCAGTGGTAATACTGATCAGGTTGAAAAGTCCGTGGCATCGTCACATGCCGAGGGCCGCAATCAGGAATTGCTGGTGCTATTGCGAGAAAGTCTGAGTGAAACTATTGAAATCTCAGCCTTGCAACAGCGTTTGCTCAGCAGTCTCACCACGGGTGTCGCGATGGATGGTTTGCATTACCACCACGAAACATTGGATCTTGACATCAGAGTCGGCAAACAGTCCACGCACAGCTGCGGTTACAGGCTGCTGTTCACTGATGAGTACTTGGGTGAAATCACATTTAAACGCAATCGCAGGTTTTCTGAGCGAGAGATGCAGTTGATAGAATCGCTAATACCTGCGCTGATCAAGCCATTACGCGAGAGTCTTAAGTCTCAGCAAAGTGTGGAAGCCTGATCTGTGCGGAGAGTCTAAAGACCTATTAATCATACAGCTCTTACAGCCATTATGAGTCGGAGCGTCGGGATGTGTGGCGCGCCGGTCTTTTCATAGCCGACGCTGACGGGGGTTCCATTCCGGCAGCTTCGTACAGCGTGATTATCTCCGGGGTTTTCATTTCGTACAGTTGTCCCTTCTTAACTCTGCTGGGGATAAAAACCGGGCCGTACCGAACGCGCTTGAGACGGCTGACCTGTAAGCCCTGCGATTCCCACAGCTTTCGAACTTCCCGGTTTCGACCTTCCATGATAACCACGTGATACCAGCGATTGCGTCCCTCTCCAGCAAAGAACCTGACGTCTGTAAAACGACACAGATGTTCATCGATCATGACACCCTTGAGCATTATTTTAAGCATGTCGTCAGTTACGTCACCCATAATTCTGACTGCATACTCCCGATCAATGCCAGCCGATGGATGCATCAATTTGTTAGCTAACTCTCCATCTGTGGTAAACAGCAAAAGCCCGCTGGTATTAAAATCCAGCCTGCCCACAGCAACCCAGCGCCCATGCTTGATCATGGGCAGATGATCGTAAACCGATGGCCTGCCTTCCGGATCGCGCCGGGAACAAATTTCGTTCTCCGGTTTGTTGTAGATCAGCACTCGCGGGACAACAGCATCTGGGCTGGCGTTAGCGACTTTCTTGCCATCCACAACCAGGCTGTCTTCAGCGCCTGCCCGGTCACCCAAGGTGGCGGTTTTGCCATTGATCTTCACCCGGCCCTGAGTTATCCAGTTTTCCATTTCACGGCGCGAGCCAAAACCGGCTCTGGCTAATACTTTCTGAATTTTTTCGTCCTGCACTGCATCAGTCATTGGTCTTTTCTCTGTGGTAACCCAGAATCTCATCGAGCGGTCTTTTTGCGAGTGCCATGGCCTCATCTTCATCCAGAAGTACGCTTTGCACAAATTCGGCGTCATCATGCAATTCATGCCGAGCATCGGGTTCTTCTGGCAAAATCAATACTCTTCCGGCTAGGCTTTCACCCAGATCAAGTTCAGGATTTAGCTGATCAAGATCACGGATCTCCGCGAGCGGCGGCAATTCCTGCAAACTCTTCAGATTAAAATAATCAAGAAACTGGCGTGTAGTTGCGAACATTGCTGGCCGGCCGGGTACATCGCGGTGGCCAACAATGCGCACCCATTCCCTGTCAAGCAATGTCCTGATGATAGTCGAGCTTACGGCAACTCCGCGGATTTCTTCGATATCTCCACGGGTAATCGGTTGCCGATATGCAATTAACCCCAGCGTTTCAAGCAGTGCTCGAGTGTATCGCTGCGGCTTTTCTTCCGACAATCTGGAAATCCAGGGGCTTAAATGCTGACGCACCTGAAAGCGGAACCCCGAGGCTACTTCCTTCAACTCAAATCCGCGCGACTGACAATCGGTCTGAATTTCATGCAGCGCTGCGCGAATGCTCTCAGGATCCGGCCTTTCCGCTTCGATAAAAACATCACCCAGAGCCACAATGGTCATCGGCTTGCCTGCCGCCAGTAACACACCTTCGAGGATCTGCCGCAGAAGTTGATCATCAATAGCCTGGGCTTCATAGGTAATGGCTTCAAATGCTTCTTCAATACCGTCGGAATCCTGTTTTTCAATGTCATGTTCTGTCATTCGACACCTATAGCCGACTGGCTGCGCGCTTTGATGTGTATTGGAGCAAAGGGTTCGCTTTGTACGATATCCACCAAGGCGTCCTTTATGAGTTCCATGACCGCAAGAAACGTGACCACAACCCCAAGACGCCCTTCTTCTCTCATTAGCAACGATACCAGTGGCACGAAGCGTTCAGTTGATAGTCTTACCAAAATTTCAGCCATTTTCTCTCGTGTAGAGAGGGTTTCGCGTTGAATCTGATGATGCTCAAACATATCCGCTCTGCGTAATGCCCCTGCCAGTGCCGCCAGAATTTCCTGTAGTTCTACTATAGGGTCGGGCGTGTGCCTCTCAAGCAGCGGTTCCTGCGCGCGGGCGAGATAGATATCGCGTTCAAGTCTGGGCAGTAAATCGATGTCCTCTGCTGCTTTTTTATAGCGTTCATATTCTTGCAAGCGGCGAATGAGTTGTGCTCTGGGATCGTCTTCCTCTTCCTCATCCATACTGCTTCTAGGCAGCAGCATTCTGGATTTGATTTCAGCCAACATGGCCGCCATCACCAGATACTCTGCCGCTAACTCAAACTGATGTGACTCCATCAGATCAACATAAGCCATGTACTGTTCGGTAATAACCGAGACATCAATATCAAGGATATCAATATTCTGGCGCTTGATAAGATAAAGTAACAAATCCAGGGGGCCTTCGAATGCCTCCAGAAATACTTCCAGTGCATCAGGGGGTATGTACAAGTCATGAGGCAACTGCGTCACTGCCTTGCCGGCAATAAAGGCAAAAGGCATTTCATGCTGCGCGACCACTACGTCTGCAGTATTGATGTTTGTCTCCGGCAGTTGGACTCGTTCGCTCATCAGGACTTACCTGTCTGGTTGTCTATCGTTCATCAAAAAATTATCGATAGCTCAAACCCATCGCAGCCCGCACCTCGGTGAGCGTTTCAACAGCATGCGCCCTTGCGCGCTCACTACCTTTGATCAGAATATTGCGAACTTCACCAGGATCCTGCTGATAATGAGCGCCACGTTTCTGCATAGGTTCCAGCTCAGCTACCACTGCATCGATCAGTGGTTTTTTACATGCCAAGCATCCTATCCCGGCGCTGCGACAACCTTGTTGAACCCAGTTTTTAGTGTCGGTATCTGAATAGACTTCATGTAATTGCCAAACGGGACAGTTTTCCGGGTTACCGGCATCACTGAGCCTGATACGTGCCGGGTCTGTAGGCATGGTGTTAATTTTTTTAGTCAACCCATCTACAGGTTCCCGCAGCGATATCGTATTGCCGTACGACTTGGACATTTTTTGACCATCAAGTCCTGGCATCTTTGCAGCGGGTGTCAACAGAGCCTGCGGTTCAGCCAGAATCACTTTGCCGCTGCCTTCCAGATAACCCATGACTCGTTCTCTGTCACCCAGCGAAAGATTTTGTTGGTCTCTGATCAGTGTTTGTCCCTGGGCCAACGCCTGATGATCGCCTTGCTGCTGAAAAGCAGTTCTCAGCCGGAGAATATCTTTTGCTGCATTTTTACCCATTTTTTTTATGGCACTCAGTGCAAGCTGCTCATGATCAGCTTCGCGTCCGTACAGGTGGTTAAAGCGTCTTGCTATCTCACGCGTCAGTTCAACATGAGCAACCTGATCCGCCCCGACGGGCACAAAACCTGCCCGATAAATTAGAATATCCGCACTCTGTAACAAGGGGTATCCCAGAAACCCGTAAGTTTCCAGATCTTTGTCTCTTAACTTGTCCTGTTGATCTTTATAGCTGGGCACACGCTCAAGCCAACCAAGCGGCGTCATCATTGACAACAACAAATGCAGCTCAGCATGCTCAGGGACACTTGACTGGATAAATAATGTCGCCTTTTCAGGATCAACGCCGGCTGCAAGCCAGTCAATCACCATATTCATGACGCTTTCTTCGATGACGCTGGGTGTTGCATAGTGGGTTGTTAACGCATGCCAATCGGCCACAAAATAAAAGCACTGATATTCATTCTGCAGTTGAACCCAATTCTTTAGGACCCCGTGATAATGACCAAGGTGCAGTAGACCGGTAGGCCTCATGCCTGATAACACACGCTTTTGTGAATCAACTGTAGACAAACCCTTATCCCCTCTTGCTGATTGTGGTGTTAGCGATGTCATTTGCTACGAATGCGAACATGCCATGTTCGGCTTCCAGCAAAATTTAGTGGGCGTATTATTGCACAACTGATCTGAACTGATCGTGATTAAAATTTGTTGGTGATGGCACAAGGTCCGAACTGGATATGCATCTATTGAAACGGGGTTGGGTCGCCAAGGCCGATACGAATCACAACTGGCATGCCGTCAACCAGATCGATCACTGTTGATGGTTCAAGACCGCAAGATCCGCTATCGATAATCAGGTCAACCTGTTTATCCAGAATATCTTCGATTTCATAGATCTCAGAGAGCGGTTGATCATCGCCTGGCATAATCAGACTGGTGCTCATTAGTGGCTCTCCCACCGCATCCAGCAAAGCCCTGCTCACCGGGTGTGCAGGCACCCTGAGGCCTATAGTCTTTCTCTTTGGATGCATAAGCCGTCTGGGCACTTCCGCTGTCGCATCGAGAATAAATGTGTATGGACCGGGCGTGTATGCTTTGAGCAGTCTATAGGCGCTGTTGCTGACTTTGGCATAGGTTGCAATTGCAGATAAGTCGGCGCACATCAGTGTCAGGTTATGTTTGTCATTTAATTGTCTGATGCGGCGAATGCGCTCGAGAGCATTCTTGTCCCCCATATGGCAGGCGATTGCGTAGGTTGAGTCCGTTGGGTACACGATGACACCGCCGTCCAAAAGGCATTGTGCTGCCTGCCGAATTAATCGGGGTTCAGGGTTCTGCGGATGTATTACCAGTGTTTGAGACATGCGCGTGACTTGTAATGCAGTGAAGACAAAATTGCCAAAGAAGGACGCCAAGAGCGGACTATCAGGAAGCGGACAATATCAGGTGAATGTGGCATTGTCGACCCACAGGATTCGTTGTATTTTGGCGCGTTAGATTTAACAAACATGCCTTGAATTTCGGAGTCCCTATGTTGTACGCCATAATCAGTGAAGATGTTGAAAACAGCCTGCCGCTGCGTCTACCCGCACGCCCCCAACATCTTGCGCGACTTGAAGTGTTGCAGCAGGAAGGCAGGCTGGTGCTGGCAGGCCCCTTTCCTGCAATTGATTCAGACAGTCCTGGAGATGCCGGATTCACGGGCAGCTTGATCGTGGCTGCGTTTGACTCGTTGGAAGCTGCTACCACCTGGGCTGATGCGGATCCTTACAAGTCAGCTGGCGTTTACAAAGATGTGACGGTCAAACCATTCAAAAAGGTTCTGCCCTGACGCGCACTTTTCTCAGGGAGTTGGTGCGGCTCTGAGCTCCGGAAAATTTTCATCCAGTGCTGCATTCCACCGCGCCAGATCCTCGGCTTTTTGTCTCCATAGATCCGATATGTCGCCTGTGATTACGATAGTTTGAATTCGATCGCCACGTCGAATCTGATTAACAACTTGCATACCGCTGCTTACCACGCCAAACACCGAGTGAATTCCATCAAGATGCGGAGTCGCAACATGGGTGATAAAAAACTGGCTGCCATCCGTGCCCGGGCCTGCGTTGGCAGTGGAGACCACTCCGGGTCTGTTATGTCTCAGATTAGTCTCTCCGGCAAAGCGGTAACCCGGGCTGCCTGTGCCATCTCCTTCAGGGTCTCCGCCCTGGATCATAAAGCGGTTTTCAACCCGGTGAAATGTGAGTCCGTCGTAGAACCCTCTCAGAGATAGATTCACAAAATTGGCAACGCTGGTTGGTGCCGCCTGTTGATTCAGCTCCAGTATGATTTCTCCCTTGTTTGTTGTAATTAGTGCAGTCAGTGATTGTGCTTCCGCATTTGACGTGCTGAAGAGGAAAGTCAGCACAAAAGAGCCGCTTAGTATCAGTTTGGAAAAAATAGTCATCAGCTGTTTGCCTTGAAAAATGTTTGAATTGAAATGATTTTTAAGTGTATCGATAACTCCGGGCCACAGTTTGTTGTTAACTATCCTTTAGAAAAAGTGTTACCGGGGCATGGTCGGAAAAAAATTGATCAGTATGGATCGTGACTTCCACTACTTTGGATGACAGTTCGGCTGTAATCACCGGATAGTCCAGTCGCCATCCCACATTATTTTGTCGAGCCTTGCCTCTGTTCGACCACCAACTGTATTGATCTGGTTGTTGATTGACTAGCCTGAAAGCATCAACGTATCCGGTCTCATAAAACAGCCGGTCAAGCCATGCGCGTTCTTCCGGCAAAAAACCAGGATTTTTCTGATTGATTTTCCAGTTTTTCAGATCGACAGGCTTGTGGCACATATTCCAGTCACCGCAGATAACAAAATTTCGACCACTGGCTTTCAAGTGCAGCAGGTGCAGGTAGAACTTCTCAAGAAACTGAAACTTGATCTTTTGCCTCTCATCACCGCTTGAACCAGATGGCATATACAGTGAAATGACACTTAACTGATCAAAGTCAGCCTGAAGATACCGCCCTTCGCGGTCTGCGATGTCCCAACCAAAACCTTTAGTAACACGATCGGGTCTGCGTCTGGAAAAAATTGCAGTTCCGGAGTAGCCTTTTTTTTCAGCGTCAAAAAAATAACGGTGATAGTTATCAGGATAAAAGACAGTGTCCGATAACTGGGACTCATGCGCTTTGGTTTCCTGAAGGCAAATAACATCCGGTGATTGCAGTGCCATCCAGTTGAAGAAACCTTTACGGGCCGCTGAGCGTATCCCATTGCAATTGAGCGAGGTTATTAGCATTTTTAATGACAACGTTGTTTCAGAATTGCCAAAATTTGTTACTTGGCGATGTCTATTGAGGTTATTTTGGGTGATTAAGGATCGTTTTAACGCAATAATGTTACTTTTTATCGCCTAATGGCTGGTTTTGCAAAAATAAGTGTTACCTTTATGCCCGTTCGATGTTACTATGCACCCCGTTACCGAAGCCCACAAAGCTTTGTGTATCAATCGAGCCAAGAAGACGTTTAATACCCACAAGGAGATAGAACATGAGCGAATTAATCATCAGTGCAAGAGCTGCACTTGTAACAGCAGCAATCGTAACAGCATCAGTCGCGGTACCAGTGTTGACCATATTGGCAGCCAATTAATTCTTATATCGCGCAAGCCTGCGTTTTTTGAAAGGCTTGCCACCTGAGATCGGGTAGTTGCTTGACGTTAGCCCGGTCCGGGGTGCAATGATCAGTCACACTGCATTGGCCCTGAATATTTTAATACCCGCCCGGATGGTTTATGTCAGCCTCGACAAATTTATTTGCCGGGGCTGATTTTTTTATACCAGCTTTTTAATTTTGTCTACAAAGTTGCAGGGTTTGTGTCGGCTATCCAGTTGATGGGAAATGATACCTTCCCACGCCGTTCTGCACGCCCCAGTGGAACCTGGAACACAGAAAACAATTGTCAGGTTACTCAGGCCTGCAAAGGCTCTGGACTGAATGGTTGAGCTGCCAATCTCTGCATGCGACAGGTAACGGAATATTTCACCAAATCCATCAATACTCGAGTCAAGCAAAGGCGTTACCGCTCTGACTGTGTTATCGCGATGAGTAAAACCAGTACCACCCGTCAATAGCACCGCCTGAACCTGATCATCAGCCACACACGTCGCAACCAGAGCGCGCAGCTTGTAGGTATCGTCTTTGACAATATACTTGTTGACTACGATATGTCCTGCCGCAAGCAATTGCTCAACCAGGTATCTGCCGGAGCTGTCTGTTTCCTCGGTGCGGGTATCGGATACAGTGATAACCACCGCGTTTACTGGGATGAATCCATTACTCATAATTGACAATCAGCCTCCGGTCATGTTCATAAGACGAACGGGTTGTGCATAATCACTTTCATAAAAGTGATGTCGTTCCGGTTTTAAATCCATGGCGGCAACAATAGCTCTTTTGAGCTCGGCAGAGACTGGATGCTCTTCAGAAAATTCAAGTTGCGTCAGCTCATCTTTACGCAGATGTTGCTGATCGCCTGCCCGCAGAATCTGCCTGAGGTCTGAGGAGTGTTCATTGCCAAGGCATAACAGCAATCTACCTTCCACGGTCATTCTGACCCGATTGCAATCTCCGCAAAAATTATGCGACATAGGAGAAATAAACCCTATTCTGCTGCGCTGTCCCGGGATGCTGAAGTAACGAGAAGGTCCTGCGGTGCTTTCGGATGTGCTTTGTAAAGCATAATGACGATTGATCTGCTCTCTTACCCAATCATTGCTGCATACAGTTTCTTCTCGCAGGTGATCAGACGCTTGCCCCAAGGGCATTTCTTCGATGAAGGCGATATCAAGACCTCGCTCAACGGCGAAGTCAGTCAAGGCTAAAACCTCATCATCGTTATAGCCTTTCATGATAACTGCATTGAGTCGGATGCGGTCGAAACTGCAATGACGCGCGGCTTCGATGCCAGCCAGTACCTTGTCCAGACGACCTACACGGGTAATTTTTTTGAATCGCTCTGCATCGAGACTATCGATACTGATGTTGATGCGATTGACTCCGGCAGCGCGCAGCGGTGCAGCTAACTGCTCAAGCTGCGCGCCATTGGTCGTAATTAATAACTCGCGCAACCCGGGTAAGCGCCCCAATGCCCGGACAAGCGCCATGACATTGTTTCGCACCAGAGGTTCACCTCCGGTTAGGCGTAACCGAGTTACCCCGAGTTCAGTAAAAGCTTTGCCTACCTGGTATATCTCTTCAAGCGTTAATACGTCCTTGCGCGGAAGAAAGGTCATTTCTTCCGTCATGCAGTACACGCATCTGAAGTCGCAACGATCAGTGACGGACAGGCGGACGTAGTCGATATGCCGGCCGAATTTGTCGATCAGCTGTTTTGAAGATGTCGGTGACATCGATACATGTTTCGTAACTGTTTTCATGCTTGTAGTCTAAAATTGTGTCAGGGCACCATATCACGAATCATGAGTTGCAGCCGAACCGGCGTTTCACTCTGTTGGAGTGAAACTGACTCAGACCTGACCTGATAGTCGCCGGATTGCACATCGGCTGATCCACTTAGAGATATCGTCGCGACCACCGATACACTTTGTGCAGATGACAGATTGAATGGCCCAACAGCATCACTGTCAGACAAACTAACGATCGCAGGCAAATCCCCTATTGACAAGAATTTTGCCGCCAATGGAGGGCCGCCGCCTTCAGCCTGCTGGGCAGATACAAACACACGGGTTTCTGCGGGTAGTGTCAACTCGGGTGCGATTGCCAGACTGATTTCAATTTTTGCGGCCTGGTTTACTGCATCCACGTCGGATTGCCCAGCCGCTGTCGGAGCTCCCAACATGTCTTGTGCTTGCGCGATAACAGAGCTCAAAAAGGCAGCATCTTCTTCGTCAGGCCCCATGTTCAAAAGTCGCTGCCAATAGGTAATGGCAGCTTGGAAGTCCTGATTTACAAAAGCGTCAGCACCCAATAACTGCAGAATAGCGGGCTCGTCCGGATTAATGCGCTGCGCCTGAGAAACGATTTCGCGTACTTCCTCGGTCATCTGTTGTTCAGAAATGATGTACTTGGCTTGCGCATATTGCCCCAGCACAACCGCCTGATCTGCAGGATTGTCGATATGCTGTGCGGCTCTTTCAAAAAACATCGCCGCTTCAGGCATTTGTCCGAGTGATACCAGATGTCGCGCGATAAAATAAAGCGCCCAGCCATTTTCCGGGTCTTGTTCTACGATGGCGCCCAGTTCAAAAATCTGGTCTCTGATCAGTACTGGGTCATCACCAGCAAGCTGACTTTGTTCGATGATCCGGGCAAGGGCAAGATCATTCCTGAAACCCCAGGTCTCATAGAGGTAGTAACTCAGTGGTAAGGCGAGCGCAACAGCCAGCAAGGGAATAAGCTTGACAGGTGACTTAAGCGTCAATCCGCCATTTGCATGATTATCCTGCTTGTCTGTCTCATCATTCACGTCACTGAGTAGCGTTCTTTCCAACTCGGCCTTGAGATTTGTGTATTGCTCCGTGTCCAGCAACCCTTCTTTGAGGTCTTGCTCAATTTCTTTTGCACGTTCTTGAAAAATAATCAAATTTGCTGCATTGCGGGCAGTCAGGCCAACTTGAATAGTTGAAGTGTTGTGACGAATGACCGGCACCAAAACAAAAAGAACAGCAAGCACCACCAACAGCAGACTTAGTATCCAGAACAAATTATCACCTTCCAGTGTTATCTTGATTGTGTGCAGAGTCGTCGTGATCAGCCAGTAAACGATTTAACCGTTTACGCTCGTCATCACTGATAACAACGTCTGTAACAGCATAAGTGTCTTGGTTGATCGGCGCGTTAGCTTCAGATTGGCTGTGATTGGTTTTTTTCACACCGCTGTTTCTGATGATGTTCCGCGCAACCCATACTCCGGCTAGCAAGAACATCAGGGGGCCGAACCAGAGCAGTAAAGTCTGCGCGGTCAATCTGGGGCGGTACAGGATGAAATCACCGTAGCGGGCCAGCATAAACTCCTCAATCTGAGCATCCGTCTGACCTTCCATGATCATGCGATAGATTTCACGGCGCAAATCAGAGGCAACCCCCCCCGGGGAGCTGCTGAGATTTGCGTTCTGACACATTGGACAACGAAAATCGTTGGACAGTTGGCGATATCGTTGTTCCTGCTCAGGGGTTTCAAAATCAAAAACATCGATCTGTGCGTGCGCCTTGAGGGGTTTAAACAACGCAAGACACACAAAAAAAAGGGTCAGACCAAAAAATTTCGCTGACACATTCATGTGTTGCCACCAGCCTGCACTGCCTCAATGGCAGGCATGATTTCATCTTCCCAAATCCGGTAATTGATGACGCCAATATGCTTGAAGCGGATTACGCCATTGGCATCTACCAGAAATGTTTCAGGAGCGCCATAAACACCAAGATCGATTCCGTAGCGGCCGGTGTCATCAATAATATTGAGTTCAAATGGATTGCCATTCAGTTCAAGCCAGTCTCGGGCAGCTTCGTCACGGTCTTTATAGTTGAGGCCAATAATCGGAATGATATTCTGTTCTTTGGCCGCCATAAAAATGGGGTTTTCCTGAAGACATGGCAGGCAGTAACTGCCCCAGATATTCAGAATAAAAGGACCATCCGGCAAATCTGCTGTAGTGACCAAACGGTCGCCCAACTCCAGGGATCGCAACTGAAATTCTGGCAGTGGCCTATCGATCAAAACCGATGGCAATGTGCGTGAGTCCATATAAAGACCGCGCCACATGAACACCGCGAGCACCATAAAAATGATCACGGGCAGGAATAGCTTGAGATTATTCATGCGCCGGAACCTCCGGTATCCATGCCTTTTGTCAGGGCGGTCGAAGTCTTGTTGTTGCCGGCAACCGGACCAGCCATCCTGGCCAATTTCTGTGCTTGCTTGACCTTGAATTGACGATAACGTTTATCCGAGGCGGCCAATATTCCACCAAAGGCTATAAAAATTGTGCCGATCCACACCCATCGCACAAAGGGTTTCACATACACGGTCATCGACCAGGCACCGTTTTCACGCTGGTCACCCAGGGTGGTAAACAAGTCCCGCATAAAACGACCATCGATACCCATGTGCGACGTGGGTGTGCCACTGGCTGTATAGAGTCGCTTCTGAGGATAAAGATTTTTATAGAACTCACCGTCCCTGGAAACAACAACGACAGCTTCGTCTGCGATAAAGTTCGGACCCTGCACCGGGCGTGTGCCCTCAAATCTGAAGTTGTAGGCACCCAAATCAGTACTCTCACCTGCCTGAAGAAGAACACTGCGTTCGATGCTGTAAATTGAACTCAGGCTGGCTCCGGCCATTGTCATCACAAATCCGAAATGAGCCAGTGTCATCCCCAGATAACTCAAGGGCAAACTGCGAAGTCCCGCCACAACGGTGGGTTTATTGGCGATTTTGCTGCGGATATCTTTCAGCATGGAGAAGATAATCCAGAATGACAGGATTGTTGTTGCAATAACGCCTAAGGGAAGTTCGAGCGTCAACAACACAGGTATCAGAACTCCCAGCACAACCGCTGCTATCGCAACTTTTGTTAACTGAGTGCGTAAGTGCTCAGGAGAGGTTTTTTTCCATCGGCTGATCGGCCCTACCGCCATCAACACTGCAAGGATACCCATCAGTGGGAAAAATATCGCATTAAAGTAGGGAGGCCCCACTGAGATGAGTTCTCCGCCGGTCATAGCCTGATAAACAATCGGATATAAGGTGCCCAGCAATATAGCTGCGCTTGCTACCACCAGGATCAGATTGTTTGACAGCAGAAACACTTCTCTTGATAGATTGCCGAATCCAAACTCACTTCTCAGACTTGGCGCCCTTACCGCGTAAAGTATTAACGACGCGCCTATGATAAGTGCCAGGAAAACCAGAATATACACTCCGCGAGTCGGATCTGTTGCAAACGCATGAACAGAGGTCAGCAAACCTGAGCGAGTAATAAACGTGCCCAGCAAACTGGAGGCGAAGGCCATAATTGCAAGCAACACAGTCCAACTCTTAAATACGCCCCGCTTTTCAGTGGCAGCCAGCGAATGGATCATCGCTGCGCCAAGCAGCCAAGTGATCATCGGGGGGTTTTCAACAGGATCCCACGCCCACCAACCTCCCCAACCGAGTTCGTAGTAGGCCCACCAGGAACCAAGTGACAATCCCAATGTCAAAATTGCCCACGCGGCATTTGCCCACGGACGACACCACCGAGCCCATGCGGCATCGAGGCGCCCGCTGATCAAGGCAGCGATAGCAAACGCGAACACTACCGAGAACCCGACATACCCCATGTACAGTGAAGGCGGATGAATAATAAACGCAAAGTCCTGAAGCGCAGCGTTAAGGTCAGCTCCATCTGCAGGTGACAGCGGCAATACCCTATCAAACGGGTTTGAAGTGGCCAGCATAAAAAGAATGTAACCTACACACAGCATACCCATCACGGATAACACACGAGCCACAAACTCATCAGGCATGGCCTTGCTGAAAACACAGACGGCGAGCATCCAACCGCCCAGCATCCATGTCCAGAACAAGAATGATCCTTCATGACCGCCCCATACAGCAGTAATTTTGTAGTAGATGGGCAGCATGGTGTTGGAGTGATTGGCGACAAACTGCACGGAGAAGTCGTCAGCTACAAAGCTGTAACCGAGGATCAGCAGACTGATACTCAGAAATACAAAAACCCCTGCAGTAAGTGGTCTTGCCAGATTAATCCACAGCAAGTTGCCGCGCTCTGCTCCTGCCATCGGTATCACAGACAACAGGATACTGAGCAAAAACGCCAGGATCAGCGCAAAATTTCCTAATTCAGGAATCATCGCATGGCCCCCGGAGGCATTCCGGACGTGTGACCTGCTGCGTCTAATGCGGCTTTCACTTCGACAGACATATAGTTTTCATCGTGTTTGGCCAGAACGCGAGACGCGATGAATGTGCCTTCGGGTGACATGGAGCCTTCGGCAACAATACCCTGACCTTCGCGGAACAAGTCCGGCAGGATGCCGGCGTAATGAACGCGCACGTCATGATTATAGTCAGTGGCAACAAAGCTGACTTCGAGGATGTCCTGGTTGTGCTCAACAGAGCCTTCTTTAACCATACCGCCAACCCGTATTCTCTGACCGGGAGTGACCTCGCCTGCAGCGACCTGAGTCGGTGTGAAAAACAGATCGATATTGTTACTCAGCGCGAACAAGGACAGACCAATAGCCGTGCCAAGCCCGGCTGCAATAAAAATAATAATTCCCAGCTTCTTGCGACGATGTGGTTTCATAACAATTCCCGTATTTACAGCACAGTTTGTAGGGCGTTGATATTGTACTGCCTAAGCTATTTTTGGGTATTGGTCTTGGATGCCAACTCTTCGTCACGCGCAGCGCGTCGTTTCTGTTCACGTAGAAAGTGACGTCTGACCATTTTTGGTTGCAGCAGATTGTAGCCGATAAAAACTGCAAACAGCAGATAAACCGCCCATATGTGAAAGGTATAGACCCCGCCCATTTGTAGGAACTCGGACAGACTGGAAAACTGAAAAGCAAACATCACTTAACTCCTGCTTCAAACATTCTTTTCCCGTGCAACCAGATCTATAACCCATTGAGATCGGCGTTCACGCTGCAAAATTTCATTTCTAGTGCGCAAAATCAGTGCAATAGCAAAAAATATATAAACAGCGCAGATCATGACCAACAAAGGAACCCAGACTTCCGGGGGGTTGGGAGAGACAGGATCCATAGAAAAATTGCTTGCTGGCTGATGCAAGGTATTCCACCAATCGACAGAATATTTGATGATGGGTACGTTGATGGCTCCGACAATAGCGAGAACAGCGCACGCTTTTGCTGCGGCATCCGTACTGTCTATCGCCGAACGGAGCGCAATCACACCGATAAACAGAAAGAATTGAATCAGCAATGACGTCAGTCGTGCATCCCATGCCCACCAAGTGCCCCAGATTTGGTCTCCCCATATCGCTCCTGTTGCCAGCGCAAGGCCGGTAAACCAGGCGCCGATAGGCGCCACACTTTGCGCAACCATATCCGCAAGTTTCATTTTCCAGACCAGCGTGATGGTGCCGGCGACCGCCATCAAAGGGAAACATGCCAGAGAAATACTCGCCACAGGAACGTGGATATACATAATTCGAATGGTCTGTCCTTGTTGGTAATCCTCTGGCACGATCAACAGTGCCCAGAAAAGTCCAATAGACATCATTATCAGCATCGATAGATACAGCCATGGTAACCATTTGTCAGACAGCTCATAAAACCATCGCGGAGAGCCCAGCTTTGCAAACCACAACCACATAATCTGTTCCTGTTTCTTGGTTGACTGAAGGACGGGCAACCTGAGACTGCCACGTCCCCGACCCTTGGGATATTAGTTTACGCTTATTCGCAAGGCCGCTGCTGAGGCCAAAGGTGCCATCGTCAGTGCCAGCGCAAGTATAGCGCCTAAAAGGGCAAAATGGCTGCCAACGGGCAATCCAACCATGACGTCCGTCACTGCTTTAGCTCCGATTATAAGCACGGGCGTTGCTAGCGGCAAAACAATCACCGCCAGAATGAGACCTCTGCTGCCAAGGCCAACGGTGAGCGCAACTCCAATCGAGCCGAACAGGCTCAACACCGGCGTTCCGATCAATAAGGTAAGCACCATGGTCCAGTAAGCTTCTGATGGCAGATAAAGCATGTAGGCCAGCAAGGGCGACAATATCACCACTGGAAGTCCACTGATTAACCAGTGAGCTATATTTTTAGCCAGTACCAGAAAATACAGCGGCTGCGGGGACAGCAGTAACTGTTCAAGCGAACCATCTTCATAATCTGCCCTGTAAAGATTATCCAGTGACAGCATCGAAGCCAGTAACGCTGAGACCCAGACGACTCCGGCAGACACCCTGCTCAGTTCAACCGGATCAGGGCTGATTCCCAGAGGGAACAGGCTCACCACGATCAGGAAAAACATGATTGGATTCAGCAGATCATTTCTGCGTTTAAGCGCGATGACCAGATCCCGCCTGAGAGTGGCGCAAAATGCGGACCAGGTGCTGACACCTTTGATGTCTTGAATTTCGCGAGCGTTGTTCATGAGTTGATCCTATGCTGATCAAGATCCAGCGCTCGTGCTTTGCAGTTCACACTCAGCGGGTGATGCGTGGTCAACATCACCGCCCCGCCAGCACTGACATGTTCGGCTAACAGGTTTTCAAGATTTTTCACGCCGTGGACATCAAGCGTTGTAAACGGTTCGTCGAGAATCCACACACTGGCGCGGCTTATCAACAGGCGCGCCAGAGCAACTCTCTGTGTCTGGCCGGCTGACAGGTTTCTGCAGGGTATGTCTTCGTAGGCGCGCAGACCAAGTCTGCCCAGCGCTTCCACAATCTGCTTGTCATCAGCCGGCGCTTGTAGCGACGCGCTCCAACGCAGATTCTCGCGTGGTGTGAGTATCCGGTTGACCCCTGCGCGATGGCCGATGTAGGTCATTGACGCAAGAAAGTCTTCGCGAACCTCTGCAACGGGCTCGCCTTTCCAGAGGATCTCTCCGCTAAAATCCTCGTTAAGCCCACATAGAATGCGTAACAGGCTGGTTTTTCCGCTGCCGTTACTGCCTTTGATTTGTACGAGTTCTCCCCCCGTTAGATCGAAGTGAAGGTCAGAAAACAAAATCCGTTCATCGCGTTCACAGAACAGGGCTTGAGCCTGAATCAACGGAGGTGGATCGGTTGCCGGATTTTGTTGGGAGGTTGGCACTGTAATGTGATCTGCTGCGCGTCTGTGAGGTTAGTCGGTTTTAAAACAAAGCCGATTATACCCACAAAGCGCAGCTAAAATCCCATGCTATCAGCAAGACTTGACGATGCCGCGAGCTGCCATCAAAGACACCAGATGGGCTTCAGCCTGAGAAAACCCGCAGGTTTTTACCAAATCCTCTGGCGCGGCACCGAGTTCAATCAGCTTGCTCGCCTGTTCATAGGTCAGGCTGCCGGCATCCTTGTTCTCAAGATCTTGCTGTCGTTGCATGGTGCGGTTGAGTTTATTCTCAAGCATGCTGACAGTTGCCTGGAGCTTTGCCAACGATTGCGCATTGGTGGCCAGCACTGCTTGCTGATCGCTGGCAAAACGGGTCAGCTCATCTCGCAGCTGTTTCATTTGCCGAGACTGTAGTGCAAAAAATACGCTCTGAACGAAGATGATCAGTGACAGAGCAACAACAAACAGCGCGGTTAATGTGGTCATTAGTTATCCAACTCGCTTAATTCATCTTCACTTAATAATTTCTCCAGTTCGACCAGAATCAACAACTGATTGTCGCGGTGATAAACCCCTTGAATGAACTTTGCAGAGTCATCCCGATTTATCTGGGGAGCAGACTCGATCTGAGATCGGCGCAGGTAAACCACCTCGGCAACACTATCAACCAAAATGCCTATGATGTGTTTGCCGATCTCGATAATCACAATGCGTGTGTTGTCGTCTGCTTCGCGGTCCTGTAAACCGAACCGGCTGCGCGTATTAACGACAGATATCAATGTGCCGCGGATATTGATAATGCCCAGCACATAGTCGGGTGCTCCCGGCACTGGCGCAATAGCCTGGAGCTTCAGCACTTCTTTGACGACCATGACGTTAACACCGTAGGTTTCGTTTTCGAGCTGAAACGTTACCCACTGAAGAACCTGGTCATTATGGTATTTTTTTGCTTCTGCCATTTTTTAACTCTCGCTATAGCAGAAAGTCTGCGTGCCTGATTTCATTAAGTTGACCGTCAAAAATCAGGCGGTTAACTGATTTTTGATGCATGAAGGAGTCATGTTAGTGGCTAAGCAAATATCAAGCCAGAATGTGATAACTACTGCGTTTGTGTGCTCATCAGGGCAGAGTTATCGGCGGCTAACAACAAGCTCAGCATGCAATCTGCATCCATCAAAGCGCAAAGCCGGTGCAGCAGTGTGCCGGCCAGCCAAGGGCGCGTACCCAGCAAATATTTCCAACGCACGTCTCCTGCGCCGAGGCGAGTAGATTTCTCTGCTTGGTCAACGGCCAGTGCCCAGTGACTGTCGCCCAATACGATGACGCTGTGATAGGACGCGCGGTGAGAGTCGTCTTTAATGCGCTCCGGCATGATAAATTTAGCAGTATCTACAACACGCAGGTTACGGCCATTCCAACGCAAAATCCCCATGAACCAATCTGCCTGAGCAGCAACAGTTTGAAGATTGTTTTCGATCAGGCAGATACCGCCAAGGCTATGCAATGGCGCGGCCATTTTTATGCCGGCAACTTCAAACAACAACGCGGCAAAGCCTAGCCGACCCCAATCCGGAATTGCTCGTTTCTTGGGTGCTGATCGCACAAGGTTACAAGCTATAGTGTTGACCGCAACTGAGTTAACAGCAATGGGGTTGGCAGCAATGGATTCCGCTGCGATAAACGTGACATTGACCGGTACTTCAAGGCTGGCGTGGTTCTGAGATGAATCGCCTCTGATTGATGATGGGGTCGCCTGCTCAGCAACCGGTGCGAATTTCGCATCAGCCTCGATAACTGCCAAGCTGACTTCGCGCAGGAGCGAATCCAGATAATCCTGCACAACATCAAGCGGGCGGGTTGGCTGAGATGATTGCTGCCCGAGTGACTTATGCACGGCCGTTGACTCCCGTACCCAGCGGGGCGCTGTCTGACTGATTTATGCTGCTTGAAATAGCATCAACATCCTGCTGCAACAAGGTTTTCAGAAGCGATGCATAAAATTGAATACCCCGACTGTCAGGATCAAGTTCCAGCGGTGTCATTCCCCTGGAACTGGCATCACGAAGCTTTGTATCAATTGGAATGGCTGCATGCCAGGTATGCTCGGGCCAGGTCTTACGCATGTATCGATAGCTGGTCACACTGGCTTGTGTCCGCCGGTCAAACATGGTTGGCACCATCAGGTAGGCCAACGTGTGTTTGCGCGAGCGATTGACCATGCTCAGGGTGTTCAACATGCGCTCGACTCCCTTTATTGCAAGAAATTCGGTTTGTACCGGGATGATAAGCTTTTGGCAAGCAGCCAACGCGTTGATAAGCAACACACCCAGTGTCGGCGGACTGTCTATGATCACGTAATCATAGTTTTCCCAGATTTTCGCCAGTGCTCTTGAAATTGCCAAACCCATGCCTTCGATACTGATGGCTGATCGCTCCAGCGTTGCCAACGCGGTGCTGCCCGGCACAAGATCGAGTCGCGGCGATTTTGTCGTTCTGATACACGCCATCTGCATCGATTCGCTCAATTGACCTGGACTGGCAAACCAGTCAAATGCACTTTGGGTCGACTGATCCGGCGAATATCCGAAATAACTCCCAAGAGATGCTTGAGGATCCAGATCCAGCATCAGCACTCTGTGCCCCTGATCTGCCAGTAAACAGGCCAACGCAACGGTAGTAGTGGTTTTACCCACACCACCTTTCTGATTAGCGACGGCCCAGACACGCATACTAGTTGATCTCTTCGCAAAGGCGTGGTGCGATTTTGGTCAGGCTTAAAATCTCGTCAGCGAGTCCAGCTTTTGCAACAGCCATCGGCATGCCATAGATCACGCAGCTGGCTTCATCTTGAGCCCAGATTGTTGCACCCTTCGCCTTTAACATTCTGGCGCCTTCCAAACCATCTGAACCCATGCCAGTCAGAACTACCCCAAGTACACGCCCCCCTAGTTCTCTGGCTGCAGAGACAAATGTGACGTCAAGTGATGGTTTGTAATTCAGACGCACGTCACCATCCAATACTTTGATGCGCAGAGGCATTCTTGAGTCCAGCATCATTTGTTTGCCTCCGGGTGCCAGATACGCGCGCCCGGGTTTGAGGATATCGCCATCAACGGCTTCAGTAACACGGATTTTACAAACTTTATTCAGTCGTTCGGCAAAGGCCTTTGTGAATGTTCCGGGCATGTGTTGCACAAGCAATATTGGTAACGAAAAATTTGTCGGCAATTTGGTTAATACCTCCTGCAGCGCCGTTGGCCCTCCTGTAGAGGCGCCAATGATAAGCAAGTCACGAAGTTGAGTTTGCCGGTTTCTGGCCGGTATTGTGCTCACGGTTTCTGAGGCTGCTGCTTTAGGTTCAGCGGTTGTTATTGAAGATGAAACGGGAGGCTGCATCAACCGTGCATCAGCGCCGCGACGGCGACTATTGGACACAATGACAATGCGGTCACACAAAATGCGCTGCAGTTCTTCAGGATGTTTGGAGATATCCTCAAAATTTTTAGGAAGATAGTCCACTGCGCCGGCGTCGAGTGCGTCCAGAGTGACTCGTGCGCCTTCATAACTCAGAGAGGAAAACATCAAAACGGGTGTGCCAGACTGCCGGTTTATGTGTTTAAGCGCCGTGATGCCGTCCATCACCGGCATCTCGTAGTCCATGGTGATGACGTCCGGCTTTAGCAGTTGAGTTTGTTCGATGGCTTCCTGACCGTCGGCAGCCGTACCAACAACGATTAATCGCCAATCGGCATTGATAAGATCAGACAAACGTCGCCTGAAAAAACCTGAGTCATCAACCACTAAAACCTTTATTTTCATCTGAAACCTTTCACGCGTTAAGCAGCGTGCTTCGACAGCAAGCCAGGCACATCCAGAATAATTGCAATGCGCCCATCGCCGGTAATGGTCGCCCCGGCCATGCCTGCGGTGCCGTGCAACATGCGTCCAAGAGGTTTGACGACTACTTCTTCCTGCCCGATCAGCATATCAACCACAAAACCTACCCGCTGCGCACCTATACTGACAATTACAACATTGGCAGTGCCATCGTGCTGGATGCTGCTGCCAGGTTTGCTGCTGAGCCAGCGTCGCAAATGAAACAGTGGCAATGCCTTGTTTCTCACAGTGAACACTTGCTGGCCATCCACCATGTGCGTATTTTTTATGTTCAAGTTAAAAATTTCGTTCACACTCGCCAGTGGCAGGGCGAATGTTTGATCGCCGACAAGAATCATCATCGTAGGCATGATTGCCAGCGTCAGTGGTACTTTGATCTCTATTCGGGATCCTTGGCCAAGAGTTGAGTCAACAAAGACGGTTCCGTTAAGTTGTGCGATTTTGGTCTTTACAACATCCATCCCGACTCCACGGCCGGAAACGTCAGAGACCTCGGTTTTTGTAGAAAAGCCGGGCGCAAAAATCAGATCAAAGCACTCAGTCCGGGTCAGCCTGTCGGCGGCATCTTTGTCCATTAAACCTTTTTCAACAGCTTTTCTTCGCAGCAACTCAGGATCCATGCCATTACCGTCATCGCTGATCGTCAACAGAATATGATCACCCTCCTGCTCCGCCGCTAAAAGAATGTTTCCTTCTCGGGATTTACCTTTGGCGAGCCGTTTTTCAGGCTGTTCGATACCATGATCGACAGCGTTTCGTACCAAGTGAACCAAAGGGTCAGCCAACGCCTCGACTAGGTTCTTGTCCAGATCGGTTTCCTCGCCCTGCAGTTTAAGAATGACTTCCTTGTTCAGACTACGAGCCAGATCACGCACCACACGCGGGAAGCGGCCGAATACCTTTTTAATAGGCTGCATGCGCGCCTTCATGACAGATGTTTGCAGATCTGCGGTCACCAGGTCGAGGTTTGCTACCGCTTTTGACAGTGCTTCGTCAGAGCTGTTGCTGCCAATCCTGATCAGCCGGTTGCGAACCAGTACCAACTCGCCAACCATATTCATGATCTCATCCAGCCTGCGTGTATCAACGCGCACGGTGGGTTCAGCTGCTGGCTCCTTTGCCTCAACACGCTCGGGTACTGCAGCTGCGCGCAGCGGTTGCGACGTTTTTTTGACTAAGCCCGAGGCACGTTCCGTTGATGAAACTGAGGCCGCGCTAGTTAAGTGTGCTGCCGCTGGTGGACTCGGTGGCAATACCACCTCGGCTGTTGGTACCCCTTTGTGGACGCCCGCGCCGTGTAGCTGATCAAGCAGAGCCTCAAACTCGTCTTCGGTGATTTCGTCCGATGGTAAATCTTCGGCCAACACGGCAGGATGGGTCTCTGCCTGAGACCGCTCCAATTGCTCTGCTTTTGCGAGTAAGGAGAGCGCCTCAAGCAGCGCAACCGGTGCCGGGGTGGGAGGCTGTCGCTGCTTAACGCTATCAAACATGACATTTACAGCATCCAAAGCCTGCAGAACTGTATCCATCAACGCTGGCGAGACCTTTTGTTTGCCGTTGCGAAGTATGTCGAAAAGATTCTCTGTAACGTGGCAGCAGTCAACCATCGCGCCCAGTTGCAGGAAACCCGCTCCTCCTTTTACGGTATGAAATCCGCGAAAAATCGCATTAAGCAAGTTTTTGTCACCCGGATGCTTTTCCAGTTGCACCAGTTGCTCAGAGAGTAGCTCCAGGATTTCCCCGGCCTCGACTAAGAAGTCTTCAAGTATCTCTTCGTCATCAATAAAACTCATGGCGCGATTCTCAATATGATCAACTGTGGTCAAAAACCCAGGCTTGACAGTAAGTCATCAACGTCGTCCTGCCCGGAGACAATATGTTTTCTCGATGCCGAGCTCACGAGTGGGCCCTCTGCTTTGATTCGCTGTTTCTCGTTCATTTCAGGTCTGACGGCGACATGCGACTGCATTCCGGCAACTGCTTCGAGGTTACTGGCGATTTTTACCAGGCGGACAAGGCTTCGCTCGACATCACTGACCAGTTCAATGACCCGTTTGATCACCTGGCCGCTGAGGTCCTGATAGCCCTGCTCCATCAGAATGTCAGTTAGACAGGAATGTACGCCCTGGCTGCTTTTTGCGACTGCGGAAAGATGTGCATCGACTCGATGAAACAGCGCCTCATGCGCCTCGTTGATTTTGGACTCTGCAGAAACAAACGCTCTCCATTCTTCTTTCAGCGCAAGGCTGTCGTCCATGATCGACTGCGCAAGCGGTGCTGCTTCATCAACGCGGTCCATGGTTTTGTTCGCGGCGTTTTCTGTCATGGTAATGACATAGTTGAGCCTGCTGCGCGCATCTACCATCTCAGATAGTTCATTCTCAACTTCGGTGGAGGCATCTAGTCCCAAATCAAGATTAAAATCCCGCAGAGCATCATGAAGCGCTCGGGTCAAACGACCAACTTCATGATACACAGTCTCATTGCTTGACAGATAAATCTGTCGAATCAGATCACTGGCTGAGGCCAGATCATTGCCTTCAAGGTTTTTCATCAGCTCGCATCTGTGGTCGCGAAGCGCTGATATAAACGTTTCAGCAGCGTGATCAGCGCTTTCATTTTGAGTGAACTCTTTTGACTGCGGCATGGGTCTTACCTCAGTTGGTAGCTTCAATGCGTTCAAAGATTTTTGTGATCTTGTCCTGCAAGGCTGCTGCGGTGAAGGGCTTGACCACGTAGCCACTGACCCCTGCC
Source organism: Gammaproteobacteria bacterium (assembly GCA_041306975.1). Classification (GTDB taxonomy): domain Bacteria; phylum Pseudomonadota; class Gammaproteobacteria; order Pseudomonadales; family Pseudohongiellaceae; genus Pseudohongiella. The sequence goes on along the minus strand of JBFZEG010000098.1, from coordinate 12,239 downwards.
TGAGCAGCAGCGATAATCTGGTCGCGTTTGGCCTCAGCGGTAACCATCAGCACTGGGAGTGTCTTTAACTTTGTGCTGGCTCTGCATGCAACAAGCAACTCAAGGCCTGTCATACCCGGCATATTCCAGTCAGTAATCAGAAAGTCAAAGTTGCCTTTTTCCAGCAAAGGCAACGCGGTGGTTCCGTCATCAGCCTCGGAAGTGTTTGTAAAACCAAGATCTCTTAGCAGATTCTTGATGATTCGGCGCATTGTTGAGAAATCATCAACAATCAGAATTTTCATGTTTTTGTCCAAAACCGCCTCCAGCTCATTGGTATATTTGGGGCACAGAAGTCGAAGTTACTGTTTTCCCATAAGGGTATCGCTCGAATTACAAAAATATTTAGTATTATTACTTCCAGTCTTGTAAACGTGAACGCAGTCTCAACGCAGCCTGACTGTGAATCTGACTGACTCTGGATTCAGTCACGCCAAGCACTTCCCCGATCTCCTTAAGATTCAATTCTTCGTCGTAGTAAAGCGAAAGCACCAACTTCTCTCGCTCCGGCAGACCTTCTATGGCTTCTGCCAAATGAAATCGGAACGCTTGGTCCTGAAGTTCTTCAGATGGACCGGCGACTACCTCATTAATTGCTTCAAGGACAGAGTCTCCGCCCGTTTCAGTTAAATCGTCGAAGCTGAAAAGTCGACTGCCGCTGGCGTCTTGAAGGATGTTGTGATACGACTCCAGATCGATTCCAAGTACTTCGGCCACTTCGTGATCTTTTGCATCAGTGCCAGTTCTTGACTCTACTGTCCGCACGGCTTGAGCTACATCGCGTGATTTCCGGTGCACTGATCTGGGGGCCCAGTCACCGCGACGGATTTCATCAAGCATTGCGCCCCGGATACGTATACCCGCATAGGTCTCAAAACTGGCACCTTTACTGACATCATACTTCCGGGCAGCTTCGAGCAGGCCGATCATCCCCGATTGCACGAGATCATCGAGCTGCACACTGGAGGGCATTCTCATTAACAAATGATGCGCGATGCGCTTGACTAACGGCGCATGCGAAACAACCACCTCTGACATCGAGACAGACTGCACCTGCTGATACAGGGAGGCGCCAACGGCTGCGGTCATAAACACACTCTCAGCGATAGCCCTGCCCATACTGGCAAGTCTTGATCATCAATTTTGAATAAAATGTTGGTTACTTCCATTAAAGCGAGCTCTGTATCAGTCTTTCAACAAAAAACTCCAATTGCCCACTCGCTTCGACTCTCACGGGCCATTTGCTGATTTCCCGTGACAACCTGCGGTAGGCTTCTGAAGCTTTGCTTCCGGGATAGGCGTCCAGCAATGGACGCTGTCTCTGTGACGCTTTTCGAACATTATCGTCAAAGGGAATATCACCGGCATATCTGAGGTTTACATCTAGAAATCTGCTGGTCACCGCAGAAAATCGATTGAATAAATTATGACCTTCATCCGGGCTCCGTGTCATATTCGCCAAAATTCTGAAATCCCGTAATTGGCAATCCCTGTGCAAAAGCTTGATCAGCGCATACGCGTCTGTCATTGAAGAGGGTTCGTCACAGACAACCACAAGAACTTCTTGCGCTGCGCGGACAAAACTGATCACTGAATCTGAGATGCCGGCGGCAGTATCAATTACCAGAACATCGAGTACATCAGCGAGTTCACTGAAAGCACTGATGATCCCGGCGTGCTGACCCGGTCCCATACTGACCAGCGACTGTATGCCAGATGAGGCGGGTATGACTTTGATACCATGGGTCTCAATCAATATTTCAGCAAGGCCGCATTCACCTTTCAGGACATCCTCGATTGTCCTTTGTGCTTTTATGCCAAGCAGGATATCAACATTGGCCAGCCCCAGATCTGCGTCCATTAACACGACCCGCTTGCCCAACTGGCCAAGGGCCAGGCTTATGTTTACGGAAATGCTGGTCTTGCCAACGCCTCCTTTGCCGCCAGTGACAGCAAGCACTTGAATGGGATGCATCCCAACACTCTCCAAAATTCAGCCAACTTGCTAAAAAGCTTTAGCATGTTTTAAAAGTTGTATTTTATATGGACGCCAAACGACGAAATTCGTGCGCAGGCATAGGGTTTCCGCCGTATTCGCTCATCAGACGTTCGCGTTCGACCGGCACTTCTGCCTGTTGCCGGCCCAGCGAGACGGCACGGCGCACAAGCGCAGTTGCCTGAGCAACAGCGATATCATCCGGAATTGCCTGGCCAAACGTTTCATAGGCCACCGGCAACTTTTGCTCTATCGCCAGAGACAACGTGTCACCCAGAACACAGGCCTCATCCATATGGGTGAGAACACAAGCAGAAATCCCTGCAGTGGAGCAGCTTTCCCAGGCTGAACGCAAAACCTGAGCCTGACTGGTTACCGGGAGTACCAGCCATTTTTGTAAATTAAAGACACCACGCAAGAGAGATAACTGCCGTTGTTGTTCTGGGTGTCCTGCCGGAAGACCAGCGGTATCGATCAAAATTAGGTTTTTATGGCTTAACCCAGCCAATGTCTCGGGCAGCGTGTGCTGCTCATCAACCACCTTGACGGTGACGCCCAAAATCCTGCCTAAGGTTCGAAGTTGTTCATGAGCTGCCAGTCTGAAGCTGTCGGTTGTGACCAGAGAAACGCTTTCCGGTCCGTGCTCCAGTACGTATTTTGTCGCCAATTTGGCGATTGTGGTTGTTTTTCCGGCACCCGTAGGGCCAACAAATGCGTAACGGCCGCCCTCCTGCACAGGGTCATTGCCAAGCACAGGAATCGACTTGACCAGCGCCGCAAGAACCTGTTTCCAGCTCTGATCGATGGTTTTGCCGCTGGCAGCTTTGTCAACTAATTGACGCGTCAGAAAGCCGGGAATGCCCATCGCCGTCAAACGTTCCCAGACCACGGCCTGGGATGGAGAGCGATTAGAAAACTGCTCCCAGGCAAGACCGTTTATGCGTTGCTGCAGTAGCGTCCTGATACTGTGCAATTCTGAGCGCATGGCGCCAAACTCTGCTTTGCTGACATTGTTCTCAAGGGTGGCAACCTCTGCTGCAGCGGTTCTGACTACAGGTGCTGCAGGTGCGAGCGTTGCGATAACCTCAACGCCGCCAGCGGGCAAACTGCGGCTTGACAAAATTGCTGCGTCATCGCCGAGCTCTTCCCTGACCTGCATCATCGCCCCACGCATGTCTTTTGCCCGTATCTTCTTCAGTTGCATGATGTTTTTCCTTTTTTAATACTGACCAATGGTCGCAACGATGGTGATCTGTTTGTTATCCGGAATTTCCTGATACGAAAGCACTTTGATGCCACTCAAGGTGAAGCGTACAAAACGCGACATCAGAGGTCTGAGTGGCGCACCAACTAGCAATACCGCTGGGTTGCCGGCAATTTCCTGCCGCTGCGCGGCCTGCACCAAAGCCTGCTGCAAACGCTCTGCAATTCCGGGTTCTATAACAACACTTTCGTCAGAATTTGCCGCTTCCGCGTGTTGTGATGACTGTTGAACAGCTTTAAGCAAAATCTGTTCCAACTGGGGGTCAAATGTCATGACGGGCAGTTCTGCGCGTGTTCCATAAATGCCCTGGATGATGACCCTGCCCAGCGCAACACGCACGGCTGAAGTCAATGACACGGAATCCATCGTCTTGGTGGACGTGACGGCAAGCGCCTCGCCTATGCTGCGCATATCTTTGACGGGAATACCTTCTTGCAACAGGTTCTGCAGTACCTTGCGAAAGATGTTCGGGTTGATCAGGGTGGGTAGCTCTTCTGCCAGTTTTTTTGACGTTTTGCCCAGCATTGACAAGAGTTCGTGTACTTCATCATGACCCAGCAGTTCGTGGGCATGTTTTTGCAACAAGGTGTTCATGTGAGTGGCAACCACGGTACTGGCATCAACAACGGTATATCCCAGTGCCTGCACCTGCTCTCGCTGCCCTGGTTCTATCCATATAGCTTCTAGGCCAAACGCCGGATCTTTGGCGGCTATACCCTGTGCCCTGCCGTAAACCTGACCAGGATTAATTGCCATTTCGCGCTCAGGATAGATCTCTGCGCCGCCAATATTGACCCCCATCAGATTAATGCGGTACTCATTGGGCTGCAGATCAAGGTTGTCGCGGATGTGCACTGAGGGCACCAGAAAGCCCAGATCCTGCGATAGTTTTTTACGTATACCTTTGATGCGCCCAAGTAGTTGCCCACCCTGATTTTTGTCAACCAAAGGGATCAGTCGATACCCCACTTCCAGTCCAACAACGTCAACAGGTGTCACGTCTCCCCATCCTAGCTCCTGCTCAGTTGTTTTAGTCCTTGCTTCCTGAGCTACTTTTTCGGCCAGTAACGCTTCCGTGGCTGGAGGCGCAATGCGATGTTTGTAATAGACTGCGACAGAGCCTAAGGCTGCCGCACATGCCAGTGACAAAAAGGCGACATGCGGCATTCCTGGCACGATACCCATTACAAACAAGATGCCCGCAGATACGCCGAGCGAGCGAGGAGTAGCAAACATTTGGCCAACAACCTGTTCGCCCATCATCTCACTGGTGTTGGTGCGCGTGACCATGATGGCGGCGGCAGTTGAAAGGATGAGTGCCGGAATCTGTGCTACCAGACCGTCACCGATGGTCAGCAACGCATAAATTTCAGCGGCTGATGTAAAGTCCAGCCCGTGCTGCAGCATACCGATGGCCAAACCACCAATCATATTGATGACAAGAATCAGGATGCCAGCAATCGCATCACCTTTAACAAATTTACTGGCACCATCCATCGATCCGTAAAAATCGGCTTCCTGAGTGATTTCACTGCGCCGCTGGCGCGCCTGTTCCTGATCAATAACGCCGGCGTTCAGGTCGGCATCGACCGCCATTTGTTTGCCAGGCATGGCATCAAGTGTAAAACGCGCACTGACTTCAGCGATTCGTCCCGCGCCCTTGGTTACTACCACAAAATTGATGATGATCAGGATGATAAAAACAATCAGACCCACTGCGTAATTGCCACCAATTACCACTTCCCCGAATGACTGGATGACTTGGCCGGCTGCCGCACCACCCTCGTGGCCATTGAGCAGCACCACACGTGTTGAAGCCACGTTAAGTGCCAGCCGCAGTAATGTTGATACCAACAGAATTGTGGGAAACACTGCAAAATCCAGCGGACGCAGGGCATACACAGCAACGCAAAGAACTACCAGAGAGATGGCGATGTTAAAGGTGAAAAATATGTCCAGCAGCAACGTTGGCACTGGCAGAGTCATCATTCCCAGAATGACCAGCAACAGCAGAGGAATGCCCAGATTTCCCCGGGTAACGCTCCTGGCGTTGCTCAACATATTTGCTCGATCAAGATTACTGCCAAAGTTCATTGTTGATGCCGTTGTTGTTCGATGTTGTTCGATGTGATGACTCTGTCGTGTGATGTGTCATGGTTCTGACGCTGCACGTGATAAAGCCTGTAGATTGACCATTTTATTGACGCTGTCTGATGTTTTTTTCAGCAAACCAGGTCGTTACAAGGTACTTTGCAAAAGTCGTGCACACTTTCAGGAATCGGGAATTTATTTTTTTATCAGTCGAATCCACATGGTCGGATTCTGAAACAGGCTTGTTGTCTGGAGGGGGACTTCTTTGCATCCAAGCGGTGTGTGCAGCGAAGTACTGACGTCAATCGTGACGCAGGTCCTCGGGTATTGGCAGATCTTTGTTCAGCATTGGTTTCGGTCCCCTGCCAGGTCTGTATTGCTTAAGCTGGAAGACATAGGCAAGAACCTGCGCAACCGCTTTATACAAACCTTCGGGAATCTCCTCATCCAGCCGTGTATTGTAAAACACAGCTCGTGCAAGCACTGGAGCTTCAACAATGGTAATACTGTTTAAGTTCGCAACTTCACGAATTTTCAGTGCGATCAGGTCGACGCCTTTTGCAATTAACACGGGGGCGCCGTTGCCGCCCTGCTGATATTTCAGCGCAACCGCATAATGTTCCGGGTTGGTAATAATCACATCAGCCTGCGGCAGATTTGACATCATGCGATTCTGCGTCATCTGATACTGCAGTTGCCGTATGCGTTGTTTAACTTCTGGCTTGCCCTCTGAGTCCTTCATCTCGTCTTTCACTTGCTGTAAGGTCATTCGGAGTTTTTCAGTGTGTGTTTGAATTTGGAAAGGCACATCAATCATGGTTATCAAAATCATGGCGCAGGACATGCCCAGCACTGACCAGCCCAGAATGATCATGGTATGTTGCATGGCAGGAACGATAGGTTCCGAATAGATTTGCATGATGCGCTCGGTATTGAGCGCAAAAATCAGCAGGGCTATTCCGGCAACAACCAAGACTTTGCCGGATGCCTTTGCCAGCTCCACCAACGCTTTGGAGCCGAACATGCGTTTGAATCCTGCGATTGGATCAAGACGATTGGCCTTTGGCATCACCGCTTTAAATGTCATGTTCCAACCGCCCAGAGAGATGGGGCCAACAATTGCAGCGACCAACAGCACTAAAAATATTGGCCCCAATGATCTGAGGCCCTCCATAATCGAGGTCTCCAGATGTTGCAGCATGGCATTGGTGTCAAAAACTTCCTCACGGTTCAATGTGAAGTTACGTGTCATGACACTACGCATCGCCTCCATCATGTAGCCGCCAAAAATCAACAGCGCTCCGCTGCCCGCCAGCAGAATTGAGGTGGTATTCAACTCTGGTGAACGAACGGTGTCGCCATCCTCTCGCGCCTGTTCCAGTCGTTTGGCGGTGGGTTCCTGCGTCTTTTCCGCCGAGGAATCTTCTTCAGCCATAGTCCGGCAATTCCTCTAGTCAGGTCAGTAAGGAGCGCATGCGGATAAACATATCTACAAACACGGTGCGTGAAATTTCTTCAAAATAACCCATTGTCAACCAGATAACGAACAACCCAAACATCAGGGCTACCGGGAATCCGAGGGCAAATATATTCATTTGCGGTGCTGCGCGCGTCATAATTCCAAAGGCAAAGTTGGTAACCAACAACGCTGTTAGCGCCGGCAATGACAACAGTAATGCACTTGAGAAAACCCAGCTGATTGTGCTGATCAGTCGATAATAGATTTCTCTGTCCAAGGCAACTGCGCTGATGGGTATCTGCTCAAAACTTTCAGCAATCACCTCAATCATCACCAGATGTCCATCAAACAAAACAAACAGCATGGTGACAAACATCAGATAAAAGCTACTCAAAATGGCGACGTTGATGCCGTTACTGGGATCGACCATCGAGGCAAAACCTAGCCCCATCTGCATGGCTATCAACTGGCCGAGAATGACGAATATCTGAAACAGCATTTGCATAAAAAATCCCAATGCGAGACCGATAAGCACTTGTTGCAGAACAATCAGAAATGCCGGAAGTGATAGCGCTGGAACTGGAGGGATATAAGGCAGCGTCGGGGCAACAAGGATGGACACCGCCAATGCCAGAATCAGTCGCACCCTCGTGGGTACAAAGTTCGAGCCCAATACGGGAGCTGCCAGAAAAAAGCCCATTATTCTGAACAGAGGCCAGAGAAAACTCCCCACCAGCGCGCCAATCTCGGCATCCGTGTAACTGATCACTGTGGTTATCCGACCAGCGACGGAATGCTGAGTACCAATTGCTCTGTGTAGTCCATTATCCGGCGCAGTAGCCACGGGCCGGTGATAATGATCACTACCAACGTGACCAGCAGTCGCGGCAGGAAACTCAGTGTTTGTTCATTGATTTGGGTAGCTGCCTGAAAGGTGCTGATCACCAGGCCTATCAACAGGCTTGGCATCACGATTATCGCTACTAACAATACAATCAGCCACATGGCTTCACGCCAGATGTTTACGGCAATATCAGGTGTCATCATCTCTAGACTCCAAAACTCATTGCCAGTGTGCCAATAATCATCGCCCAGCCATCCACCAGTACAAACAGCATAATTTTGAATGGCAAGGATATGATGATAGGTGACAACATCATCATACCCATGGCCATCAGGACACTTGCTACCACCAGATCGATCACCAGAAAAGGTATAAACAACAGGAAACCGATTTGAAAGGCGGTTTTTAACTCACTGGTTACAAATGCTGGAATTAAAACTGTAATGGGTACGTCGTCAATACCGGCGACTTCCGGAGTGTCTGACAAGTCGAGGAAAAGTTGCAGATCAGATTCTCGAGTCTGTGCGGACATAAATGCCCTGAACGGTATCTCCGCAAGCGTTAAGGCCTCTTGCGCAGAGATTTCTTCGTTAATGTAAGGTTGTACAGCCGTTTCATTCACTTGCTGAAAAACCGGGGTCATGATGAATATTGACAAAAATAATGCCAGCCCCAGCAGTATCTGATTCGATGGGGTTTGCTGCAGTCCCATCGCCTGCCTGAGAATCGCAAATACGACAATGATACGTGTAAAGGACGTCATCATCATCGCCAATGCAGGCAACAGCGTCAGTGCTGTCATGATGGCCAGTATCTGCAGGGAGACAGAATATTGTTGACCACCTTCTGCATCGGTGGTCACTGACAACGCCGGAATGCCGCTGAGCAGATTCTGTGCGGCGGGCAATGTTGATGTTGCCGTGGTGTCTTGTGCAAGTAACGTTGTAGATAACATCAGCAAACACAAGGTCAGAATTAATTTAGAGATCAAGAGCGCTTACCTGTGACGGAGTTTAACAATATTTTCTGAAATGATTGTTTTTCTTGGCTCCCTGTCCCCAGGGCTGACTCCAGAGATTTTTTGATGACAGGTTGTTCAAATACATGCAAGGTATTTACCCGGCCTGGCGCTATGCCTATCAGCAACTGTTTGTCGCCAACCTGCACGAGCGCAATCCGCTCTTTGTTGCCGACCGGTAGCATACTTAGCACTTTGATTGCCCCGGCATTCTGGAGCTGAATTCCGCCTATTCGCCGAGCTATCCATGCCAGCAACAGGATCAGACTCACCACTAGAAGCAGCCAGAAAAACGTTTGCCCCAAGGCACCAGCGCCGCCTGCACCCAACACGTTAACGGGCTCCACGCCCTCGATTGCTAATCTGCTTGCTGTTGATGATTCGGCCATTTTCAACGCAGCTTTTTGATTCGTTCAGAAGGACTGATCACATCTGTCATTCGAATGCCGAACTTGTCATTGACTACTACAACTTCAGCATGAGCAATCAGTGTGCCGTTGACAAGAACATCCAGAGGCTCGCCAGCCAGTCTATCAAGTTCGATGACGGAGCCTTGGTTGAGTAGCAGCAGATTTCTGATGGTGATGGCAGTGCTGCCTACTTCCATGGAGATACGTACAGGGATATCCAGAATGACATCCAGATCAGGTGAGCGAGCTTTTTTGTCTGCATCTGCCGATTTGGAAAACGCATCTTCCTCCATTGCGGCTGCCCATTCATCCGCCATCGCTTTATCATCACTCATAACCACTCCTTTAAAAAAAATTCATCACAGTCGTGAAACGCACATTAATCTTTGTTGCGCTGGAACACGCTTTCAATTCGCAAAGCCAAATTGCCGTTAGACATGCCGACGCTGGTATTGAACATAGGAATACCGTTGGCTCTGAGCACAATTGTTTCCGGCATCTCAATCGGAATCACATCACCTGCCTCAAGATCAACAACATCGCGTAACGTAATCGGGCGCTCAAACAGATAACAACTGAATTCCACAGTGGCATCTTTGATCTGCTCGCGAAGTGTGCTGCCCCACCGGTCATCATGTTCTTCCACATCACTTTGCATACCTGCATCGAGCAATTCACGGATGGGCTCAATCATTGCGTACGGCATAGTAATGTGTATTTCGCCCCCCCCGCCGTCGAGTTCGATACGAAACGTACTCACAACAACAACTTCACTGGGGCTGACAATGTTTGCCATGGACGGATTGACTTCTGAACGCAAATAGTCAAATTCCAGTTTGTGGACGTTGCGCCAAGCTTCAGCAAGATCATGAAAAATCTGATCGAGTACCATCTGCACAACGCGCAGTTCTGTTGGGGTAAACTCGCGCCCCTCAATTTTGGCGTTACGGCCATCTCCGCCAAAATAATTGTCGACCAATTTAAACACCAGTTTTGCGTCCAGCACTATTAGTGCCGTGCCGCGTAAAGGCCGGAACTTGACGAGATTCAGGCTTGATGGCACATATAGCGTTCGCAAATACTCACCAAACTTTATAATCTGCACACCAGCTGTTGACACTTCTGCGGTACGTCTTAACAGGTTATACAGGCTGATGCGCATGCCGCGTATAAATCGCTCGTTAATCATTTCCAGCGTAGGCATACGCCCGCGAAAGATTCTGTCTTGTGTGGTCAGATCGTAGTAACGCACTTCTCCGGCGTTGTCGCTTGCGCTGTTGTCCTGCATGGAGTCATCCACGCCATGCAGCAGCGCATCAATTTCGTCTTGTGATAAAAGATCCTGCATGTGTGTCTCGATTAGCGTTATTGCATTACAAAATTAGTAAACAGAACTTCTTCAATACCGTCGCGCCCGATTTCCTGCATCAGAACCTGTTTGACCTCTTGTGTAGCCAGTTGCCGTAACACTTCAACCCCCGTGGGGTCTTCGAACACGAGTAAAATCTGTGCGCTGAGCAAGTTAATCAGGTTGTGTCTGACCACTGGCATGTGCTCAAGGATGGCATCCAATGCTTCTGTGTCATGACTCATGATAGAAACCGTTGTTTGCAAAAAGCGCTGGCGACCCTGATGCGGGAAATTAACGATAAACGAGGGCGTCAGTTCAAGATACTGAACGGGTACCAGAGCAGGCAAACCGAGCAATTCAGCAACCGGTTCTTCGGGCTCCGCGCCCATCATCAGGAATGCGACGGTCCCACCTCCCAGCACCACAACGGCTGCCAGCGCGCCGATAATCAAACTTTTTTTCCCCCGCTTTGGAAGGTTTTCGCCATCTTGTTCCATACCAGCCTCGTTCGTGGTGCAAGCGGATTTTTCCGACATTCAATGCAAGGGTGAAAGCAAAGTCTGTGCCATGCTTGAATATATTTGCTATGTTAATGTTTTATATAAGAATATAAGATCGGTAAAATTAATTTTTTTACGAACTTATGTAAGAAGTATGTCTGCACGCCAATTTAGTGACGCCTGTCGTGTGGTGAGGATTGCCTCATGCAGGCTGTTTTGACAGGTGTTTTCAGCTGCAAGTTGTCAATCATGCGTAATAGTCAACCAATGAGCTTGATTGTCGAACGGATTCCAGATTCTCTGGCTCTGTTGAGTCAGGGACTTCGACGTTTGACGAGTTGCCCCGCCCTGCAGTTTGACGCTCTGATTCTTGACGTGAGTTTGTAGACTGATCAGAAACTGAAACATCCAACAGACTCATGCCTTGTTCTCTGAACATCTCCTGCAACCGTGCCACCTGCTGTTCAAGTGCGTCCCTGACCGTTGCGTGTGGGCTCACAAAGTTTACGGTAGCAGTCTGGTCAACCAATTGCAGTTTGATCATCAGGATGCCAAGTTCCGCAGGATCAAGCTGTATCTGTGCGCTACTGCTGCCTTGAGCCGATTGTAGCAATATCTGGCGACCAATCCGTTCTGCCCAGCCAGCCTGACCAAAACTTGCATCCAAGCTCGCAAGCATCGTGCCGGAGGAGCGCGCAGTGGTGATATCGACACTGGCGTTATTGTTCTGTAAACCCTGCAAATGTGCCAGCCGGGCTTCTGCTGCCTGCTGCAGGCGCTGATCAGCGGTGTAAATAGTCGCTCCCTGACTCAAGACAGATGGTTCGCTGGCAAGTGCTGCGACATTGGCCAAAAGCTGTTGATCATTAATTGAAGATTTTGTTGGTATCAAAAAACCATCAAGGCTCTGCGATGAATCAACCGCCAATGTTGATTGTGCAGGCATCAACAACTTACTTTGTATGTTGTAGTCACCAACTAGACTTGTTGCCTGCTGATTATCCATGCTGTTTCCCAACAAGCTCGCGATCAGGCTGTTGACATAGGCCGAACGGTTTGCAGCGATGTCTGCTGTCTCAGAGTCTTTTGACTGCAGGTTAAGCATGATCTCGGGAAGGTCTGCCGTTAGCTGGAGGGGGCGCGGATCAGCTGCAGTTGCTGTTGCAGTGTCAGTCGTGGTTGTAGTTGTTGTTTTAGAGAAATCAGTGTTGGCAGTCTCGCTGACAACAGACTTAATCATGACAAAGGCGGTCTGGTGCACCTCAAC
>JBFZEG010000092.1:0-5779 GCA_041306975.1 Gammaproteobacteria bacterium | reverse complement strand
GCCGAGAGCAGACACAGCACCAGGAAGCAGATCAGCGCCTCCTGACGGGACACCAGGCCAGTCACAATAGCGCGTCCTTCGGTGCGTTTAACCTGACCATCCACATCAGCATCAGCAAAATCATTGATGCAACAACCCGCAGAGCGCATCAGCCAGGTGCCTGTCGTAAACAGCAGGATGAGGTGCCAGTCGGGCCAGCCGCCAGCAGCCAACCACAGTGCAGACAAAGTAGGCCATAACAGCAGATAGGTTCCGATGGGCTTGTTGGCGCGTGTCAGCAGAATGAACGCCGGGGCGCGGGCATGCGCCACCGGGAAGTTGCTGGCAAACCAGCGGTCAGCAAGTTTGACCCATGCCTTTGCGAGGTGTTTGAAGTGTTGCCAGTATGCAATGGGGTGGTGCATCAATGTGTCATCGGTTGGGCTTCTGGGATACTGGCCAATTCAGCTGTTTCTGCAACAAGTGAGCACGTCATGTCGAGGGCATTGTTGACTAACGCGCAACACACTTTCAATTGAAGATCACACATTGCCGTAGAGTTCCCTGTCGCCCAGCCACCGGTCTACCAGCGGGTCAACATGTGAAGGATAGTTTTGTTCTATCAGGTCTGCCGCTGATTTTACCGGATCAAGCAACTCAGCGTCACGTACCAGATCGGCCATACGGAAACTCATCAGTCCGGTTTGCTGTGTCCCTAAGACCTGTCCGGGCCCCCTCAACAACAGATCCTGTTCGGCGATGTAAAAACCGTCATTGCTGTCACGCATAATCCCCAGCCGCTCTTTTCCGGCATGAGACAGCGGGGTCTGATACAACAGCAAACAATGACTGGCTTTGGCGCCCCGACCCACACGTCCTCGCAACTGATGAAGCTGCGCCAGTCCCAGACGTTCAGGGTTTTCAATGATCATCAGACTGGCATTGGGCACATCAACACCGACCTCAATTACTGTGGTGGCAACCAGCAGTTGCAGCTCACCCTGCTTGAACGCGCCCATCACCAAGGCCTTCTCTGCAGGTTTCATCCGACCGTGAATCAGCCCGATTTTCAGATCGGGTAGCTGTGCCTGCAGTTCTTGGCAAGTCACTTCGGCGGCCTGACATTCCAGAACCTCGGATTCTTCAATCAGCGTACAGACCCAGTAGGCCTGGCTGCCGGACTGGCAGGCAGCATGGATGCGGGTGATCACCTCGGCACGACGGGTGTTGGCGATGATCAGGGTGTTGACGGGGGTTCGCCCCGGGGGCAACTCGTTAATGACACTGACGTCCAGATCCGCATACGCACTCATGGCCAGGGTACGGGGGATAGGCGTAGCCGTCATTACCAACTGATGCGGCTGTGTCTGGTCAGTGTAGCCTTTTTCCCGCAGGGCAAGTCGCTGGTGAACGCCAAAGCGGTGTTGTTCGTCAATGATGACCAGGCCCAGCCGGTGAAATACCACTTCATCCTGGAACAGGGCATGAGTGCCGATCACAATATTCGCTGAACCCTCGGCGATTGCCGTCAGCGCCTCGCGCCGTTGTCGACCTTTTACCTTGCCACTGAGCCAGCCAATTTTTAAACCCAAAGGCTCCAGCCATTGGCAAAAATTGAAGTAGTGCTGCTCTGCCAGCAGTTCGGTCGGCGCCATAATTGCTGCCTGGAATTGGTTATCGACGGCCTGCAGTGCAGAGAGCGCTGCCACAACGGTTTTGCCCGATCCGACATCGCCTTGCAGCAAGCGCAGCATAGGTTTGTTTTGCTCGAGGTCAGCACGTATTTCATCACTGACTTTCTGCTGCGCCCGGGTCAGTTTAAAGGGCAGTTTCTGTATAAACTGTGTGCGGTAGTATTGCGGCGCGCGCATCGGCGGACTTTGTTGAATGGCTGATCGCTGCCGCAGACGACGCAAACACAAGCGGTGACTCAGCAGTTCCTCAAACGCCAAGCGTTGTTGGGCCGGGTGAATGCCATCCAGCAGTTGCTGAACCGGGGCATTCACTGGCGGGTGATGAAGGAAGCTTAATGCCTGCGCCAGCCCGGGCCATTCTGGCGTGTGTGTGACCTGTGCCATCAGGCCGGGCGGAACCCAGTCGCGCAGGGTATCGGGTGATATCAGCGCCAACGCCTGGTCGATCAGGCTTCGCAGACGTGTCTGCTGTAATCCTTCCGTGGCAGGGTAGACAGGTGTCAGGCTGTTCGACAATGCCAGAGACTCGCCCGCTTTGATGATCTGATACTCGGGATGGTAAATCTCAAAGCCGGTTTTGCCGGGCCGAATTTCTCCAAAACAACGCAGTTGGGCGCCCGGGCTGAGCATGTTTTTCTGCGCTGCGCTGAAGTGGAAAAAGCGCAAGCTGATCAGACCGCTGGCATCTTTGATCCGGCACACCAGACTGCGTCGCCGTCCGAACTCGATGTTGCAGCTGAACACCTCGCCTTCAAGCATGACATCCTGACCGAGCAGTACACGACCGATGGCCGCGATGCGGGTTCTGTCCTGGTAGCGAAGCGGCAGATGGAAAAGCAGATCCTGCACGGTATTGAGATGTAAAGCGGCAAGCCGCTGCTTGAGGCCCGGGCCAACGCCCTTGAGGTAGTCGAGCGGCAGGTTACTGAGTTGCGTTATTGTGGTGGCGGGCGCAGCGGGCATAAGCCCTGATCTCCGGATGGGTTTAGCGTGCAACAGGCACGTACATCACCGCATCAATTTCTACCAGTGACATGCGAGGCAGGGCTGAGACTTCAATGGTTGCGCGTGCCGGGTAAGGCGGCTTGAAGTACTCCTGCATGATGGTGTTGACCGTTCCGAAATCTGCAAGACTCGACAGGTAAATAGTCAGCTTGACGCAGTCGTCGAGTGTGCCACCGGCCTCCGCAGCAACGGCTGCCAGATTGGAGATGACCCGTCGTGTCTGCGGGGCGATACCGCCTTCAACAATCTCCATGGTCGCAGGGTCCAGCGGAATCTGCCCTGACAGATAAACCATGTCACCCGCGCGCACAGCCTGTGAGTAAGGACCGATGGCTGCGGGCGCATGAGGCGTTGAAACGACGAGTTTTTCTGCCATGGTAGTCCTTGATAACCAGAGTGGATGAAAATTGTGAGCAACCACTCACGCTCACTTCGTGGCTTGTCAGCTCTCGGCTGAAGGATTGCTCTTTAAGGTTTTGCTTAACTTTTTACTCTTTACCCGTGCAACCCGTGAGACTGGCTTGATCAGACGAATATGCTTCATGACACGCGCCAGATGAATACGATTGCGCACGTTTAATAACAGGTTGACGATACTGAAGCGCGCATCGCGCTCAACGGTGCTGATGCGCTCAATGTTGGCTTCTTTGCTGGTGATGGCCGTTGCCAGTTTTGCAATGATGCCCCGTTCATTTTCGAGCTCGACGCGCAGCTCAACGGCAAACTCACCATCAACTTCAGGATCCCAGCGCACGGGCACAATTTTTTCGGGGCTGTTACGGAACTCGGCGATGTTGTTGCAGGTTTCGGTGTGAATGACCATGCCACGGCCGGAGCTGATGTGCCCGACGATAGGATCACCCGGAATCGGATAACAACATTTGGCATAACTCATCACCATGCCTTCCGAGCCACGAATGGTCAGAGAGGTCTGTTTGCTGTCCCGTGATCCACTCTTCGGGGAGTCTGGCGCGTTTGTCGCGGGCATCATTTTCTGCGCAACCATGTGCGCCATGCGATTGCCGAGGCCAATATCGCTGAGCAGAGTATCCAGCTCAGGCACATTAAGCTGCTCCAGCGCAGACTTGATTTCATCCGCGCTGAGTTTTTCGATTTGAGTGCCGAATCCGGCCAGAATTTTGTTGAGCAAACGACGGCCGAGCGCGATTGATTCTGATTGACGCTGGTTTTTCAGGTAATGACGGATGTTGCTGCGCGCCTTGCCCGACACCACAAAACTCAGCCACGCTGGATTGGGTTGTGCGCCCGGCGAGGTGATGATTTCAACGGTCTGGCCACTTTCCAGCGGCTCACTCAAAGGCGCCAGGCGGCGACTGATTCGACAGGCAACACACGCATTGCCGACATCTGTGTGCACGGCATACGCAAAATCCACGGCCGTCGAGCCAGCCGGCAGTTCCATGATGCGACCTTTGGGGGTGAAAACGTAAATTTCGTCAGGAAACAGATCAATTTTTACGTTTTCAATAAACTCCAGAGAGTTACCCGCATTCTGCTGCATCTCCAGCAGACCATTTACCCACTGCCGGGCGCGGATGTGGGCGTTGGTGGAGATATCATCGGATGATTTGTATAACCAGTGAGCAGCGATACCATTATTGGCCATGGCCTCCATTTCTTCAGTACGGATCTGAATTTCAATGGGCACACCGTGCATGCCAAACAAAGTGGTATGCAGGGACTGGTAACCGTTTGCCTTGGGGATGGCGATATAGTCCTTGAATCTGCCGGGAACAGGTTTGAACAGGTTGTGAACAGCGCCTAAAACCCGGTAACAGGTGTCCACTGAGTCCACCACGATACGGAAAGCATAAACATCCATAATCTCCGAAAAAGGTTTACGCTTGCTGCGCATTTTTTCGTAAATGCTGTACAGATGTTTCTCGCGCCCGATGGTGCGCCCAGGCAGTCCTTCGCGTGCCAGGCAGGCTTCAATTGCGGTTTGAATCTGTTTGACGATTTCCTTGCGATTGCCGCGCACAGATTTGACGGCGGCATCAAGACGACGCGCACGCATCGGATGCAGTGCCGCAAAACCAAGCTCTTCAAACTCGACTCTGACGGCGTTCATGCCGAGGCGGTTGGCAATCGGGGCGTAAATATCCAGTGTTTCGCGTGCAATACGTCGACGCTTTTCAGGGCTCAGCACATCAAGCGTGCGCATGTTGTGCAGGCGGTCAGCCAGTTTTACCAGAATCACACGCAGATCACGCGCCATGGCCAGCGCCATTTTCTGGAAGTTTTCGGCCTGCGCTTCGGCGTGGCTACTAAAGGTGATTTTGTTGAGTTTACTCACGCCATCAACCATGTCAGCCACGGTATCGCCAAACTGGCCTTTGATCGCGGTTTTACTGACACCGGTGTCTTCAATGACATCATGCAGCATGGCCGCCATCAGGCTTTGATGGTCCATGTGCATGTCACAGAGGATATTGGCGACGGCGAGGGGGTGTGTGACGTAAGGTTCGCCACTACGACGGAATTGTCCATCATGCGCCTGCTCAGCGTAGAAGTAGGCGCGGCGGACACTGTTCACCTGATCGGTCGCCAGGTAGCCAGACAGGCTGCTGGCAAGAGAGTCGATTGTTAACGCCACAAGCCGACTCCTGCGAGTATTACTCGTCGTCGTGAAGGGGCTCGTCAGCCGCTTCCGGCTCGATTTCCGCAATGATTGCGCCCATCATGGCTGCCGTTGCATCCAGATCAGCCTCGGGAATTTCACGAACGGCTGTGGAGCGACTGTTCAGAATGCTTACATCCACCAGACCTTCTGCAATTTCACGTAATGCAATAACGGTTGGTTTATCGTTATCTTCCGGAACTAATGCATCTTTGCCGCCGGTTTGCAGCTGACGAGCGCGTTTGCTGGAGATCATCACCAGCTGAAAGCGATTGTCGACCTTGCTCAGACAATCTTCTACGGTAATACGTGCCATAGCCTGACCCTGCCTTATCTACCTGATTTGGTATGCTGATTAATCCTGAATTGATCCGGGCTGGTCAATAGTAACAATTCAGCCTCGGAAAAGACCGGCTATCATACTGAAAGAATGCATTGATTGCATTTAAAAATTCTGCTC
>JBFZEG010000162.1:0-14506 GCA_041306975.1 Gammaproteobacteria bacterium | reverse complement strand
GGCCTTTTTAATTTACTGTTTATTGGCGGTATGTTTGTCCTGTTTTACCTGATCCTGTGGCGACCACAATCCAAGCGTGCCAAAGAACATCGTGAGTTGGTCAGCGCGCTGGGCAAAGGCGACGAGGTGCTGACCAGTGGTGGCATTCTGGGTAAAGTAACCAAAGTCAGCGGTGAGTACATCACTGTTGAAGTGGCCAATGGTGTTGAACTGAATCTGCAAAAATCATCTGTTGCGGCAGCCTTGCCCAAAGGCACCATTAAATCTATCGATAATTCAAATTCGTAAGGGAACCGGGCGCGCATGTCGCGTCACGGTGCCTGACCACCATTAAGCAGTAAAGGTTTACCCAACATGCTGAACAAGTTTCCTCTCTGGAAAAACCTGATGGTGGTGGGCATTGTTGTCCTCGCCTTTATCTACGCGATACCTAACCTGTATCCGGATGATCCGGCTCTGCAGATTTCGCACGAAAATGACCCGATAACAGACATGGACCTCGGCATGGTCACTGATGCTCTGCGCGCGGCAGATATGGCGTGGTTTGGGGAGGAGATCAACTCTAACGGCGGCCTCGTGCGCTTTGCCAGTCTTGAGGATCAGCTACGCGGCAAGGCGTTGATTGAGCAGACACTTGGTAGTGGCTACATCATTGCATTGAACCTCGCGCCAACCACCCCGGGCTGGCTGCGGGCGGTGGGTGCCAGCAAGATGAACCTCGGCCTTGATTTGCAGGGCGGTGTGCATTTCCTGATGGAAATCGACATGGAAGAGGCGCTGACCCGGCGCATGGAAAACACACTGAGTACCATTCGTCAGGAACTGCGGGCTGAGCGTATCCGTACCCGACAGATGAGTGTCAGCGGTACGGATTCCTTGGAACTGCGTTTTGATGATGATGAGTCACGAACACAGGCGCGTGCCCTGATCAGGGAAGGTTATATCGATCTGTTGATACAGGAACGTGAGCGTGATGATCAGTACATTCTGGTACTGACCATGACGCCGGAAAGCATTACACAAATGCAGGAAGACACGATTGCAGCCAACCAGACAACCATTCTGAGTCGTGTTGACTCGCTGGGTGTTTCCGAGCCGGTTGTGCAGCGCCAGGGTGTCAATCGACTGGTTGTGCAACTGCCCGGCGTGCAGGACACCGCGCAGGCCAAGCGGATTCTGCAGCGAATTGCAACCTTGCAGTTTCACCTGGAAGCAGATGTCGGCGCCGCTGCCAACAGCTACACGCTGTATGACTATGAAGGGCAATCTATCCGCGTCGACAACGATGTCATCCTGCAAGGCGATCGCGTCAGCAACGTGCGTTCCGCTCTCGACCAGTATGGTCAGCCTCAGGTGGTGATCAATCTGGATGCGCAGGGTGGTGAGCAGTTCAACCGTGTGACCCGCGAGAATATCGGTCGCCCCATGGACATCCTGTTAAACGAAACCAGAACCCGTTCAGTGTTTGTTGCTGACGAAAATGGCGTTATGGTCGAGCAACAGGAATCCTATGAAGAAAGCCGCCTGATCAGTCATGCGGTGATTCGTGCTGCACTTGGCCGCGAATTTGTGATTACCGGCCTCAGTCAGCGTGAAGCCAATGATCTGTCATTGTTGATCCGGTCGGGTGCGCTGGCAGCCCCTATGTACTTCGTTGAGGAGCGCACAGTGGGGCCAAGCCTCGGTCAGGAGAACATTAATCAGGGAGCCAGGGCTGTCGCAATAGGTTACCTGTTGGTGACTTTGTTCATGTTGTACTACTACCGCTGGTTTGGTGTTGCCGCCGTCATCGCGCTGGCGACCAACGTTGTGCTGCTGTCTGCAGTTATGTCCATCATTTCAGCCACACTGACACTGCCAGGCATCTTCGGTATCGTGTTGACGATCGGTATGGCAGTGGATGCTAACGTATTGATATTCAGTCGAATCAGAGAGGAGATTGCCGCCGGTCTGTCGCCACAGAGTGCGATCGATTCGGGTTTCTCACGAGCATTCGGCACCATTTTTGACGCCAACATCACCACCTTTCTGGTTGCGATGGTACTGTTCACGGTGGGTTCCGGCCCGGTCAAAGGGTTCGCCATTACCCTGATGGTGGGCCTCATGACCTCGCAATTCTCCGCGATCATGGTAACGCGACTGATGATCAACACTTTCTACGGTGGACGTCAGATCAAGAACCTTGCTATTGGACCGTCAATCAAAGCATTGCCGACAAACGGCACTAACAGCATTTAAATCACAGGCATACCAACATGGCCCTGCTTAAGAACGATATTGATTTTATGAGCCCCAAGGTGCGCCGCGTCACTGGCGGCTTTTCCTTTCTTCTCATCACTTTTTTTCTGATTACCATTGTAGTGAAGGGTTTTGAGCTTGGACTGGACTTCACCGCGGGAACGCTGATTGAGGTTGGTTATACAGAGGCAGTTAACCCGGAGGATGTCCGGCGGCAACTGGTGGATAACGGCTTTGTTGATGCAACGGTGGTGACCTTTGGCTCTGATCGCGATGTTCTGGTGCGACTGCCGGTTGAAGACACTGACAGCTCACAGATGTCTGATGCCGCATCCTCTATGGGAGTCGATGTACTAGCGGTATTGTCTGCAAACAGTGCTACGCCGGTTGAATTGCGTCGCTCTGAATTTGTGGGTCCTCGTGTAGGCTCAGAACTGACCGAGCAGGCAGCGCTGGCTGTTTTGACAGCGATGCTGATCATCATGTTTTACGTGGCGATACGCTTTCAATACAAGTTTGGCGTCTCTGCGGTCGCCGCACTTTTGCACGACGTGATTGTTGTGTTGGGTGTGATTTCGCTGTTCGAAATCAGTTTTGACCTGACCACGCTTGCGGCGTTATTAGCTGTTATTGGTTATTCATTAAACGACAGTATCGTGGTTTTTGATCGGGTTCGAGAGAACCTGCGATCTGCCAGAACTTCCAGTATCGAGTTTATTATCAACCATTCACTGAATCAGGTATTGGTTCGTTCATTCGCAACATCGTTTACAACCTTGTTGGCGCTTTGGGCAATGTTTATCGTGGGCGGCGAGGCGATCTATAGCTTCTCTCTGTCTTTAATTGTTGGTGTCAGTGTGGGGTTCTTCACGTCGCTGTTCATCGCCTGTAATTTCCTGATGTACTTCAAAATCAGCAAGGAAGATGTGGCTGTGTTGGTGCGTGACAGCAGTGAGATTGATTCTACTCCCTGAGCTTTAATGCTTTTTTCTTGGTGGAGCGGCCACAGCTGTAGTGGAGCATTCCTCGCAACGGCGCTACGCGCCTGATTGTTGCTCGGGGGATGCGCAGTCGGCTCACCGGGTGGTTCCTCAGAACGGCGCTTCGCGCCTGATTGTTCTTCGCTCACCGCCCGGTGAGCCGACTGCTTGTGGTGCGCGGCGCAAGTCTCAGAAGCTGCACAGACACAGGCCCTCTCCCGGATCAGGGCAGAGAGCGAACAACAATAAAGACGCCAAAGGCGTCGTTGTGAGGAACTGCCCTGATTCGGGAGAGGGCCGGCGCTACGAAGTTCTGAAAGCGGAAAGCTTAACGAACTGTCAGCAACCGCAAAAGGTATTACGAATCTGCTTGATCAGCTGCTGAATTTGCGGCTCTTTCACGATCTCTTGCTGCTCCGCCAGCATGTCTTGCAGGATTTCCATCGTGGTCAATGGGTTGGCCAGCACGGTTCTGAACACAATCACCGGGTCGCGCCCGTGTTTGACCGGATTCAGTTTGGTTCGCGATACAAATGAGCGGCCGTAACCACGCTGGGTTTTCTGTATGCGCTTGGTTAATACATTGAGCTGGTCATTCACCTCGCTGCGCAGGCTGGCGGGTGCATCCAGCAGCGCGCGTTGAATATCTTGCGGAACGTAGCGGTAGGTCAGGATGTTGAGTTCGGGTTCACTGATCAATTCGAAGTCTGGGTTAGCGTTGATCATCTGCGCAAATGCGCGGGCCTTTTGAATGCCCTGATCAATCAGTAACTCGTAGCCCTGTCGTCCGATGATATGCAAACCGGAGTGCACTAGAATCGCCATGCCGGGACGTGATCCTTCCACAGTATGACTGCCGAGATCTTTGGAGCCCTTGCGGATGATGTACTCCGCATGATGCTTCACATTCGCCAGTGTCTGCGGATTTTTGAATACACAAATTCCAGCACCCATAGGCACATAGAGCTGTTTGTGGGCATCAAAGGTGACGGAGTCGGCTCGCTCGATACCTTTTAAAAGAGGCCGGTGTGTACGGGAAAACAGGGTAGGGCCGCCCCAGGCGGAATCAACATGGAAGTGGATCCGACGCTCCTCG
This sequence comes from Gammaproteobacteria bacterium, assembly GCA_041306975.1. Classification (GTDB taxonomy): domain Bacteria; phylum Pseudomonadota; class Gammaproteobacteria; order Pseudomonadales; family Pseudohongiellaceae; genus Pseudohongiella. Next base: position 10,192 of record JBFZEG010000162.1, on the reverse strand, counting down.
GCAATATCGGCAATGGCATCCAGCGGGTCAACACTGCCGGTTTCAGAGGTACCCACGATGCCGATAATGGCCATCACCTTGATATTTTGTGCCGCAAGTTCATCGCACTTGCGTGCCAGCAGGTCGGTGCGCACTTTGTTGCGTGTATCCGTTTCGACAGGAATCAGTGAGCGCCGTCCGATACCCAGAATGTCAGCCGCTTTACCCAGTGAGTAATGACCGCGCTCGGACACCAGGATTGCGAGACCTTGATAGCCATAGTGCTGCATGCCAGACATCAGCCCTTCCTGGCCTATTCCCGCAAAACCGTCGCGGGGAGCCAAGACATTATTACGTGCCGCCCACAGCGCGGTGAGATTGGCGATGGTGCCACCCGAGCAGAAACTGCCCAGCGCATGGGAGCGGTCATGCATCCAGGTACTGTAAAAATCATCGTTTTGTTGATAAATCAGATGATGGATCATGCCAATCACCTGTCTCTCCATGGGCGTAAACGCTTTGGAGGTTTCCACTTTTACCAGATTCTGATTCAACGCCATCATGATGCGCGACAGTGGCAGCATAAAGTAGGGCAAGGCTGAAGCCATGTGACCAACAAAACTGGGTGCCGAGATATGCACTGACTGCGCAACCAGTTTATCCAGCACAAACTGAATCTGGTCTGAGACAAACGTCGGTTGTTCAGGGATATGCGGATCGGCGAAGTCACGCTCGATATCCGCCAGACTGCGCTCGGCAGCCACGATGTGTTCCGACAGGAATCCGGTCAGATTCTGCGAGATAGACTGATCAATTTTACCCAGGGTTGAGTCAGGCGCTTCCGGCACTGTAAAGATGCGATACAGAGTCTCGAGGCTGGCTGTTGCCAGTTTTTTGTTCTCGCTCATCAGAGGTGCTCATCCGGAAACGGGGTGCGCAGTATAGTGGATGTGTTTGTGTGTTGTACAAGTGAAAATCCATGCATGGTTGACACTGCCGGTGACCAAAGGCAAGATCACTGCACAGCCGTTTATACCCTCTTTAGCTTTAACCGGATCAGTTTGACTATGAGTTCAGTAAAATTCAGTCTGCGTGATGTTGGGCCCTTAGTCATCACGCTGTTTTTATTGGCATTTACAGTGTCGTTCAGTCACTTATCCGTCGCACAGGAAGCCCCCTCACTTTACAACACTGACCGAAATCCCCTGTTTCCGCGGCCTGCGGAGATCGAGCCGGCCATCAAGTTCTGGACGCGCGTGTATACGGAAGTGGATACCGACAGCGGTTTTTTGCACGACGCCGAGGATCTGTCAGTCATTTACCGGCGAGTTGATTTTAACCGCGAGCAGATTGAAGGCTTTCGCCGACGTATTGAAGAAGACCTGCAGATACTCGCCAGTGGAAAACGCGAAGGGCTGACGCTGACGCAACAGCAGATACTCGATGCGTGGGGAGGTCCGGGTGTCAGTAATACCCGCCTGGCCGCCGCCGTCACCAATGTACGTTTTCAGTTAGGGCAATCTGACCGTTTTGTAGAAGGGTTGATTCGCTCAGGGGCTTACCGGGAACATATTGAGCGCGTTGCACGTGAACGCGGTCTGCCGGTTGAGTTGGGCGCCCTGCCTCACGTAGAGTCTTCGTTCCATCCCGGTGCCTACTCTCATGCCAACGCAGCGGGTATGTGGCAGTTTATTCGTTCCACCGGCCAGCGATTTATGCGTATTGACCACATCGTTGATGAGCGCATGGATCCGTATGCGGCGACTTATGCCGCCATGAGTCTGCTGGAATACAACTACGGAATACTGGACAACTGGCCCTTGGCGTTAACCGCTTACAACCATGGCACGGGCGGTATGGCGCGCGCCAAACGTGAATTGGGAACTGATGATATCGGTCAGGTCATTCAGCGCTACAAAGGCGCGTCTTTTGGTTTTGCCGGTCGCAACTTTTATCCGCAATTCCTCGCGGTTCTTGATCTTGAGCGGCAGGCGCAGGCCCTGTTCGGGGTGTTGCATCTGGATCCTGCACCTGAGTATGACGAGATGGAGTTGCCGGCCTATGTTGAGGCCGATGTCCTGGCAGGCGCTCTGGGTGTCACCCTTGATCAGCTGAAGTTTGACAATCCCGCCTTGCGACCGGTGGTCTGGGAGGGAGGCAAGCGTATCCCCAAGGGATACAAACTTAAGATACAGACGCATTCGATTAATGGTTCGCTGGCGTCGCTGGTCAACCGAATCCCCGGCGGCGAGCTCTACGCATTCCAGACACCGGACATCAATTACACGATTCAACGTGGCGACAGCCTGTCCGGGATTGCCTCGCGCTTTAATACATCGGTCTCGCAACTGGTATCACTGAATCAACTGACTGATGCTCATCGGATTCGTGTGGGCCAGTTGCTGCTGTTGCCGCACGATACCAACATGATTACGCAAACGCTGGCGGCGGCTGAACCTGTCGCCGTGGAGCCTGGTGCCGCGTATGCGGTCAGGTCTGGTGATACGGTGTCCTCGATTGCGCGTCGCTATCGTGTCAGTGAGGCGGCTTTGATGCAGGTGAACGGGCTGACTAACCCTGATCGGCTGGCGATCGGTCAGCAGCTGCGGTTACCAGCCGAAGGTGATGCCCGCGTGTTGGCAGCAGCTTATCGTGATGCGGTAGATGTGCCGGTTGTTGCTGCTGCCGATGTGGCATCCGCTGTTGAAGCCGAACTTGTTGAAAACGCCACTGTTGACAATGAATTGGCAGCTCAAGCGCTGGCGGCAGATCCCGCTGATTATTCGGTAGCGGCAGACAATACCGTGGAAATTCAGGCCGCTGAGACTCTTGGCCATCTGTCTGAATGGGCGGGCACCAGTGTTCAGGCACTGCGCACAGCCAATGGCATGCGCGCCAATCAGTCGCTGATTGTTGGGCAGCGCTTCAAGTTGCCCGCGCAGGTCGCTGGTGAACAATTTGAGCTGCGCCGACGTCAGTTCCATCTGGCTGCTCAGGAGAGTTTTTTCCGGCAATACCGCATTGCGGACGTTAACCGCCATCAGTTGGCCGCGAATGAAACCATCGATGTACTGGCGCGGCAGCGTTATGCCGTGCCATTGTGGTTGTTGCGCCAGTACAACCCTGATCTGGATTTCACCCGTGTGCGTGTGGGTCAGACCATCGTATTCCCGATTGTTGCCCGGGTAGACGGGGCCTGATGCCCGGCATCAGTCCCTTATGTCATCGATGGCATCTGCCAATAGCCCAACCGACAGTGCGTAACGAAACGCCGGGTTGTAGCGCATGATCGAGCAGAAGTTGCGGTAAACCAGGTATCCTTTGTCATCACCCTCGTCGCCAATGATCAATGCGGCCTGCAAATTGCGGGTAGGCAATACGCTGCCATTGGCGCGGCGGACACCCAGTTCTTGCCAGTCGTTCAGAGTGCGCCATGCGCCTGTTGTGGTAAACGACTGACAAGCCGCATCCGGCGTCAGCCCAGCTTGCTGCGGTGCTTGCAGGGATTGTTCACCACCTGGCGGCAGACTGACCACGCGTCCCCAGGTTTGATCCTGCTGCCAGCCATGTGAGCGCAGATAGTTGGCGACCGACGCAATGACATCGGGTCCCATGCTCCATAAGTCAATTCTGCCGTCCTTGTTGTGATCAACAGCCAGTCGCAAAAAGCTGCTGGGCGTGAACTGGATGATGCCCAGCGCACCGGCCCATGAGCTTTTCATCATGTCCGGCGTTGCCAGTCCGCGATCTACAATTTCCAGCGCTGCAAACAGTTCATTGCGGAACATCTCGCCCCGACGACCATCATAGGCCAGTGTTGCGATGACACTGAACAGCGGCTGGGTGATGGGAAAAGCACCGTAGTTGCTCTCCAGGCCCATGATGGCCACCACAAAGCGATGCTGAACACCGTACTCTGCCGATACCCGGCGGATCATGTCGCCATGCGTTTGCATCAGCCGCTTGCCGGCTTCAATACGATCAGAGTTCACCCGCTGCAAATAGTTGGCATAGGTGTTTACAAATTCAGCCTGACTGCGGTCTGCCTGCACAACCTGACGTTCCTGGCTGATGGTCGGTAGTATACGATCCAGTGTTTCAGCGCTGATGCCGCGCTCCAGCGCCGCTACCCGAAATTCTGCCAGCCAGGCGACAAATGCGGCGTCATTGTCCTGCTCTGTCGTATCTGATGCAGCATCTGAGGCGGCATCAGCAGACGGTGGAACTTGTTGTGCATGGATGGGGTTTTGGCTGGAGAGCAGCAACAGACCTGCCATCACCGTGCAATTTCGCAGTCCTTTTGTCAGCAGTCTTTTTGTCAGCAGCCGTTGTGCGTGAACAAAGGGTCTGACCAGCAGGCTGGTTGTTGCAATTGGCTGTGCTGGTTTAAGCATACGTACTCCATCAGGTCGATAAGGTCAAAATCCTGTGCAGAACTGTAGCCGCTGGACGGTAAAAAGGACAAGCAGTTTAAGCCCGGTTTGGGTATGTCATGCCGCAAATCATGATTTCAACAGCCCCTGCAAGGTTTGTTGCCATGATGATCGCAGCGCGCTGACACTGAGTCGGGCAGCGTAATCCTGGTGATTGAGAGCCGGGTTGCCGCTGATCAGCAGCGATTGCGCATGTCGCTGAATGGTTTGTGCTGCGCCGCGCGCCTGGGTTGGCAAATCCAGTCCAGCGACTGCAAACAGCCCGTCTTCGGGCAGATATTCTGGATAGGCAAGGGCATCAGGTGCAACGGCGTAACAGCCCAAGGCAACGGCTTCCAGCATCGATAATCCCTGGAAATCATGCAACGCGGTGGACAACACAATGTCCGATCGCATCAGCAGCTGCTGGTAATCTGTCCGGGATGTCATGTATTGATTGACACCTGGCTCGATCCCATCGCGCTGGTAATACTCATGCAGGACAGCATCCAGCTCATCAAAAGCCTCTGGGCGGCGGCGAAAGCGCTGGCCCAACACATGCAATCGGAACGGCTGCGTCCCCAGAATCAACTCTCTGACAATCAGCAGCAATAGATCAGGCCCTTTGTCATACTCGTGGCGGTGATTCCAGACAATCTGCAACGGACCTGCGTGCGGGCGCTGCGCTTGCTGCCGGGGCAAAAACAGTTGATCTGGCAAAGGCACGGGCAATACCGATGATCGGTTGTAAATAAGCTCGGTCAGACCGGGTGGTACGTGATCGGGTAGTTTGCTCAGCAGACGCTGGGCTCCAAGCAGAAAGCTTTGCCGATTCCATTCACTGTTAAAGGCCACATGATCGGCGCACAACGCGCTGTACAGGTTCACCATGGCTGGCTCCACGGAGGTGTGCTGGTCAGCGCTTGGCGGATAGGCAAATTGATTTTCGTGGAAGTACACCAACGTGGGGATGCCAGCCAGTGCCGGCACAAAACCCCGCAGACTGGCCAGATCGGTCAGTGAGGTGGCGATCACCAGATCGTAGTTGTCAGTCAGCTCATGCCGATGGTTAAATGCCCAGCTCAAACTATTGCCGCGCACGCGCCAGGCAAAGTGCCGGGCTGGCAGCGTCAGGCAAGTCCAGTGGCAGTGCGCAAACATCTCACACAGCGTTTGTCGCCATTGCTGATGACTGCCCGCATCATAAGCACTCAGCAGTAAAATCTTTAGGTGTGTGTCAGAGCTGGAATTTGGAACCATGGATTTTGAGGTCTTGATAATTCGTTATGCAATCTAATGATGAACAACTGCTGGGTCAATCTCCGGCAGCCTTGATGGCGTCGTTGCCAGCAAAAGTAAGCGCACCGGTTTTTGAGCGCGCCCGCGTCACGCCATCGGCACCGGCTGTTCGTGATCATACCGGGCGGCATCTGAATTACGCGGATCTGGCCGCGGAAATTCGTCAGACACAGGGGCAGCTGCTCGCCCTGGGTGTTAAGGCGGGGGACAGAGTGTTGCTGATCAACGAGAACTGTGTGCCCGTGCTGGTGATCATTCTGGCCCTCAGTGAACTGGGTGCGTGGCCGGTGGTGGTTAATGCGCGCATGGCCAGTGCCGAGATTGACAGAATTTGTGTGCATTGTGAGCCACGACTGGCGATCTACGTGCTGGATTCTGCTGCCGCGGCCACCCACTGGTCGGCGTTTGCCGGCAAGGCGCACTGTGAGCAGCAGCCGTTGGCCGGCACGATGGCGGGCATTCGCAAACTGCCGGTGAGTGAGCGTGCCGAAGCGCTGTCTCTGGGTGAACAGGGTGTTTTCACCCTGATATACACCACCGGTACCACGGGTGATCCCAAAGGAGTGATGTTAACGCACCGCAATATGTTGTATGTGGCCGCTGTCAGTGGTGCGCTGCGTGGATTGAAGTCAGATGACAAAATCTATCTGGTATTGCCGGTGTCCCACGTATTTGGCATCTCGGCGGTGTTTCTGGCGGCTCTGTATGCTGGCGCTGAACTGATTGTTGCTGATCGTTTTGATCCGGCCCTGTGCTTCAGTAATTTTGAAACGCACGGTGTTAGCGGTGTGTTTGGGGTGCCCGCGATGTTCGCCAAGCTGGTTGATCATGCGCGCGAACGCGGCATTACAGATGCCCAGCGCACACAGTTATGGCCGCGGCTGCGCTTTATGTACAGTGGTGGAGCGCCTTTGGACCCGGCAATAAAACTGAAGACCGAACAATTATTCGGGCTGCCGCTGCTGAACGGCTATGGTATGACCGAAAGTGCACCCACCATCAGCCAGGTGCGTTTTAATGAGCCGCTGGATAATTGCAGCGTGGGTAAGCCCTTGCCGGGACTGGAAATTCGTGTGGTCAGTGCCGATGGGCGCGATGTTGCGCAGGGCGAGGTCGGTGAGCTGCATGTGCGTGGCCCCAATGTCATGCTGGGTTATTACCGTAATCCCGTTGCTACCGCCGCAGCCATTGATGCGCATGGATTTCTGAATACCGGCGATCTGGTGCGCCTTGACGATGATGGCAACATTCATATCGCCGGCCGCAGCAAAGAATTGATCATTCATTCGGGTTTTAACGTATACCCTCCGGAAGTCGAAGGTGTCATCTCCAAACATCCGCAGGTATTGTTATGTGCGGTCATCGGAGAACCTGTGGAAGGTAATGAAAATGTGCTGGCCTATGTGCAGCGCACAGCCGGCAGTCAGCTCGATGAGGCGACGCTGCAGGCCTTTATCAGGCCATTGCTGACCGCCTATAAACGTCCGTCGCGCATTGAATTTATGGAGCCGCTGCCCACAGCGCCGTCCGGTAAAGTACTCAAACACAAATTAAAAAAGGAAATTGTCAGATGATCAAGCTTTATGGTTTTGCCGTCAGTAACTACTACAACATGGTCAAAATGGCGCTGATTGAAAAGGGCATGGAGTTCGAGGAAGTGACCGTGCGCCCCAGTCAGGAAAGCGAGTATCTATCGCGCAGCCCCATGGGCAAAGTACCCTGTATTGAAACCGAGCAGGGTTTTCTGACCGAAACTGAAGTGATTATTGATTATCTGGACAGCCTGGGTCTTGGCCCGTCGTTTTACCCGGCGGATCCTTTTGAGCGCGCAAAAGTCCGTGAACTGATCCGTTACCTTGAACTGTACATAGAACTCCCAGCCCGAAGACTTTATGGAGACGTGTTTTTTGGGCGCCCGGCCAGTGAGGCGGAAAAAGAGTCTGTACACAAAGAGCTGGTGAAAGGTTTTGCGGCGCTGGCCAAGTTGGCCAACTACGGCCCTTATCTGGCTGGTAGTGAGATGAGCTATGCTGATTTTTATTTCCTGTTTAGTGTTGGGCTGGTGACTCGCGTGACCAAAAAGGCACTGAACTGGGATGTGTTTGCCACTGAGCCCGGTGTCAGGGATTTGCTGAGCCTGTTGGAAAAACGCGACTCAGTTAAAGCCATTCGCGCGGATCAGGCCAAGGCGATGACGACCAAGGCCTGATCACACGGTACCAAGGAACAGGGGATAGCCATGACACCAAGGCCCGCCAGCACGGTAGTGATCGTGCGCGAGACTGTTGAAGGCGTGCAGACCTTATTGTTGAGACGCAACTCCACGCTCAGTTTTGAAGGCGGGGCGTGGGTATTTCCCGGTGGCAAGGTGGATGCCTGTGACTATCCGGCCGGCTATGAGTCACTGGAAGACGCAGAATCCCATTACCGCGCAGCGATCAACGCCTGTATCCGTGAAAGCCGTGAAGAAGCGGGGTTGCACATTGTCCCTGAGCATCTGATACACATAGCCCACTGGACAACACCCGTGGGCTTGCCGCGCCGATATGCCACCTGGTTCTTTTTATGCCCACTGCATGAGGATGTGGACATTGTGGTGGATGACGACGAGATTCTCGACTATCAGTGGTTGAGTCCGGCGGCAGCGCTGCAAGAAAACAGTGCAGGGCGCATCCGCTTGCCCATTCCGACCGCACACACATTAAAGACCATGCTGCCGTACAACGGGTTGGCAGCGTTGTGTGAAGCAATGCGTGCTGCTGAAATCCATGTATTTCCTGAAAATTCAGACTATTACAAACCTTTTTTAAGCGTCTGAAATTTGTCGTCAGACCGAGTGTGGTCTACGACAGATTTGCTTGCCTTGTCCGGTCGAGTAATGGGATAGTTGGGCTCGACACGAGAAAAAAACCGCTGGCTGTCATTGTACGTATCAGTCCTGTAATACCAGAGCAGAGCCGCCTGATTATGTCTAACCAATCCTCCCAAGCCACCATAACCAACTTGCGCGCCAGTCTGGCAGACGTGGGTCGCCGCCGCACTTTATTGGTACTTCTGCATCAGACAGGGCTGCTGCTGACGGCCCTCGCAGCCCTGGTACTGGGCATGAGTCTGCTCAGTCTTTGGCTACCAGGGTCCTATGGATTGCAACTGCTGTTGCTGATCATCACGGTGGGCGCCAGCGTGGCGCTGGTTTGGCGTTATCTAGCTGCACTGCGCAGGTTGCGGGCAGATGACAGGCAATTGGCCGGCATTATTGAGTCGCGCATGCCAGATCTGGAGCAGCGGCTGCTGACCTCGCTGGAATTCTCCCCCGACAGCGATGCCTCGCAAAAGGCGGGTGTGTCAGCCCAGTTTGTAGAACAACTGTGGGTCGATGCTGTTGAGCATTTGCGCGTCCAGGAGCAGCAGCTCCAGCAGGTTTCTGATCGGCGCACGCCTTACCTGTCTGCGTCTGCAGCCGCGCTGGCGACCGTTGTCACCCTCATGGCTTTTATCAGTTCAGATGCTTTGCTGCGCGCAGGTGCACAGTTGTTATGGCCGTTTTCGCTGCGGCCGGTCTCCGTGGAGGTGGCTGTTCCCGAGGTGCCGGCAGAGCCACTTGAACGGGTCATTACTGTGGAACCGGGTGATATTCGCATGCAGCGCGGGCGATCAGCCAGCATCAATGTGAGGATAGAAAACGCCTTGCCCGGCAACAACATTCGCCTGCGAATGCAGTCAGATCAGCTTAACTGGTACGACGTGGCGATGCGTGAAGAGGGCAGTGGCAGCAACGGTGCTGCGTACTCTTACTACATGCCGGCTGTTGAGGAAGATCTGATTTATTACGTCAGCATTGATGAGCAGGAGGGCGTTGATGGCGGGCAGCGCAGCCGCCAGTATTCCATTACGCTCTATGATCTTCCCCGCGCCGAGCAGATTGATCTGGCTTATACCTATCCGGCATACACCGGTATCGAGAATCTTCAGGAAGAAGACGGTGGCGATATGGTCGCCCCCGAAGGCACAGAAGTTGTGCTGAATGTGTTATTTAACAAAGCTGTGCAGCAGGCGGAGATCGTGTTTGACGATGACAGCCGCATTCCGTTGGTGATTGACGGGCTGAATGGCGCCGCCGCCCTGACCGTGTCACGTGACACCGGCTATCGCATCATCGCAACCGACTTCGATCAGCTGCAAAGTGAAGACGCTGACGTGTTTTATATCCGCTCCATTGCAGATCAGCCGCCCGTTCTGGCGCTGCACAGCCCAGGCCGTGACCAGGATGTCATGCCTCTTGAAGAAGTGATTCTGCAGGTCGAAGCAACTGATGACTACGGCCTCAGCGAGTTTCAGTTGCATTACAGCGTAGTTGGCGCGGACGAAAGGGCAATTGATTTTCTGCCCGTAGAAAAAACTCGAAATATTACCGGCAACCAGATGATTTTTATGGAAGATCTAGTGGTGCAGCCGGGTGATTTTGTCAGTTATTACATGACGCTGGCAGATAACAATGGCTT
>JBFZEG010000074.1:0-10585 GCA_041306975.1 Gammaproteobacteria bacterium | reverse complement strand
GTCGCTTCAGCTGGCATGAGACACAGCCGGCACAGTGGCAGATTCTGCCGTTGACCGGCAAACTGCGCACGTTGCCGGTACTACGATCAATGGATGCGGAGGATGGTATTCCCAATCCGGCAGGCCTGCCCGAAGGCGACCGTATGGATATCCGTCGTTATGCACCCGGCGACTCCACACGCGACATCCTTTGGCGCGTGTACGCCCGCAACCGACATCTGAACGTGCGATTGGCCGAACGCAGTGTGTTTTATGCAGAACGCACGCTGGCGTATCTGATCACTGGGCCGGCGGATGAAGCCGCGGCCGGGGTGGCAAGGTTTGCAGTCACTCATGGCGCCTTGGGTTCACCCTGGATTTTTGGTGCGGACGGCAGTGATTATGTTGCCAGCACCACGGCAGCGGCGCTCCCATTGATTGCCGGTTCGCGCAAACCCGGCCAGCAAAACAGCTATGGACTGGAAGAATTCCTGCGCGGTCAGGGTCAACATGGCAATGCTTCTGCACACAGTGCCTGTATTGTGTTTGCACCCGCAACCACAGGCCCGTGGGTTGCGCCCTTGCAGCAGACACTGGCGCGTCATGCCGGACCGTTTTCGATTGTGTTGGCCGCGGACGGTCTGATCAACGAGAGTCCGGCATCGCTGGGCAAAACGTTTAAGAAAATAGTGCTGGAGAACTCCGCGCAGGGTGATCCTCCCGGGGTTGACAGCACAGCGTTGCAGAATCTGATGGCCGATTTCAGTCGCCGCGGAGCTTATGTGCTGTTAATCGACAGGCAAAGCGGGCAGTCTTTTGACCAACGTTTGAAAAGGGTTTAATGTCCAACGCCATGAGTAAAACCATTCACCAAAGCGCTTTGAACAATTCGGCTGCTGCGACGCCCGGCAAACTCGTGCAGAGTCTGATCCGTGGCTTGATACTGGCCATGGCTTGCTGGGTACTGAGCACACCGCTGACTACTGTCACCGGTTCAGCCGCTGGCGCGATCGGCTGCCTGCTGGCGTGTTTGTGGGTAGACCGGCAACAGCGCGACACCAGCACTTTGTTGCAGATACGCGCCCCGGCACTGCTGTTATTGCTGGCGTTGACGCTGGCAGTGACCAGTGTGATGACCGGTATGTTGCTGCAAAGCGCGGCCCTGGCAAACCTGCTGGGCGCGATGGTTTTGTATCAGAGCGGTCAATCTGTTTATTGGTTTACGCTTGCGGCCGCCGTGGCCATTGCCCTGCGGCACACCGCCCGCCGTCACAGTTGGGGCGCGATTCCTGAACTGCTGTTTGTCGCCTGTGCCTTTGTAATCACCCTGGCCGCGCATCAGCGCGGCATGATCGACAGGCCCTACTTCATCGGCGACTTTGCACTGATACGCGGCCTCGATCCTTCTACCATTCTGATGGGCATTGGCGTTGCTGCCGTGCTGGCACTGGCCATCCTGCTGATGATGGAAAATCAGCATCGGCGCTTGCCCTATCACGCAGGCATCCTGGCGACCTTATGTTTCTCACTGCTGTTTTTTGTGCAATTTTTTGGCATGCCAACTCCGCAGCTGACCAATGATCTTGGCCTGACCGGCACCGAAGGCAGCGGTAGCAGTGCCAACAATGACAGTCCGTTCAGAGATGGCGAAAACAACGCCAGCGACCGCGAGGCGCCGGTTGCCGTGGTATTGTTCCGGGATGACTACGAGCCGGCGGGCGGCGCTTACTATTTCCGTGAATCAGCGTATTCCGAGTTCAACGGCACCTTGTTGTGGACCGCTGAAAATCCCGATCTTGATCAGGATCTGGTGTCGCAGTTCCCGTCCAGCCCGGTGGATGTCTCCGGTGAAGTGCCAGCCCCGGAACTCCGCCGCCGCGTCACCACCACCATTGGCCTGCTGGCGCCGCATCGCAGTCCGTTCGGGCTGGATGCTCCGGTGCGTTTTGAACCCGCACCCAATCCCAACAGCCTGCGTTTCAGACAAACCTACACGGTGGAGTCGCTGGTGCCTGAGTTTGATTTTCCGGATCTGGTCGGGCGCAAAGCCGGTTCCAGTGACTGGACATTACAGCAGTGGGCCGAGTATCTGGAAATGCCGGATGACCCGCGTTACGGTGAGTTTGCACGCCAGCTGACCGCCACGCTGCGTCCCGAGTTTGCAGACGATCCTTATGCCAAAGCCATGGCCATCAAAGCCTGGCTGGATGAAAACGGCATCTACAGCCTGAAAAACGAACACGCCTATGCGGTTGATCCGGCGGCGTCTTTCCTGTTTGGTGACCTGACCGGGTACTGCGTGCATTTTGCCTACTCTGCGACTTACCTGTACCGCAGTCTGGGTATTCTGGCGCGGGTTGGCGTGGGCTACTCAGTGCCTGCAGCCAATCGGGCCGGGGGGTCAGCGCTGCTGATTCAGGCGGTGAATGGACATGCCTGGCCGGAAATTTATCTGCAGGATCTTGGCTGGGTGATTGTTGATCCGGCGCCCCGTCAGACCCTGGTTGACATGAGTGTTGAACCGCAGGACTCCTTGCAGCAGATGCTGGGTGATATGTTGCGCGACGATGCCGCCTTTCAGGCATTTCTGGACGATCAGGCGGGTACCTCAGCCATCAACTGGGCACTGACCTTGCGATTGTTGCTGGCCATGGCGCTGGCAGCGGTGTTACTGGCCTATGCCGTTCGTGTCTACCGGGCAAGCTGCCTGGGGTGGGCGAATGAACATACTTTGTATCGACTTGCCTATCGCTCAGCTCTGGACACGCTGGCTGCCCATGGCATCCGCCGGCGCCTTGGCGAAAGCCGCGAAGCCTTTGCCCGACGCGTCAGCAAAACACTGCCGGCTTTCCAGACCCTCAGTCATTGGCATCTGTCTGCGGCCCCCGGGTACGCCTTTGATCCGGCTCTGGCCATGTCAGGCGGCGACGCGGGCGCCCGCAACACTGGCGCTGGTATCAGCAGGCAACAGTGGCTGGGGCAAAGCGCTGCGCTACGTAACCAATTGAAGACCCAGCAGCGCTGGTGGCAAAGCGCCCTGGCGATTGCTCACCCGTTACCCTGGGTGCTGAGTCGATAAGGCGCATGTCACGGTTTACCGATCTGTTTCCCAATCAATACTGACAATTAAAAATCTGGTTCGTGGAGTGATGAATGCAAGTCATGGAAGTTGAAACTGTACACAGCTCTGATCTTGACCAGGCGCGTGAGGTCATGGCACGGCTGACCAACGCCGTCAAAGCACAGGTGCTGGGGCGCGACGATGTGATTGAACTGGCGCTGATTGCGCTGTTGTCCGATGGCCATGTGCTGTTGGAAGATTTTCCCGGTTCTGGCAAAACCACCCTCGCCAAAGCGCTGGGGGAAGCCATCACCGATGATCAGGCCGCCGATCACAAGCGCTCAACCGTGCCTATTGTCCCGTTCCGCCGCATTCAGTTTACTCCCGACCTGTTACCCTCGGACGTCACCGGCAGCGCGGTATTTGATGCCAGCACCAACAGCTTTCACTTTCGTCACGGGCCTATTTTTGCGCATGTGGTGCTGGCCGATGAGATTAACCGTACCTCCCCTAAAGTACAGGCTGCCATGCTGGAAGCCATGGGCGAAAAACAGGTCACCGTCGACAACCAGACCTATGCGCTGGACCCGCTGTTTTTTGTGATCGCCACGCAGAACCCGCTGGATCTGGTCGGCACCTACCCCCTGCCCACGCCGCAGCTGGATCGTTTTCTGTTCAAGCTGCGCATGGTGCATGTTGAGCGTGATGCCGAACTGGAAGTACTCAATACCTGGCAATCGCGTCGTGACAAAACCGCTACTCGCATCCACGTTGGCCGCACCGAGATCCTGCAGGCCCGGCATGCCATTGATACAGGTATCTATATTTCGTCAGCCATCAAAACCGCACTGGTCGACATTTCCAGAATCCTGCGCGCCGATGAGCGCATCCTGCAAGGCAACTCAACACGCAGCCTGGTGCTGATACTGCCCGCGCTGCAGGTGTTGGCTGCCATGCGCGGCCGCAGTTATGTGAATGCGGATGATCTGGAAACTCTGTTGCCGCACGTGCTGACACACCGGGTCGAACTGGCGCCCGGCTCAGCTGATTTTGCGAAAATCCTGCGGGATTGTATGCGTGTTCCCATGGAAACTCTGGCGCGCAGCACATTAAATCCCAAGGACTGACGGTGCAACTGTGATTAAACCACCACTGCTTGATGTCGCCCCGAGCACTACTCAGGGCGCGACATTAAGAACCACATTAAGAACCACATTGAGAACCGCGCTGCACACAGCCCTGAGCGCGGCCTTTGTGCTCAGCCTCAGTGCAGGACTGCAGGTTCAGGTACAGGCACAGGATCTGGATGGCATTGACATGCCGTCCAGCCAGATCCTGTGTTTTGGCATGAACGGCATTACCGATCGCAGTGCGCTGGGCGTGTGTGATGCATTGGCGCTGGGTGAGAACGTGCGGGCACGCGAACTCGCTCAACAATGGGTGAGCGAGCAACCTGAATCGCCAGCCGCTCAGTTTGCTCTGGCAGAGGTGCTGTTCCGCGTTGAGGGCAACCTGCCGCGGGCACTGTTTCACCTGAACGTTGCCGAATCACTGATGCCCTATTCCAGCCTGGGCCGCGCCGTCGAGTCCGGCAATCTGGAGTGGCATTACCTCACACTCAGCCAATTGTCGTATGCCCACCAGTTGATCGGAAATCAACTGGAATCACTGCGTTATCTGGAGCTGATTGGTGAATTTTATGGCCAGGATGTGGAGTCGTTCCGCGGCTGGCCGCTGATCAAACTGAAACAATACGATGAAGCCCGCGCCAGTGCCGAACGCGTGCTGGCCAACAGTGATAATGCCCGCGACCGCAGCCGCGCCTGGAACACCCTGTGCGCCGTGGAGCTGGCAGATCTGCGCCCCAATGAGTCATTACAGGCCTGCGAAAATGCCATGGGCGAGGATGAAAGCATTGCCTTGGCAGACGCTGAGGCAGATCTTGATACCGTGCATCTGCTCAATGCCTCGGAAGTGTCATTAAATCTGTTACGTTTTCAGGAGGCCGAGGACTATCTCAACCGCGCATCCCGGCAGATTGATCCGGAGAGTGTTGGCAACCCCTGGGTCTATAAACTTTACCTGTACATGAATCAGGCGCGATATGACAGTGCACGCGATGCACTGGATCGCATGCTGGTGTGGCGTGATGCCCAGAGCCCCTTGGTCGGTGTGATGAATCGCGGCGATCACTTTCTGGTCAGTGCCATTTTCCTGTTGCTGGCCGGATACCCTGATGATGCCGCGCGCCTCACACAAGCGGCGCTCAATCAGCCTGACCGCACCGGCTCTTATACCGCCGACGAAGCACAAAAGGATTCGGTGGCGGCACTGGTCAACAGTATGGCGCATCGACAGCGTTACGAGCGCCTGCGTGAGCGGGCGGCATTGGAATCCTGGTGGCTCAGCGGACGTCTGCGAATCGAAGCACAAGCGGCTCGTTTCCAGTCCTGGCGGGCCGGCAGACTGGCAGCGTCACTGTTTGCCAATCAGGAAACGCTGCAGAACCGCATGCGCCCTTATGCACCGCTGGATGTGCATATCCCTGAATGGATTGAGTCCGAGCTGGTTGAACTGATGGGCGCCGGCGTTATGCAGAATCTGCTGAGTACGGCTGCCGCGCAGGGCGTGTTTGTGCTTAATGAAGGTTACTTCTTTGCCTACCAGACTGAGATTCTCGCTGTGCGCGGCAATCAAGCGCTGGTGCAAGACGCCGCCGAGCAGGCACTGCGCCTGTTGCCGGCGCAAGAAGTATTGCTGCGGGCAAGGGTGTCCCTGCGCCTGGCCAACGCGTTGTGGCGGGATAATCAACACAGCGCTGCGCTCGAACACTTTGCCTATGCCTTGCGCCACGACCCGGGCCTGCCGCGCAGAACCGGCACCGCCATTCCAGTCAATTTTATGGCCAATGGCCGTACCGATGCGTTTGTGGATGATTTGCGCGGTTATCTGGACGACTCGCCGCGCCTGATCATCCAACCGCAGGGTCTGCCACTGGAATTGCTGGCGGATGATTCTCAAACCCTGTGCCTGCGCGACAGCAGCGGTGATGCCTTGTCCTGCATCCAACTGGCGGCCACGGAAACCTTTGAGGAGGCGCCCTCGATTGACACCACCGGATACAGCGATGCCCAACGCCTTGTGCAACAGTTTCATGAAGGCACTTTCAGTCTGTCCTTCGATATCAGCCGCACTCAACGGCTGGCACTGCTGGGCAACAGTGTCATCTTCAGCAATCAGGTCAACAATCCCTCCGCAGACCAGACCACGCAATCACCGCGTTGATCACTCGGCAACTTTCAGGACGCTCTTAGCACTCACACAATGCACACCACTCCCCGTTCGCTCAGTCGCAGCATGATTTTATTGCTGGCGGCCGCCTCTGCACTGGGCCCCGTTGCCATGCAGATCATGTTGCCGGCCATCCCTATCGTCCGGGAGAATTTTGGTGTCAGTACCGGAACCGCGCAGCTGACCTTGAGCTTGTCGATGCTCTCCATCGCCCTGGCCACGCTGATCTATGGGCCTTTGTCCGATCGCTTTGGCAGACGTCCGGTGATGCTGACCGGCATCTCAATCACGGTGCTGGGTTCGGGTCTGTGTATGCTGGCGGGCTCCATTGAATGGTTGATTGCCGGGCGCATTGTGCAGGCCGCCGGGGGTGCAGTGGGACTGGTGCTGGCGCGCGCGATTGTGCGTGACGTGTATGACGCTGCTGACGCCGCCGGCATTATTGCCACACTGGTGATGGTCATGGTGGTGATGCCGATGATTTCACCGCTGGTGGGTGGTGAACTGTTGGTGCGTTATGACTGGCATTCCATCTTTTATCTGGTGGCCGTTGTCGCCTTGGTGATGCTGGTTGCCATGGTTAAATTTCTGCCGGAAACACTGTCGGGGCCCGTGCCCTTTACCGGCGTCGCCAGCATGTTTAGGGGCTTCGCCAGCTTGTTCGGCTCACGGGTTTTTTCGGCATACGCCTTTAATGTGGCGTTTGTCTCCGTGGTGTTTTTTACATTCATTTCGGCTGCGCCGGAAATCATGGTGTCGGTGCTGAAACGCCCGCCCAATGAATACGGATACTATTTTGTGATGGTGCCCGCCGCCTTTATGGCCGGCAATTATGTGGCACGCAGCCTGTCAAAGCGCATGGGTATCCAGCGCATGATTGCCATGGGTTCCAAGCTCAGTATTGCAGGCATTGTGATTGCATTGCTGTTGCATGTTGTCGGGGTAATTCACCCGCTGGCCTTGTTTATACCGGTTTCACTGACAACGTTTGGCAATGGCATATCACTGCCTAATGCTCAGGCGGGCGCGATCAATGAATTCCCGAATATGGCTGGAAGCGCTTCTGGTCTGACCGGATTCCTGCAGATGGCCTTGTCAGCCATGGCAGCACAATTGGTGGCGTTGTTGTTTAATGGCACGGTATACCCGATGTTGCTGTTGATGCTGGTGGCGTCGGTGATTTCCCTGGCCAGTTTTATGTTGATCAACCAACCTGAGGGCCGGTGATACTGGTCATACTGGCGGTGATCAGCAGTACTACGACGGCCAGCAGCGTTTCAAAACGGATGCTGCGCGCCAGCTGCCTGAGAACCTTTGAGCTGTCGGCCACCTGCTCAGCAGCGTCGCGCAGCTGGGGAACCCAGCGGAACTTATGCACGGCACCCAGCCCCATCATCGCCGCGACCAGCAGGACTTTTGCACTGAACAGCTGCCCGTAAGGAGTGCTGAACAAGGTGCCAAAGCCACCGGTCAACATCCAGAACAAACTGACGCCGGTGATCACCATTACCGCCAGCATCAGCCATGCGAATTGACCGAATTGTTGCAGCATGTCAGCGACTTGTCCTTTGTTACCGGTTTCTTCAGTGCCTGCAGCGACCGCCAGATATAAGGGATACAGAGCACCCGCCCAGCATCCGATGGCCAGCACGTGCAAGGCCGCCAGACCTTGCGCGAGCATGCTGTGCGCACTGCTGTGGCCCTGAATTGACACCGACAGCATAAAACTGCCGGCAGCCGCCAATACCATCGCCACACAAAAACTCTGAACAGCGCGGTGATGCAAAGGTACTCCGGGGAAATTAACCGGTATCAGACAGATAAGCGCCAGCATAAAACCAGCTAAGCGCCAGCGCAGAGCCGACCCGATTTCGGTATCAACGAGGATGCTGCCGATCAAGGGATCAAACATTCCAGCGATGCCGCGTTGGTTAACAGAGCCGACTTGCACCAGAAAATACAGACAGGTAGCGACTAGCCCGATCAGCAGGGCCGGCATCAGAAAGCGGCGGGTGATCAGCAGCATCAACGCAGGTTGATGACGACAGAGCATCAGTACAAACGTGCCACCCATGGCCGCTAGCATACCCAGATACACCATGGCCTTGCTGAGTATGCCGGCCAGTTCCCACTCGCTCATGCTTGATCCGCGCTATTCAAAGCCAATCAATGATGCTGATGCGGCGCTTCTTCAGAATTGCCGTGTGAGTGCATCATCTGATGTGCCGGAGCACCTTCTGCGCTTACTGTAAACCCAAAGGTGCCATTTACCGTGTGGCCATCGGCACCAATCACCGTCCAGTTCACCGTGTGAGCACCCATCATCATCACCGGCAACTCGTAACTGAGCGTTTGCGTGGGCTCGGTAGACGGCGTAAATCCGAATTCGATCTGATGCGCAGCCCCATGAACCACAGTCAGACGCAATACCCGGACAGGTTCGTTAAAGGTCAGCTCAAGTTTTTCCGGCGCGCTGACAGTGGCCTTATCACCGGGCATTGACGAGCTCAGAACGCTGTGCGCCAGCGCCGTCGCAGAAAACGCAGCTGCCGCAGCCACCACACCAATGGTCATCAGCAATGATTTAACCCAGGAATTCAGTCGCATTTTTTACTCCCTTCGAATAATGGAACCCGCGACAGTCTACCCGATCAGATTCGTGTTTACAGCAGACAAGGTGCGACAGATCGTCGCAGGCAACGGTTAATTAGCCGCCTTTCTGTGCTGAAACCCGCCGACGACTCAGCTACAATGCCGACGGTCTGTCGGTCACAGAACGTGCGACAGATCAGAATGATAAAAAAACACAACAGGCATTCTTGATGAGCGATAAATTGCTGGATGGTTACAAACGTTTCAAAGCGGGCTACTTTGCAGAAAACCGCGACAAAATCCGCGAACTGGCCCGCAACCAGAAACCCTCCTACGTACTGATCACCTGCTGCGATGCACGTCTGGAACCTTCGCTGATTTTTGATACCGAACCCGGCGAGCTGTTTGTGATCCGCAACGTGGCCAATCTGGTGCCACCCTACGAAACCGGAGGCTCCTACCACGGCACCAGCGCCGCGCTGGAGTTTGCCATCACCGTGCTGGAAGTACCTGAAATTCTGGTTCTGGGCCATTCCCGCTGCGGCGGTATCCGCGCTCTGGTAACCGATCAGGACACACTTGCGCCCGATTCATTTATTGCGCGTTGGATGTCCATTGTTGCGCCCATCTCCCAGCTCGCAGATCCCGACAAACTGGATGACATAAAAACCTTTAACCGCTGTGAACAGGCCGCTGTTGGCTTCTCACTGCGCAACCTGATGACCTATCCGTGGATTGCCAGCCGCGTTGAGGCTGGCACCTTGAAGTTAAAGGGATGGCATTACAACATCTACACCGGCGCCCTGAAACAGATTCATGACCAGGACACCATTTCTACGATTGTGGATGACGATGTGCAAAATTAGCTGAGCGACGACCGCTAATGCGCTCGCTGATTTTGCTGCGCAGCGTGTAGGCCGCCACGTACACCACCGGAATCAGCACCAGCGTGATCAGCGTCGACGCCAACAAGCCGCCAATCACCACCCGCCCCAGCGACGCCTGCATTTCTGCGCCAACCCCGATACCCAGCGCCAACGGCATCAATCCCAGTACCGTGGTCAGTGTGGTCATCAGAATGGGCCTCATGCGCAATTTGCCTGCTTTTATAACCGCCGGCACCAGATCCATGCCCTCGTCCCGACGCATCATGTTGATATAGTCGACCAGCAAAATGGCATTGTTAACCACAATACCAATCAGCATGATCAGCCCCATAAAACTCTGCATATTCAATGTGGTACCGGTGGCCAGCAACATGGGCACCACACCCACAATCGCCAGCGGCACGGACAACATCACAATCAGCGGATCTAGATAACGTTCAAACTGTGCGGCCATCACCATGTAAATCAACACCAGTGCCATCACAATGGCCATCACAAAATCGCGCTGAGCTCGCTGCTGCTCCTCGTATTGGCCGCCATACACCAGAGAAAAACCATCCGGCAGCGGCATCTGCGCCAGATCTGCACGAATTCTGTCCACCGCATCACCCAACGCCTCGCCGCTTTGCAGGTTGGCATTGATAAAGGTGACACGTTGCCCGTCAATGCGACGGATGTCCGTCGGGCCACGGTCATAACTGCTGGTCACCAGCGACGACAACGGCACCACCTGGCCGTTTGAGGCGCGAATGGAAATGTTATCGATGTCCTGCAC
>JBFZEG010000066.1:0-3129 GCA_041306975.1 Gammaproteobacteria bacterium | reverse complement strand
GTAACGAATGTTTTGAGGTTGAGCACGCACAGACTGTTGCCGGTATTAAGTCGGGTTTCTCTGTTGCTGCAGGTAATGTGATTGCTTGTACAGAAGCGATAAAAATCTCGTCCAGCGCTGGTCTTAATCTTCGCGACTGGTGGGTAAATGGTGGTAACGCAGTTGTGGACGCAACAGCAAACCTGCCAGCAACAGTAATCACCGGCCTGAGTCCTACTAACCCGCGCAACTATGTCTCCGCAGCATCAATGACCACTGCGGCAGGTGCTGCGATCACGGTCCCTGTGTTTGATGTAACCCGTCTTCGCGATGACTTCTCTGCCGCGGCAGTTCCAGCGCTAGGCTCAGCTGGTAGCAGTTCGTTCTTTGAAGCCGTTGACTTCATCGGTGCTGTAAAAGCTGGCCAAGACTGGGTATCCGGATGGACAACTGGTCTGTAATACCCGCCCCGGTGAGTATTGAGATCAGGTAACCAGGCGGGGATAAGGCATCAGGTCTTATCCCCGCATTGCCTTGAGCACATTGACGGAAACGGATTGATATCATGAAAAAAACTTTGAATTGGCAGAAGCGTAAATTGGCCTTGGCAGTTGCTTTGATCGTGACCGGCCCAACAGTACTACCTTCGGTGGCACTGGCACAGGATGCCCCCACTGCACAGGTTGCTCCGCCACAAATTGATGAAATTGTGGTGATGGGGCGCTTGCGCGATGCCGCGCGGTCAATCGTGATGGAGCGAGTCGAGCAGCCATTTGCCGCTGAGATTGTGGGTATTGAGCAGATCTCCCGCGCTGGTGATTCGGATGTTGCGATGGCCTTGCGCCGCGTAACGGGTCTGACGCTGGTTGAAGGCAAGTATATCTATGTACGCGGCCTTGGTGAGCGCTATTCGAGTGCCACGCTGAACGGTGCCGAGATTCCATCACCGGAGTTGAGCAGAAACGTGATTCCGCTGGACTACATTCCTGCGTCAATCCTTGAGTCGGTCAAGATTCACAAGGCCTACTCAGCAGATCAGCCTGCCGCTTTTGGTGGCGGGAACGTGGATATCCGCACGCGCGGCACCCCTGATGACCTGGTTTTTGACGTGTCAGTTGGTACTGGTTGGGACTCGGAAAGCTCTGGCAAGGGCTTACGTAATTTAGGTGACCAAGGTGGCTTACCCTCCTCAATTGCGGACGCCATCAATAAGTATCAGGGTGATATCAGCCCATCCAATATCACGCGCTTCGAATTCCCTGGCGTAGGCACGCCAACCGCCGCTCAGGCTGCCACAGGTATCCGCATAAATCGTGATCTGCTGCGTTCTTTGAACCGGGATATTGGCATTGAAGCCGAGCGCTCATTAAAGCCGGACACCAATTTTTCAACAACGCTGGGCAATGCCTGGGATCTTTCAGAGGACCTTTCCGTGGGCGCGCTTGCCAGCGTCAGCATTGGTGAGTCATCACGCAACTCTGATCAGTTTGAGCGAACATTTTCGAATCCTGAGGAGTCGTTCAGTGACATTCAACGCACACTGACTAACGAAAACACAACTGCGGCAGTGAACTTCAGTGCCACCTGGCAGGACAGGCACACCATTGGCACCAACAGCTACCTGTTACAGGATGACGAAGACCTGTCGGCGCTGGTGTTGAGTTTTAACCCTGACTTCCAACAGTCAGGCGGACGTCAGCGTCGTTCTAACGAGACACGTCTTGAAAAGCGCGAATTGGAAGTTCATCAGTTGACCGGCGAACACCGTTTTGAGGCTTATGATCTTGATCGCATCAGTATGCCGGCCTTCCTGGACTCGATCACCGGCATAGATGTGAACTGGTTCTATTCTGATGCCAGAGCGAGTACCAGTGTCCCGAATGCAACCTCGGTTCAGGGTACAAACCTGTTGAATCCGGCGACCAATGCCGTGCTGCTGACCCAAGTCAATACGGGTTCTTCCGCACAGTTCTCATTCCTCGATCTTGAAGATACGGTTGAGAGCATGGGGTATCAGGTTGATGCACAGTTTGATCTGGGTTTTACCAACGGCACTGTCAGTGGTGGCTATAATCGCAGCCGCAAAGCCCGTGAATACTATGGTTACACAGCCAATATTGTGATGGGAGCGTTTGCGCGTGACGGACTTCCGTCGGCGGTGTTTGGCGACCAGAATCTGCAAGACCTTAACAATGGCTTTTTCGTTAATATGGGTTCCAACTTCGGCACGGAAAGTTACATTGCTGGCGAAACCAAATCAGCGGCATTTGGCTCAGTTGATGCCTTTTTTATGGATAACTGGCGCGCCACCGCGGGATTGCGCTGGGAAGATTTTTCCAGAGGCGTATTACCACTCGACTTGCTGGACTTTAGCGGCAATTCACTGAATGCGGTAATTGCTAACATGAACCAGCCTGACCAGACTTATGCGCTGCGTGAAGATGATTTCTACCCGGCAGCTGCATTGACTTACATGCGTGATGGTTTGTTTGGTACGGATAACTTCCAGATCAGACTGGGTTACGGAAAAACGGTTGTGCGTCCGGATCTGCGTGAGTTCGCCGATGTACAGTTTATCGATCCTGAACTGAATGACCGAGTGCAAGGTAACCCAAATCTTAAATTTTCTGAGATCGATCACGTTGATCTTCGAACGGAGCTGTTTTTTGACAACGGCGATAACCTGACGGTGTCTTTGTTCCTCAAAGATATCACCAACCCCATAGAACGTGTGCAACGTCCGGGACCACAGGATGGACGTTTGTTGAGTTTTGATAATGCGTTGGCAGGCGAAATTTACGGCATCGAGTTTGAAGGACTGAGAAACATCGGTCGCGGATTTTTTGTCAGCGGCAACGTTGTGTTGAGTGACTCAGAGATCAGTTTTAACGAGGCCGCATCACAAACCAGTCTCAAACGTCGCTTGACCGGTCATTCTGAATATGTGGTGAATACCCAGTTGGGTTTTGACTCTGACAATGGTAAACACTCGGCGTCATTGTTGTATAACGTGTTCGGCGAGCGCATATTCTACGGCGGTCGTTTGCCTTCACCTGATGCGTTTGAGAAGCCGTTCCATTCGCTGGATCTGACGTATTCTTACTTCCCAACTGAACGCATCACCGTGCGTCTGCGTACGCAGAATCTGCT
>JBFZEG010000063.1:0-6237 GCA_041306975.1 Gammaproteobacteria bacterium | reverse complement strand
TCAATTTCATCTTGTGCCTGAGTGCGCTCAATGGTGTCGATTTGTCGCTGTATCTCGGCCTGTCCCAGCATCAGCGCAAGCACACAGATTACCATCAGGGCCAGCCAGGTCAGTCGCGTGGTGCGGTTGCCCGCAATAAAGCGCGCCTCACGTGAAAAGTCTTTAGCAGAAATCATGCCTTACCTGCCTTGTTAGCTATTTTTCTGATCAGGCCCGCTGCCATCGCCAGCCACAATAACAGCACCAGCAGCAAAGGCGCAGCTGACTGCAATCGTTCGCTAACTGCAGAGGGCGCAAAACTGAAACTCTGCAGCCGCTGCCAGAATTCAGGATTCACCCGTGTACGTTGTTCTGCTTCACTATTGACGCTGCGCTGGGCATCGTCGGCAGAATCCAGTTCATGTGCGTGCAGTGTGTTGAGTTCCTGAATCAAGGCGTAACGATGCGCTTCCGCCTCATCCAGAAAGCGCTGATGGTTGATCAGATCGGTGCCGGCTGTGCGCATGGACAGATTGCGAATCGCCAGATAGGGGCTGACCAGCGAGAACACGTTCATCACCGTGGATTGCTGGCGCTGGATAGCATGCAGTTCACCGGCGTAACGATTCATCACCGCTGAGCCGGCCTCTTCACCTTGCAGTGACACCAGACCCCTGTAGTTCACCGGCAGGTCTTCAATGCGGCTGACACCGTACTGTTCCAACACTTGCTGCTGAAAACTCTGGAACCCGGCATCGTTGATATTGTGGCTGTCACCCACGGTGCGCATATCGCGCTGTATCAGAATGTCCATTTCCGTCTGTGTCTGTGATGGGTACACACTGGCGGCAACATCCGCCGCGATGCGTGGAATTAGGATGGTGCTGGCAGCCCATAAAATCATCAGCGTAATCAGCGCCGTGCGCGCGGTTTTCGCATAGGCAGACACGGCCACAATCAGCATCACCCAGAAGGCCAGATATAGCAGGTGCCCCGACAGCATGACCAGCGCGGATAACAGTTCTGACGGGTAGCTGATGACCAGCCATAACACGGCAATCAGCAGCGGAGCGGCGGCCAGTGTAGCAACGCCGCCAATCGCTAGCGCCTTGCCTTTTATCAGCGTCGAGGGGCTGACGCCCTGCGCAACCAGTTGCAGCAAGGTGCCACGTTCACGCTCTCTGACCACACTGCCATAACCGATCAGGATCAGCAGCAGCGGCGTAATGACCTGCAACATAAAGGCGGGCGACACGGCACCAAATCGCGTTAACACCGATGTTTCCCGCGCTTCAGCAAAGGTTGCGGTATTGCGCCGGTGACCTTCCAGGAAAATAGAGCGACCGGTAAAGGTGTCGACGCCCGGGTCGATGGTGGACAAAGGTGCCGGGTTGCGGAATACATAGTGACCGTAGTGCACCACCCGATGCGGGTGGCGGGCGGGCTGATTGCGAAAAGCTTCGTCAGCTTCTTGCTGATAACTTGCGCGCACCTGCGCTTCATTGGACAGTTGAATGGCAGATGTGCCGGCTGCGATGGCAATCAGCGCCAGCATCATCACAATTACTGTCAGCGCCAGACGTGTGCGTATCAGATGCTGCCATTCGCCAGCGGCCACACGCGTTGCGATGCTCATGCTGCCTCCTTGCCGGCAAATGCGCGTTTGACGGTGTCGACATCCACATGCAAGCGCTGTCCTTGGCTGTCAACGCTGGCCTCAAACTGATCCACCAGGCGCCCATCACGCAGGATGCCAATACGTGAGGACACTTCGCAGGCACCAAACAGGTCATGTGTCACCATCAGTATCGCCACGCCACGCCCGCACAGTGATTTCAGCAACTGATTAAACTCTTCCACCGCAATCGGGTCCAGGCCGGAGGTGGGTTCATCCAGCAACAGTACCGGAGTCTTGCGCAGCAGGGCCAGTGCAATGGCGACTTTCTGGCGCATGCCTTTGGAAAAACCTGCGCTGCGCCGGTCACGGGCAGCGGGTTGCAATGACACGGTATCCAGTGCCTGTTCGATCTCAGCAGCATCCACCTGCATGTCAGCAAGTTCCAGAAAATAACGCAGATTCTCACGTGCACTCAGGTGTTCATACAGGCTGGCATTTTCAGACAGGTAGGCCAGCGAGCGGCGCACTTCTTCTGCCTGGCCTGATGCTGATTTGCCGCAGATGATGACATCACCCTGGCTGGGTTTAAGCATGCCGATACACGTCAGCAAAGTGGTGGATTTGCCCGCACCATTGCCTCCCAGCAAGGCAAACACCTCGCCGGGGGAGACGTGGAAATTCAGATCCGACAACACTTCAGTGCCCTGACGTGCCACGTGTAGCTTTTTTACTTCAATGGCATACCCGCTCATCAGAACGTCACCTCAGCTGACACGCGAGCGCGACGGGGAGTGCCGGGTTGTACCCACAGGGGTGAGAATGAGTTGGTGTAGTATTCTTTGTCGAGTGCGTTATCGAGCTCGGCTCTGATGCTGACGTTTGGAATCAGTTCAAAGGCAGCATATACCCGCCACAAGGTGTACGCGGGCAATTCAAACGTGGTTGCAGTCTCGCCCAAACGGTCGCCCACATAAATGACACCACTGCCGAGCGTAACGGGCCTGTCGTCTACCACAATGTCGCGGCTCAGCAGCGCACTGAAAGAGTGTTCTGGCACGTTGATCAAACGGTCGCCATCTTTGATCTGCAGGCCGAAGTTGAAATCGAGCACACCTTTGGTTGCCTCAGCATCGACTAAAGCATACGACACCATAAAGTCATAATCATTGACTGAACCGGCCAGGTCAAATTCTATACCGGTACTGCGCGCCTCACCGATGGCCACGGAAAAGCCGGGGTTAACCGCGTCACCACTGAGCATGTTTTCCTGATCCTGACGGAACACGGCAAGATTACCTTGCAGATTGCCGTCAAGCACATCGAACTTCAGTCCAGCTTCCATCGAATTGCTTTCATTGGGCGCAAACGCATTGCCTGAGAAGTCTGCACCGGAGTTGGCGCGGAAGCCTTCACCAAAGGTGCCATATAGACTGAATTGCTCGTTAATGCTGTACACCAGTCCGAGCTGCGGGCTGATGCGATTGTCAGATTGTTTTGTGCTGCGGTTATTCATGCGATTGTCAGTGCGTTGACTGAAGCTGTCGTAGCGCAGACCCAAGCGCACTTGCAGTTGATCAGTGAGATTGATCTGGTCTTGCACATACAATCCGGTGGCTTCCAGCACTTCCAGCCGGTCAGTCAGCAGTGACGTGGCGGGCAGCGGGAACTGTCCATAAACCGGGTTAAAAATGTCCAGCGCCAGTGATTGCTGCAGCGTGGTGTTGGGGCCAAGCACCGGTGCGCGGTAGCGTCCAAACACCTGATCATTGTCAAAGCGGTCGGTATCCACGCCGGCAATCAGCCGGTGGGCAAGTGTGCCAGTTTCAAACTGGCCGTTCACTTCTGCACGCAGAACCTGATACTGCGCATCGTAGTCACGGCTGCGGCGCTGGCGTGTGAGTGTTTTGCCATCGCGGTTCAGGCGCTGGCGGCTGCCCGTCAGTTCAGGTTCGGTGGAGAATCCGCTTAATGACGTGTCCCGGTAGTTGAAGCCCAACAAGACATTCCAGTCGTCGTTAATGTCGTGATTGAGTTCCAGTTGATGACCCAGCACCTCGGCCTTCATGGGGCCATCACCGGGTTCACCGAGGAAGCGTGAAGGTGGTATCAGGCCGAGCTGGCCATTAACCGCGACCACGCCGCGGTCAAAGGGTACTTCGCGGCGTGAGGCTTCCATTTCGTATACAACGCTGGTGCGGTCGTTCAGTCGTACAACCAGGGAAGGGGAGAAGCCGTGGGCTTTCCAGTCGATGGTGTCGCGAAAGCTCTCGCCATTTTCCTGAAATCCTACCAGCCGGAACGCAGCGCGATCGGCGATAACGCCCGAGGTGTAGTCGCCATCAGTGCGCACAGTGCCAAACTCATCCAGACTGACGCGCACGTTGGCGCCGCTTTCGCCGGTGGGGCGCTTGGTGACTAGATTGACTGCGCCACCGGGTTCGCCGCGTCCGAACAAGGCAGCGGATGGCCCTTTCAGAACCTCAACGGCTTCGATGCCGGAGATATCACGCGAACCACCAAATCCGCGGCCGGCATTGAAGCCGTTAACAAGGTAGTTGCTCGGCAGGTTTTCGTCGCCTGCAAAGCCGCGCACTGCAAAGCTGTTCCACAATCCGCCAAAATTGTTTTGTCGCGACACCGCTGCTGACAGGTCGAGAGCCTCTGTCAGATCGAGCACGCCCGCACTGTTGATCATCTCGCTGTCGATGACCTGAATAGCCTGTGGTGTTTCCATCAACGCAAAATCGCCCCGGTACGCACTGCGCTGTGAGGACACAATGATCTCTTCCACGATGTCGGCGTTTTGAGCCAACGCCAGCGGGCTGGCAAGACCAAGACTGCTCACGATCAAACTGGCGGACTGGAAAAGGCTGAGTGAGGGGCGCGAGCGGAACATGGGTAAATCTCCTTGTTGTTGGTGAGTCAGATTACATCCGGAGATATGCTATACCGTAACATTAATTAGTCAAGCCCCTTGTTGAATTGGGGACGGAGAGATCATTTTTTGATCTCTCCGTCCCCAATGCCTCCGCCAATGCCTCCTCACCAACCCATCACGCCCTGTTTGAGTTGTTAGGTGGGTAGTTGTAATGTGGTGGTATGAACAAAACACACGGAATTGGTTTTTTTGAGCGTTACCTGTCGGGTTGGGTGGCCACTTGTATAGCTGCGGGTATCGGTCTTGGGACTTTATTGCCTGAAGTATTTCAGGGGTTGGCAGCTATCGAATATGGTTCGGTTAACTTTTTAGTTGCCGTGCTGATCTGGTTCATGGTTTACCCGATGATGGTGGCTGTAGACTTCTCCAGCCTGCGCCGCATTCATGAGCGCCCCAAAGGCCTGATCATTACGCTGACGGTAAACTGGCTGATCAAGCCGTTTACCATGGCCGCCTTGGGCGTACTGTTCTTTCATGTGTTGTTTATTGATCTGATCGATCCCCAAAATGCCAACCAATACATTGCCGGGCTGATCTTGCTTGGGGCGGCGCCGTGCACAGCCATGGTGTTTGTGTGGTCGCAGCTGACCCGTGGTGATGCCACCTACACGCTGGCGCAAGTTGCCTTGAACGATGTGATTATGGTGTTCGCATTTGCGCCGTTGGTTGCTCTGTTGCTGGGTGTTACTAACATAGAGGTCCCATGGGACACACTGATCCTGTCGGTGGGTTTATATGTTGTTATCCCCCTGCTGGCCGGAATTCTGACACGCGTCAGGATAAGCAGAAGTGCTGCGAACAAGGCTGATGCGGATGCCGCGGTATCCCGGTTTACCTCTCGCGTGAAACCGCTGTCAGTCATGGGTTTGTTGGCCACTGTGGTGCTGCTGTTCGGGTTTCAAGGGCAAGTCATTCTCAATCAACCGCTATTGATTGGCCTTATCGCGGTGCCGTTGCTGATTCAATCCTATGGCATTTTTGCCATTGCCTACACCGCCGCAAAATTATGGCGTGTGCCGTTTAATATCGCTGCACCGTGTGCCCTGATCGGTACATCAAATTTCTTTGAATTGGCAGTGGCAGTGGCCATTGGAATGTTTGGGCTTAACTCAGGTGCAGCCTTGGTAACCGTGGTAGGCGTGCTGGTTGAAGTGCCGGTGATGCTGTCGCTGGTGGCGTTTGCCAAACGCACACAACACTGGTTTCCAAAGATTTAAATGGGGACGGTTTAAATGGGGACGGCGGTTTAAATGGGGACGGAGAGATCAAAAAATGATCTCTCCGTCCCCAATCAAAAACCCCGTCCCCAATCAAAAACCGCTAAACAAAAAAAGGAGCTACATATGAAAACTCAAAAATTGACCATTGTTGGCATGATCACCCTGACGCTGGCGGGTCTGTTGTGGGGCGCCAGCGTCAGCGCCCAGACGGAAATGGCGGATCCGTATGTGGAGTGGAGTGCCGAAACACGCACCTCTTTGGGATTCAGGGTTAATGGTGATGCGGTTCGTGCGCTATTGCCAGCAGGCTGGTCAATGACGCCAGTTGCGGATTCTCCATCGCAGGTGAATCTGTCAGTTACTTTTATGGATCGCCATGTGGTGCTCGACCCACAAGGCCAACCGGTTGGCACCGGCAGCAGCCGTTATATGGTGATGTCGGTGCAGGCGCGCGATGCTGATGGCAACAACAGCACGCTGAT
>JBFZEG010000061.1:0-31789 GCA_041306975.1 Gammaproteobacteria bacterium | reverse complement strand
AGATGCAGCAGAAGCAGGGGACATAGATGTCTTCAGCAAACTGCTTGGAGTACTTGAAAAACCTTACCACCAGCAATTATCTGCTGAAGCATATGCAGGACAAAAAAGACCTGACTGGGCTGTGGACAAGGCAGGCTGCTCGACGTTGTCCTGCAGTTCCTGAAACACAGTCCGCCCTCTGACGACAGATAATGTCACTTTGCCGAAAGGACTAGGTTATTTAACGCATAGCAGTGGTCGGTTCACACGTTGTCACCGTAGATACATCAGAAATGTTGTTAAGGTGAAAGTCTTCCAATCCCAGGAGTAGAATCTTGCATTTTTTAACACGCCATCCCCTGTTGATAGTATTCGTCGCTGCTGCAATTGCACTGTCGTATGGACTTTATAGCAAGTTACAGCAAGCACCGGCAGGAGGAGGCCCCGGCATGATGGGTGGCCCTCCGGGCGGCATAGGTCAGACAACGGTGACAGTTGCCGTTGTTGCGCGCGAAATGCTCTCGGATGATGTGGAATCAGTCGGTACAGCACAAGCCAATGAGTCCCTGAATCTGACCGCTAAAGTGTCGGACACCGTCACAGCCATTCACTTCAGTGATGGCGCCTTTGTTGAACAAGGTGACGTACTGGTGGAATTGACCAACACAGCTGAAGCTGCGCGGCTGTCGGAAGCCCGTGCAGCGGAGGCCGATGCCAGGCGTCAGTACGACAGGCTTCAGTCACTCATCGAAACCAATCTCATTTCGCAAACTGATCTGGAAGATGTGCGAACCCGATGGGAAACGTCTGAGGCACGCCTTGAAGGTGTGATCGCCAATATGGATGACAGGCTTATACGCGCACCGTTTACCGGCATCCTTGGGTTCCGCAATATCAGCGAAGGATCTCTGGTCACACCAAACACCATCATTACCACGCTTGATGATATTTCCACCATCAAACTGGACTTTAATGTCGCCGAAGTTTATCTGGCACAACTGGCACCGGGACAAACCATCAAGGCTAACAGTATTGTTTATCGAGGACAGGCATTCGAGGGCATTGTTACCTCGGTTGGCTCAAGAGTCGACGCCTCAACCCGCTCGGTACAGGTCAGAGCGGAAATCGAAAATTCGGCAGGGTTGCTGCGCCCGGGGATGTTGTTGACGGTGGATCTAACCCTGAATCCCCGCGATGCTATTGTGGTTCCGGAAGCAGCCGTAGTGCCCAGCCAAGGTAGACAGTATGTGTTTGTAGTCGATGAAGAAAGTGTTGCGCGCCGCATCGAAGTTGAGCTTGGCCGCCGACGCCCCGGCCACGTAGAAATTGTCTCTGGCGTGGTGCCTGGTCAACGAGTGGTCACGCAGGGTATTGCGCAGGTCAGGCCCGGCTCAAGGGTAAGGATTGTTAATCAGGAAGGCGCAGCACCGACCAGTGCTGCCAGTCCTGCGAACACCTTGCAAGACCGCTCCTGATACTTACATTTGCCTGAAACAGCAGCGCTTTCACGGATCCGCAGCGGGGATTGATCATGATATTGTCAGATATATCAGTAAAACGGCCAGTGTTTGCGACAGTGATCAGCCTGGTGCTGGTCGCGTTTGGCATTTTGTCTTTTATGGAGTTACCGGTTCGGGAATATCCCGATACCAGCCCCCCGGTAGTATCCGTCAGTACCAATTACCCGGGGGCTTCCGCAGATATCGTTGAAGCACAGATTACTCAGCTGATTGAAGATCAGATTAACGGCGTTGAGGGGATCACCTCCATCAACTCATCCAGCAGTGACGGCAGCTCGCGCGTCTCTGTGGAATTTCAGGTGGGCCGTGATATTGATCAGGCAGCCAATGACATTCGCGACAAAGTCTCGCGCATCGTCGGTCGATTACCCGAAGGCGTGGATCCGCCAGAAATTGCCAAAGCCGACGCAGACGGCAGACCCATCGCATTTTTTAATCTCGTCAGCACCGAGATGCCTTTTCTGGAGCTCAATGATTACGCCGAGCGTTACATTGTTGATCAGTTTGCCGTCATTGACGGAGTAGCCAGCGTATCGGTTCGTGGCACTGGCGGTTATGCCATGCGCGTCTGGCTGGATCGTGTGGCGCTAGCAGCGCGCGGGCTTACCGTTACCGATGTTGAATCCGCTCTTCGACGGCAGAATGTTGAATTACCGGCAGGTCGGGTGGATTCCAATGACCGTGAGTTCACAGTCAGAGTTGACCGAGTGTTTCAGACTGCAGATGATTTTCGTAGCCTGGTCATCTCGCGCGGCAATGAAGGACAACTAGTCACGTTGGGGGAGGTATCCCGTATTGAGCTTGGCGCAGCCAGCAACCGTGCTATTTACCGCGGTAATGGTGTCGATGCGGTAGGAATAGGCATAGTTCGCCAGTCGACCGCAAACAGTCTGGATGTACTCCGTCAAAGCTTGGCGATGTCAGATCGGGTCAATCAGACCTTGCCTGACCACATGGAACTAGTGCTGTCCAACAGCGACGCCGAGTTTATCGAGTACGCAATTGATTCGGTATACAGCACCATCATCATGACCGTACTGCTGGTAAGCCTGGTGATCTATATGTTCCTCGGGTCGGTGCGCAGCATGTTGATTCCGGCAGTGACTATCCCGGTGTGTCTGTTGTCCGCCTTTATGGTCATGTTGATCTTCGGACTGACAATCAATCTGATTACGCTACTGGCGTTAGTATTATGTGTAGGTCTTATAGTTGATGACTCGATTGTGGTACTTGAAAACATTCAACGGCGGGTAGAAGGTGGTGAACCGCCTTTGCTGGCAGCCTATAATGGTGCCCGACAGGTCGGGTTTGCCGTTATCGCAACAACGCTGGTGCTGTTGGCCGTGTTTGTGCCAGTTGTGTTCATGGAAGGCAACATGGGCATACTGTTTTACGAACTTGCCATCACCATTGGCGGAGCAGTCATTGTCTCCACCATTCTGGCGTTGTCACTCACACCGATGATGGCTTCCAAGTTACTCAACAGTCACTCGCATGAAAGCTTCCTGACCCGCGCTGTCGATCGGATGTTCCAGTGGTTGCAGCAGGGTTACCACGAGGCACTGGAGTTTGCGCTGAAGATCCGGCTGGTCATTGTGGCGGGGCTGTTTCTTGTTGGCATAGGTGTGTATTTCCTCTGGCAAGAGGTGCCCTCCGAATTTGCTCCATCGGAAGATCAAGGCGTGTTTTTGGTACGTGTCGCCGGCCCTGAAGGAGCGAGCATGTCCTACATGCAGGATCAGATAAATCAGATGCAGGACGCAGTAATGCCTTACCTGGAATCCGGTGAAGTCAAGAGTGTGGTCTCCATGTTGCCGGGCTTTGGTGGCGGCGGCAGTGGCGTCAGCAGTGGTATGAGTATTGTGGCATTGCCTGACTGGGACAGCCGGGACAAACCTACTCAACAGGTAATGGGTGAACTTGGCGCAGCGTGGGCCAGTCAGCCCGGCCTGCAGATAAACATGTTTATGCGATCGGGTCTGGTACGTGGTGGCGGTGGTTTGCCGGTTCAGTTTGTCATTGGCGGCAGAACCTTCGAAGAGCTGGCCGAGTGGCGCGACCTGCTGATAGCTCGCGGCGAGGCCAGTGGTCTGTTCACCCGCATGACATCCGACTATCTTGAGACCCGGCCGGGACTGACAGTGACTGTCGATAAAACCCGCGCAGCCGATCTAGGTGTCAGCATTCAATCAATTGGCCGGACAATGCAGGCGATGATGAGTGAAAGTCGCGTCACAACCTTTGCTGATCGAGGCGAGGAGTATGATGTCATTCTGCAGGCCGAAGAAAGTCAACGGGCGTCACCCGATGACTTGACCAATATCTATGTCAGGTCTGAGTCCACAGGGCAACTGATTCCGTTGTCCAACCTGATCAGCGTTGCGAATACTTCGGCGCCAAACTCACTGAACAGATATATGCGTATGCGCGCGATTACCATCAGTGGCGGTTTGCAACCGGGTGTGACTCTCGAACAAGGTCTGCAGTTTCTGGAAGAAACCGTGCGCAGCGAATTGCCTGAACACGCACAGATCAACTACAAGGGTGAATCACTGGAATTAAAAGAGTCCAGTGGGGGCCTCGCGTTTATTTTTGCAATGGCATTGCTGGTTGTGTTTCTGGTGCTTGCCGCGCAGTTCGAAAGTTTTGTGCATCCGCTGGTGATTATGACCACCGTGCCGCTGGCCATTTTTGGAGCGTTGATCGGATTGCTGTTAACGGATGGCACATTGAATATCTATACCAATATTGGCCTGATCATTCTTGTAGGTATCGCCAGCAAAAATGGCATCCTGATCGTCGAGTTTGCCAATCAGTTGCGTGATGAGGGCAAGTCATTCCGCGACGCGTTGATCACCGCCTGCGATATGCGGCTGCGTCCGGTTCTGATGACGGCATTGTCTACAATGATGGGTGCACTGCCATTGATCTGGGCAACAGGGGCGGGCTCTGAGAGCCAGAATCTGTTAGGCGTGGTCATTTTCTCAGGGGTAACCATGACAACTTTGATGACGTTGTTTGTTGTGCCCGTTGTGTACGATTTGCTGGCAAAAAACACCGGTTCGCCTGAAACAGTCTCGCGCTTGCTCAACACGCTGCAAACAAAATACACTGAGGCATCGGCCGCTCCTGCCCCTGCCAGCTCAGGCAGTGACACGCGAGCCCTTAATCAACGCCGCGAAGAACTCTGACTGCGGCATTAGTGATGCGGCACCACCCGGCGCTGCGCTCTGGCGCAGACACGGTGACCAATCGACAAGGGAGTCGGTGTCCTATGGGAATCTTTGTTATCGTTTTATTGTTTTTAGTCGTCGTTCTCGCCATCTACCTGATCGGTATTTATAACCAACTGGTCAGCCTGCGTAACCGCTTTCAGAATGCTTTTGCGCAGATTGAAGTTCAGTTGAAACGTCGCTACGACCTCATCCCCAATCTGGTGGAAACAGCCAAAGCCTACATGTCTCATGAGCGCGACACGTTGGAAGCTGTCATTAAAGCACGCAACGCCGCAGCACAAGGCCTTGGTGCAGCGTCGGCAAATCCTGGCGATCCTGCAGCGATGTCAGCACTGGCGGGACAAGAGGGCATTCTGGCTGGCGCCCTTGGCAGACTGAGTGTGGTGATGGAAGCTTATCCGGATCTGAAAGCCAATCAGAACATGATGCAGTTGAGCGAAGAACTGACATCAACTGAGAACAAAGTTGCTTTTGCACGTCAGGCTTACAACGATCAGGTTATGAACTACAACACCTACCGGCAGAGTTTTCCGCCTGTGGTGTTCGCTGCTGCATTTGGTCACGGTGCTGATGCCGGACTGCTTGAATTTGCAGATTCTGCTGAGATTCAGGCTGCGCCTAAAGTCAGCTTTTAGTCACCAGTCTGATCGTCTGCCGGAACTCCGGACTCATGGATTTTTTCAAAGCCCAAGACCTTGCCAGACGCCGCACGCGGCATCTGGTTTTTCTGTTTTTGCTGTCGCTGCTGAGTTTGCTGGTTTTAACAAACCTGTTGCTCTACCTCATTTTCAGTGTCTCTGGCACCTACACCGAAGTCGGGTCTGTGCTCACGCCCCCGGGACCGGCCCTGTATGGCGCGGTCAGCCTTGCAGTATTGTTGGTAGTTATTGTCAGCAGTGTGTTTAAAACATTCAGTCTGAGACAAGGTGGTGATGCTGTCGCTCACATGATGAATGCACGCCTGTTGATATCACCAAAAACAGTAGACGAACAAAAGCTGTTGAATGTTGTTGAAGAAATGGCCATTGCATCGGGCACCGCCGTGCCTCCTGTTTATATCATGGAGGAAGTGTCTATTAATGCTTTTGCCGCCGGCCATTCCAGTGCAGATGCTGTCATTGGGGTCACGCGCGGTGCCATTGAAAAGCTTAACAGGGACGAGCTCCAAGGAGTGATCGCACACGAGTTCAGTCACATCCTTCATGGAGATATGCGACTTAACCTTAGATTGATTGGCTTGCTGCACGGCATTATGGTGCTCGGCATGATGGGTCATTATCTGCTGCGTGCCGCATCATCATCCAGGCGAAACGACAATAATGCAGCCGTGGCGATTTTTGGGATTGGATTGGTCGTAATAGGCGCATCCGGGTCATTTTTTGGGGGTCTGATTAAGGCAGCTGTCAGTCGACAACGTGAATTTCTTGCCGATGCATCGGCTGTGCAATACACCCGAAATCCCGCTGGTATTGCGGGAGCTCTCAAACGTATCGGCGTTGATACCGACAATCACTTTCTGGACAATCCGGCAGCCACTCAAATCAGTCATGCCTTGTTCAGCGAAGGCGTCAAACATAGATTCAATGCGCTGTTTGCTACTCATCCACCGCTGCAGCAACGCATTGAAGCTCTGGACCCTGAATGGAGCACAGAATTCAGCACATACCGCCCAACACAAGAGTCGGATGTGTCTCCTTTGATGGCAGCTGGATTCGCGGTCAGCCGGGCAGGCACTGCGAATGAACAAGACATCAACCAGGCAAAACATCTGCTGCAGGAAATGCCTGCTGAGTATCAGCGTGTTGCCAGGGAGGCTCTCGGTGCATCAGCGATTATCTGTATTCTGATGCTCAGGCAGGATCTTGAGTCAACACAATCAGGTGTCAGCGTTATTGAACAACGGTTAGGAGTAATCAGCCCAACCCTTGCCGCTGAAGCCACCCGACTGTTCCGCATTCAAGCCGTGATAGAACCTGCTCAGCGTCTTGCATTGATCAGTTTATGCCTTGGCACACTCAGGCAATTGACTGTGCAACAGTATAAGCAGATCCGTGCGGTTTGGAGCAAACTGATAGAGGCGGATCCCCGGCCTGATTTACACTCCTGGTTGATTTTCCAGTTGGTAAGCAATCATTTGGACAGGATGCTTGATTTTAATGCCCAAGTTTATGTGGCAGCACAGACAAGTCTCAGCGACCAACAAAAAAACCTCAGCGTATTTTTATCAGTATTGACCTTCAGCGGCGGATTGTCGGGCGTTGATGCGGAACTCGCCTTCAACTCGGCTGCAAATGCACTGCAAACCAAAGGTCTTGAGTTGATACCGGCCAGTCAATTAACACTTTCAAGTTTTCAATCATCGGCCACTCAACTGAAATCGCTCACATACGCTGACAAGAAACAATTGCTCGACGCCATGTTGCTGTGCGTTTATCACGATCATGGAGTGACTGTGACCGAAAATGAATTAATGCGCACAACATCAGAAATATTGGGATGCCCGTTACCCGCCAAATTCTGATCATGCAGTGAATCATTCGAAACTGAATACATTATTCATTTGCTCAGCCTGCTCACAATTGAGGATAACCAGACTTTCACTACTGCCATCTGCATAACTCACTGACATGACAACATCGTCTGCCGGAGCACAAGCAGCCTCACTCATATCAGAGCCTGACACAGGTTTGCTGTTCATATAATAAAGCCTGCGTTTTGCATCGGCCTTGTAAAACATCCGCGCGACAATTTCTTGTCCTGTGTAACAACCCTTTTTGAAGTCGATAGCGCCATTAATATCGTAGTTCAGCAACTGAGGTGTAAACACTTCGGACTGACTAAGATCAGGATGCGCCTGACCCGTTCTGATATCTGCCATTGTCCACATAGACTCTGGCACCTGTTCGAGCAAGGGCTGCAGGGTTTGCCAAAGCGCTAGTGACTGCTCTGAGCCACGCTCGAAGACCAACAGAAAGCGGGGCAGAGCATACAAAGAGGACATAGGCATTCTGATTAATGTCATGCCCTGAACCCGAACGCAACTGTCGGCAACTTCGGTTAAAGAGATACCTAGGGTATTGAGGGTGGCAGCAAGATTGACGCCACCAATCCCGTAAACACAATACTGCGCACTGGTTGCTCGTAATGATGTTTTGAAAAACACTCGGTACTTATTCAAAGTCACAAGAATTTTTTCCTGAAGATCGCTACGCGATATCAACAACAGTGCATTGGCGCTGGAAAGTACTCTGAGATCGGCGATCACCCGCCCCTTGAGGTTACACAATGCGCCCCTGAGAGAATTTTCTTCGCTGAGTTTCAGCAGGTTACAACTGAGCTGTCCTTGTAAAAAGCGTCTGCTGTCCTCGCCATTTACTTCAGTGATTGCCATGGAATCTAATGTCGAAAACCAGCCACCGGTGTCGACAACAGCTGTATCTGTATCAATGATTGTCGTCATAGTTATTCCGGATTCAAAGCGGATTATGAGTTAGTATAAGGAGGTCGAGCCGGCAAAAAATGCCGCCTGTTGAGGAGCTTTTATGGTATCAGATATCGCCTACAAAAAAATGCTCTGGCATAGTCGCCGAGGCATGTGGGAGCTGGATATTCTGCTTCTGCCTTTTGCGGAGAAAAAATTGCCGGAACTTGATGAGACTGATCACAAACGTTATGAACGTTTGCTGACAGAAGAAGATCAGGACTTATTTGCTTGTCTTGTTGAGCGCGTCCAGCATCCAGATATAGAGATGCAGATTATCATCGCAAAAATTCGTGAGTTTGCTGTTTCGGGCGTCGCCAGGCCACATTGAGCAATCACCATGGATATGGATATCCACTTTACACAATCCCGATATCTGGCGTGCCTGCGTGCACTCGTTATGCTATCCGTCATCTACGGACTTGCGATCTCGAATATCACAATACCAGTGCTGTCAGGATTATTGTTGCTCGTGTGCGCTCAGTGTCTGACCTGGACAACAGGGCAGCCGTGGATTTGCGGCTTTACCTGTGACACTGAGAACGATACTGATATTGAGCAACACTGCGGGCAACCGTCAATGGCGCTCAAGCTCAGCAATGGGCGCTGGCTTAAAGCAGAACTGACTCACTTCTATTGTCTCTCGTGGATTCAAGTTCTTGAGTTCAGAACAGCGAGCAACAACCTCACGCTGATTATCCTGCCTGACTCTTGCAGCGATGATGAACAACGAAGAATCCGCTGCTTTTTATCTGCGGGTCAGTATCGCCGAAAACAACTCGGGCAGCCTGAGTCGGCGAGACAATCTCTGTAATATCGATGCACGACAAAAATCAGGGTCTGAGAATCGTATCGGCAGCAACATCGCTGAGATCGGGGTAATCAACATTAAAGTGCAAACCGCGGCTTTCTTTACGTAGCAGCGCACAGTCCACAATCAGCTTGGCAACCAGTACAAGATTTCTTAACTCAAGAGAATCACGACTGATCAGATAGTGACGATAATGAAAAGAGATTTCCTGCTCAAGCAGATCGATACGTTTGCTGGCCCTTAACAATCGGCTATCGCTGCGCACAATGCCAACAAAGTCCCACATCACCCGTCTCAACTCATCCCAGTTATGCGCAACAACCACTTCTTCCTGCGAGCGGGTCACGCGACTTTCATCCCAGTCCGGAATACTTACCGGCACTTTCTCAATGTAATCAAGCCGTGAATAGATATCATCGGCCGCACCAAACGCCAGCACAAAACACTCAAGAAGCGAGTTACTCGCCATACGATTGGCGCCGTGCAATCCTGTAAAGCTGGTCTCGCCAATTGCATACAGATTGCTGATATCGGTTCTGCCACACTTATCAACCATCACTCCGCCGCAGGTATAGTGGGCGGCGGGAACAACCGGAATACGATCCTGCGTAATATCGATACCATACTCCAGACACCGCGCATAAATAGTCGGGAAATGCTCTTTGATAAACTCCGCCGGCTGATGAGAAATATTGAGATAGACACAATCACAACCCAGGCGCTTCATTTCATGATCAATCGCGCGCGCCACAATGTCACGCGGTGCTAACTCCGCCCGCGCATCAAATTCTGGCATAAAACGACTGCCATCTGGCAACTCCAGCGTTGCACCTTCTCCCCGCAAGGCCTCGGTAATCAAAAAT
This sequence comes from Gammaproteobacteria bacterium, assembly GCA_041306975.1. GTDB lineage: Bacteria > Pseudomonadota > Gammaproteobacteria > Pseudomonadales > Pseudohongiellaceae > Pseudohongiella. Next base: position 21,899 of record JBFZEG010000061.1, on the reverse strand, counting down.
GACTTGGCATGCGGGTGATACAGGCAGGTTGGGTGAAACTGGTTGAATTCCATATTGGCCACACGGCAACCAGCACGCCATGCCATTGCGATACCGTCACCCGTCGCACTGTCCGGGTTTGTTGTGTACAGATATGCTTTGCTGGCGCCGCCACTGGCCAGAATCACAAAGCGTGCCTTGAAGACTTCAACTTTGTCAGTATCCGGGTTGAAGACGTAAGCACCCACGCAAGTTTTACCCGGCAACCCCAGTTTCTCGGACGTGATCAGATCAATCGCCAATCTGTTTTCAAACAGTGTGATTCCCGGCGTTTGCATAGCTCTATCTTTGAGTGTTTCAAACACAGCCCGGCCAGTCGCGTCGGTTGCATGAATAATCCGGCGGTGACTATGGCCACCTTCCTGAGTCAGGTGAAGAGGCTTGAGATTGTCGCGATTTAATGGCATCGACGCGGGGCCGGAGCCGGCTTCCTCCGGCGTCAAAACGGTGAAGGGCACACCTTGCTCAACCAGCCATTGGATAGCTTGCTGACTGTGCTCAACAATGTGCCTGACCATGTCCTCATGGCAAAGTCCGGCACCTGAGTCCAAGGTATCTGCAATATGAGCATCAATACTGTCGCTTTCATCGAGTACGGCGGCAATACCCCCTTGAGCCCAGTAAGTTGCGCCCTGACTCAGAGTTCCCTTGCTCAACACCGCTACTTTGGCAAACTCTGCCGTTTTTAACGCAAGACTCAAGCCTGCTGCACCACTGCCAATGATCAGGATGTCAAAGTCGAACAAGGTATCTGTATCCATTGTGGTGCAAGAACGCAGAATTCTATAGACTCTCCCTTCATTTGCATATCCTGCGATCTGATTGATTATCAGGTCACCGCTGTAAAACGTATCAACAGGTAGTCAGTCACGATTGTATGAAAAGCACGGATACCGACAATCAACTGGTAGAGCGAGTACTACAGAACGATTCCAGAGCTTTTACGCTGCTTGTGTTGCGTTATCAGCACAAGGTACTGGGCTTGATAAGTCGCTTTGTCAAAGACCCGCATGAGGCCGAGGATGTCGCTCAGGAAGCATTTCTCAAAGCTTATCGGGCACTGCCGAGCTTCAGAGGGGAGAGCGCATTCTATACATGGCTTTACCGGATAGCGGTTAACACCGCCAAGAACTATCTGGTATCACGGGGCAGGAGACCGCCCAGTACTGATGTAGATATGGATGATGCCGAGCTGATTGATGACACCAGTACATTGCGTGATGTCGAAACACCCGACGCAACGATGGAAAAGGAAGATCTGCAACGAATTATCAACAAAGCAATTGCTAATCTGCCTGAAGAGCTGAGGACGGCATTCACACTGCGTGAATTTTCAGGCCTCAGTTATGAAGATATCACCGAGATTATGGACTGCCCCGTTGGCACAGTGCGGTCTCGTATATTTCGGGCAAGAGAGGCAATCGACAAGTGTGTTAAAGAAGCAATGAATCCATGAGGCTTGGAGCAATGCTTTTTTCCGATGCAGGGGAACTTGAATCTGAATAAGCTGTCCTAGCTGTGTCACAAGTTCAAGCTTGGTTTAATGTCAGTCAGAAAATGCAAATCCCTTATGAGGCAACTGCATGAATCAGAAAGAGCAGAATAGAACAGCACAGAAGGATTCAGACTTGATGAATACCGATAAACGCAACCTGTCGCTGACTGACGAAGAGGCTTTGTCGGCGCTGATGGATGGCGAACTCAGTGAATTTGAATTGCGAAGGTTGTTATCCCGGGTGGATGCATCGCCGGAACTTCGCATGACGTGGGAAAGATATAATCTTGCGCGCGCGGCGTTTGATGCAGAACCACTTGATATGCGCTCCGCATCTCTGTCTTTGTCGAATGACAACTCAGGTACCTTGCTTGATCGCATCATGATGGAGGTTGATCAGCAACCGCTGAAAGTGACAGATGGGCAAGTTTTACACACTGCAACCATGAAAACCATCAAACCATGGCAGCGGGATATGGCGCGTCTAGCCATCGCTGCGTCGGTAGCACTGGCGGTATTTGTTGGGATGCAGTCTGTGTTGACCCCAACCGGCATCCAACCTGATATCGCCAGTTCATCCGCAACAACTGTGCAAACAGATCGTGACATGGCTGAAAGGCAAAATGTTCAGGTTGCTGTTGATGAGGAAGCTCAACAGCGACTGAATGATTACATCAGAAGTGTCTCCATACCCGGTCGTAGTGAAGCCCCGGTACCATTTAATATATTGGAAGAGTCTTCCATGCTGAGGCCTGTGTCAGATCTCGAGTTGATCGAGGAGGTACGGCGCGACAACCCCTGAACCCTGACTATATTTTCTGGATATAGTCATTTTTTTTACAAACGTTGAATGAATGCATTCAACGAGGTATGTTTATCAGCATGTTTTTTTGGTTGACCGGTTTTCAGTCAACCATCTATCTCTGTCATCCAATCTGGGGAAAACAGAATGCTGAATAAACCGACCTGCCTGTTGCAAGATTTTCCTAACAGGACGCTGACCACTGATACCCCTCACAATTCACGCTCATCAACTGTAGCGGTTATCGGACGGCTTGTCGGCTCTCTTCCTGCATCTATATCCACCCTCGTTGTCTCGGTGTCAGTATTGATCCTGTTATCTTCTCCAGCGTCTGCCCAAAGAGGCCTGCCGGATTTTGCAGATTTGGTAGAAAACAATGCTGCCACTATTGTAAATATCACCACGGTTCAACGCGTGCCGGTTGCATCAGGCATACAACAGGGCGAGATTGAGGAACTGTTGCGTCAACTCAGACCGGACGGATTACCCATTGATCCCGACGCTCAAACCCGCCCCAGAGGAGGCGTTGGTTCAGGTTTTATCATGAGTGACGATGGCTACATCATCACCAATCATCATGTCGTGGCGAATGCTGACACGATCATCGTAACCCTGACCGACCGTCGGGAGTATGCCGCTGACATTATCGGCAGTGATGAATTATCTGACGTTGCACTGATCAAGATTAACGCTACCGGATTACGCGCCGTCAGATTCGGGGACTCCGAACAGGTACGTGTTGGCGAATGGGTGCTGGCAATAGGCTCTCCTTTCGGACTTGAATTCTCCGCAGCAGCAGGCATAGTCAGCGCCAAATCCAGAAATGTTCCCTCGCGTGGCCCTGCAAACTATGTTTCATTTATCCAGACAGACGTCGCAATCAATCAGGGAAACTCAGGCGGGCCGTTATTCAATCTGGACGGCGAGGTCATTGGTATCAACTCCCAGATCCTGAGCAGCACCGGCGGATCAAATGGTATTTCGTTTGCCATTCCCAGCAACATGGCGCTGAACGTTGTTGAACAGTTAAGAGAAACTGGGGCCGTCAGTCGCGGTTTGTTGGGTGTTTTGATTAAGGATGTAGATAATGCGCTTGCCCAGGCATTCAGCCTGGACAGACCACGCGGCGCGTTTGTGGATGAAGTTCAACCAGACAGTCCTGCACAGCAGGCAGGTGTACTGAATAACGATATCATTCTTGCATTTAACAATATCCAGATTGAACAGTCGTCCCAGCTTCCATTTTATGTAGGCCAGGTTCGCCCGGGAACGTCTGCAGAACTGACGGTGCTGAGGGAAGGCGAGACAGTCCGACTCCCAGTGATAGTGGGTTCCTTGCCGGGTGCTGATCAGGCATCCACTGGCACGCGCCCGAGCGCTCCACGTGGAAACAGCCTGGCTCTGACGGTACAGAATCTGGATGCTGACCTGCGCTCCGCTGCACCCGCGCTTGCCAACGGGGGTGTGCAAGTTGACCAGTTGCGTGACGGACCTGCCAGGTCTGCCGGATTGGAGAGTGGCGACGTCATTGTGTCGCTAAATCATCAGGCCATACAAAATGTAGATGATTTTAATCGTGTCGTAGAGGAGCTCCCGGCAGAAGGTTTTGTGCCGGTCAGAGTCGTACGAGAAGGCAGGGGAACAACTCTGGTGCTTGAATTGCGCTGACAGTACTAACCAGATCATGTAGACTTGCGGCCTCTCGACTGATTGGTGATTCTGTTAAGTGACTGATTTAAGCCGTATTCGTAATTTTTCCATTATCGCTCACATCGATCACGGCAAGTCCACACTTGCCGATCGTTTCATTCAGCATTGCGGCGGCTTGAGCGACCGTGAAATGAGTGAGCAAGTGCTTGATTCCCTTGATATTGAAAAGGAACGCGGCATCACCATCAAAGCACAGAGTGTCACTCTGTTTTATGATTCCAAAGACGGCGAGCGGTATCAGTTAAATTTCATTGATACGCCTGGCCACGTCGATTTTTCTTACGAAGTTTCCCGGTCTCTGGCCGCGTGCGAAGGCGCTTTGCTGGTCGTCGACGCAGGGCAGGGGGTCGAAGCACAGTCTGTTGCCACCTGTTATACCGCCATCGAGCAAGGGCTTGAGGTTATCCCAGTACTGAACAAGATGGATCTGCCGCAGGCTGATCCAGACAAGGTACGCATGGAAATCGAAGAGATCATTGGCATTGATGCGTCCTCAGCAGTCAGTGCCAGCGCCAAAACCGGCATGGGTATCATTGAAATCCTCGAAGAAATTATCCGCCTGATTCCACCGCCTGGAGGTGATCGCAGCGCGCCATTGCAAGCATTGATTATAGACTCCTGGTTCGATAATTACCTCGGGGTAGTTTCTCTGGTCAGAGTGATGCAAGGCACTCTCAAAGTGGGCGACAAGATTATTGCAAAGAGCATCGGTAAAGCACACCTTGTAGACCATGTTGGCTTTTTTAATCCCAAACGAAATGACTTGCCGTTGCTTCAGGCCGGTGAAGTGGGTTACATCATTGCGGGGATAAAAGATATTCAAGGTGCTCCGGTAGGAGACACCATCACCTTGTCTTCGACGCCCGATACACTTCCTTTGGAGGGATTCCGACGCATTCAACCCCAGGTGTATGCCGGGTTGTACCCGGTTTCTGCGGACGACTTTGAGGAATTTCGTGACGCCCTTGAGAAGTTGACTCTCAATGACGCGTCACTTTTTTATGAACCTGAAAGTTCAGATGCGCTTGGATTCGGATTTCGATGCGGTTTCCTCGGCATGCTGCACATGGAAATTGTGCAGGAGCGACTGGAACGGGAATACGATATCAATCTGATTACCACCGCGCCGACCGTGGTATACGAAGTTGTGTTGCGCAATAACGAAGTAGTCCGCGTTGAGAGCCCTTCATCGCTGCCGCCGGTCGCCTCCATTATTGAAACCCGCGAACCCATCGTCATCGCTAACATACTGACACCTCATGAACATCTCGGTAATATCATCAACCTGTGTATCGCCAGACGCGGTATCCAACGCGATATGCAGTTTATTGGCAGCCAGGTGTCGCTCACATACGAGTTGCCGATGGCAGAAGTGGTGATGGACTTTTTTGATAAACTCAAATCAGCTAGTCGCGGTTACGCCTCGCTGGATTATCATTTTATCCGCTTCCAGACCGCCAGCCTGGTACGGTTGGACGTACTGATCAATTCTGAAAGGGTTGATGCACTGGCTTTGATTGTGCATCGTGATCAGGCGCAGCATAAAGGACGCCTGCTGGTCGAAAAAATGAAAGAGTTGATTCCGAGACAGATGTTTGATGTGGCAATCCAGGCCGCGATTGGCGGTCAGATTGTTGCACGCTCGACCGTTAAGGCGTTACGTAAAAACGTAATAGCGAAGTGTTATGGTGGCGACGTCAGCCGTAAGAAGAAATTGCTGGAAAAGCAGAAAGCCGGCAAAAAGCGTATGAAACAGGTTGGCAATGTTGAGGTTCCACAAGAAGCATTCCTCGCAGTTCTCAAGGTAGATAGCTGATGGATATAGATTTTTCGTTAGTTCTGGTTATTCTTGTCACCATCTGCGGAGTTATCTGGCTGATTGACCATTTGTTGTTCGCAAAAGCGCGCAACAAGTCCGGAGCTACCGAAGAGCCTATCGTTGTTGAGTACGCAAAGTCATTTTTCCCGGTTCTTTTCATTGTGCTGATGCTGCGTTCCTTTGTAATTGAACCGTTCCAGATACCCTCGGGATCAATGATACCAACACTGGAGGTGGGTGACTTTATTCTGGTAAACAAGTACCACTACGGCTTGCGTTTGCCTGTAGTTGGCACCAAGATTGTGGAGAATAATGCCCCGCAACGCGGCGAAGTGATGGTCTTTATCCCGCCCCATGATCCACGCTATTTCATCAAGCGCGTTGTAGGCCTGCCAGGGGATCGTATTGACTATGAAAACAAAATTCTGCGCATTAATGGTGAACAGCTCGAGGTGGATATTGTCGATGAAGTGATGATAGAAACCGCTGTCGGTATGCGATCGGGTATTCTGTTTAATGAGCAGCTGGGGCTTGTTAACCATAACGCCCAGATTGTCGCCAGCGATACCCGGGGATCGTCACGTACCAGTTGGATAGTGCCACCGGGGCATTACTTTATGATGGGAGATAACCGCGACAACAGCGCCGACAGCAGAGTCTGGGGGCCGGTTCCTGAGGAGAATATCGTTGGCAAGGCTATCGCGGTGTGGATGCATAAAGATCCCGGATTTAATCTTCCAACCTTCAGTCGTAACCAGCGCATTTACTGAGAGTGATTCTGCGAAATACCGTCAAGGCCGTACTCGCCGTCACACTGATGGTTGCGTTTGCTCTGACAGCCAGCAAGTTGTATGAGGCATATCTGGAGCACTTTTTTATTGTCCAGACAGTGCGTCTGATCGTTACTGAACCCGGCATAAATACTCGTGCAGCGTTACAGCTAAAACAGGATGTGGTTGCCAGATTGCGCCTGCAACGTATAAATTCAATGACCACTGAACAAATTCAGGTATTACGGCGTAGTTCCGTCACCCGTCTGCAAGTTCAGTACAATTACCCGGTTGAGCTGTTTGGAACGCAGGTGTTTACACTGCAATTTGATGAGACATTTCCATGAACTCCACACAGCAGCAGGTGTTGAAAACACTGCAACAGTCACTGGACTATGAATTCAACAACGCGGAATTGCTGACACTGGCGCTGACCCATCGAAGTGCCGCACGACATCACAATCAACGGCTTGAGTTCCTGGGTGATGCGGCACTGGGTCTGATTATGGCGCAGATTCTTTATCAGCGCTTTCCTGACTCAACTGAAGGTGAGTTAAGTCAAGTGCGGGCATCTCTTGTAAACCGCAGCACATTGGCGGCTATCGCCCGCAGGCTCGGCCTGGGAGACATCATTGTGCTTGGGCTAGGAGAACAAAAAAGCGGCGGCCAGCAACGCGATTCCATTTTATGTGATGCCCTGGAGGCTTTACTCGGCGCACTTTATCTTGATGGCGGCATGCAAGCCTGCACAGCCTGCATCCGAAGATTGTTCGAACTTCAGCTTGCACCGGGTGGTGAACAGCAGTTGAAGGATAGCAAAGACTCAAAAACCAGACTTCAGGAACTGATGCAAGCGCAGGCGCTTTCGCTGCCACTGTACGAAGTGCAGGATATCCGTGGTGATGAGCACCAACAGGAATTTTATGTGTCGTGTCGTGTGCCTTTGCTCAAAAAAGCAGTCACCGGGCACGGAAGGTCACGCCGGGAAGCGGAACAACATGCAGCACAACAAGTGTTGATGAATCTTGAAAATTTGTCGGGCAAACCCACTGATCAAAGCTGAGAGCACACGTTCATGAGTGAATTAATTAATACACGTTGTGGGTTTATTGCCATCGTCGGCCGCCCTAATGTAGGCAAATCGACGCTATTAAATCATTTGCTTGAGCAAAAAATCAGCATCACGTCCCGCAAACCTCAAACCACCAGACACCGAATAACCGGTATAAAAACTGAAGGGGATGTGCAGTTTGTATATGTTGATACTCCGGGGCTGCACAAAGACCAGAAGCGGGCATTAAACCGTGCGATGAATGCGACTGTCGCGGAAGTATTAAAGGATGTTGATGTAGTGCTGTTTGTAGTAGAACGCCTGGTTTTTAATGATGAAGATGAAATGGTTCTCCATGCCATGGCCAGGCTAAATATCCCTGTGATTCTGCTCATCAATAAATGTGATCAGATTGAAAATCGTGAGCGCCTTTTGCCGCATATCCAGAAAATTGCTGCAAAACGCAACTTTGCTGAAGTAATACCCATCGCCGTTCTGACGGGTCATAACCTGGACACGGTTCAGAACTGTGTTGCCAAGTACCTGCCTCAAGGTCCGTTTATGTTTCCGGAAGATCAAATTACCGACCGGAGCTCGAAGTTTCTTGCAGCTGAATTGATTCGCGAAAAAATAACGCGTCAACTTGGTGATGAACTGCCGTATGACGTCAATGTGGAAATCGAAAAATTTGTTGTCGATGGGCAGGTGATTCACATCCACGGCCTGATCCTAGTCGATAAACCGGGACAAAAGCAGATTATCATCGGTCACGAAGGGGATCGGCTGAAATCAATTGGTAAAGCTGCCAGGCTGGATATGGAAGTTGCGTTTGACAGCAAAGTGATGCTGCACCTGTGGGTAAAAGTGAAAACAGGATGGGCAGATGATGAAAGAGCATTACAGAGTTTATCCTGAGTATTGATAACAGACGGGGTCTGAGGTGATTCGGAAAATTGAGTTGCAACCGGCTTATGTCCTGCACACACGCGAATATCGGGATACCAGCCTGTTGGTTGATTTTCTGACCCTGGATTACGGTCTGGTGCGTGCTGTAGCAAGGGGTGTAAGAGGCGGGAAGTCGCAAAAACGCGCGCTACTTCAGCCACTGCAACCGTTACTGGTGTCGATGAGTGGTCGCAGCGAATTATTAACCATGGTGGCAATGGAGCCTGCAGCGCCAGTATTTCAACTTCATGGCGAAAGGCTGTTTTCGGTGCTGTATCTTAACGAGATACTTTGCCGACTTTTGCAAGCCGGACAGACTCACCCGGAGATCTATCGTCTTTATCAAACCACATTAGTGTCGCTGCTAAATCATTCAGTCATTGAAATCGCGCTCAGAAGATTTGAATACCGATTGCTGCTGGAGTTGGGATATGGCCCTGATCTGACCATCGATGCCAGTACCGGAAACACAGTGCTGGCTGATCAGCACTATTTATTCGACCCGCAATTCGGACTGAAAAAATGTGATGAAATCAGGGAGAATCCCCAAGCAAATCGCTTTCAAGGTGAGCAACTGATTAAAATGAATCAGCTGTTGTTAAACGACAATGAAATCCAGGAAAACAAACCGCTGTTATCGGACGCCAAACGATTCATGCGTCAGGCGCTCAGGCCTCTGTTAGGAATAAAGCCGCTCAACAGTCGGCAATTGTTTATCTCAGCCAACTCATCAACTGTCATTAACCTACCCCAAGACCACGATAACAGGTAAAATCCGGTCAGTTCATCGGGGCTGCTACAAATGAGCGAAGCTTGTCAGCCAAAAGTTTCCTGGAATCCCAGACAGGTATCATGTCATATCCCACGATAGATGCGTTTGTAGGTAATACTCCATTGGTCAGGCTGAAACGGCTGCAGGGTGATACCAGTAATACAATTCTTGTAAAACTCGAGGGCAATAACCCGGCCGGCTCGGTAAAAGATCGGCCAGCCTACAATATGATTGTACAGGCGGAGTTGCGGGGCACTATCAAACCCGGCGATACCTTGATTGAGGCTACCAGCGGAAATACGGGCATTGCGCTGGCCATGGTAGCGGCTATCCGCGGTTACAAAATGATTCTGATCATGCCTGACAGCATGTCTGCTGAACGCAAAGCATCGATGGCTGCATATGGCGCACAGTTGATTCTGGTCAATGATAAACAGGGCATGGAAGGTGCCCGCGACCTGGCCTGTCAGATGGCCGAACAGGGCCAGGGCAAAATACTCGATCAGTTTGCCAATCCGGATAACCCTGACGCTCATTATCGGATGACGGGACCTGAGATCTGGCGTGACACGCATGGTCAGGTTACACACTTTGTGGCGTCAATGGGAACAACTGGCACCATCATGGGAGTTTCCCGCTTTTTGAAGGAACAAAATCCGGCAGTCAACATTATTGGCCTGCAGCCTCAGGATGGTTCAAAAATTCCGGGCATTCGCCGCTGGCAAAAAGAGTATCTGCCTAAAATTTTTCAGGCAGAAAGGGTAGACAAGATCATCGACGTAAACCAGAGTGATGCTGAAAGAACCATGAAAGCGCTAGCAACACAGGAAGGCATATTCTGCGGCGTGTCATCCGGCGGTTCAGTTTTTGGGGCTCTGCAAATCAGTAAAGAAGTAGAAAACGCAGTGATCGTTGCAATTATTTGTGATCGAGGCGACCGTTACCTGTCAACTGGCGTGTTCTGCTGACACCACTATTCAGCGAGTGAGACCTGCTTATGAGCAATAACAGACGACGCCGTCAAAGCCTGCCTGCACATCCCGAAACGCTGACCATCGAGCGCATGAGCCACGAAGGTCGTGGGGTAGCAAGGATTGATGGAAAAATCGCTTTTGTAGATGGCGCGCTGACCGGCGAGACGGTCACCGCTACATTCACATCGCGCCGAAGCCAGTTTGATGAACTCAAGCTTTTGCAGGTTCTGCAGGCCTCCGAACAGCGTGTCCAGGCACCTTGCTCAGTAGCGGCCATTTGTGGCGGTTGCCTGTTGCAACATATGAGGCTGGACGCACAGATAGAACTGAAACAACAGGTTTTGTTCGATCATCTTAAGCATACCGCAGGTATTGTTGATTACAGCGTGTTGCCAGCCATGACATCCTCAACTCAATCTTATCGAAGAAAAGCGCGCCTGGCTGTAAGGTATGTTCATAAAAAATCGGACGTACTGGTGGGATTTCGGGAAAAAGCCAGCACGTTTATCACCGACATGGACCACTGCACAACGCTGGTACCTGCTGTTGGCAACCTCATCAAACCCTTACGCGCACTGATATTGTCGCTGGAAGGGTGCCGCGATATCCCGCAGATTGAAATTGCCGTTGGTGAAAAATCATGTGTCGCCACTGAGCAACTGGACAGTGTGCTGCGGGTCACCATGACTTTAAGACACATGGAGCCTTTGTCAGACGCTGACAGACAAAAACTGCGTGACTTCGCAGACAATCATCAAATTGAATGGTTTTTGCAATCCGGCGGCCCCACTACCATCAGGCGTTTCTGGCCGGAAACTGCTGACGATCATTTACAGTATTTTTTGCCTGATGAAACCGGAGATCTGTGCATCGCGTTTTTCCCGGGTGACTTTACTCAAGTAAATGCCGACATCAATCGAAAAATGATCCAACAAGCGATTGAGTTGCTGGATCTGAAAGAAAACGACAATGTTCTGGATCTGTTCTGCGGGCTAGGCAATTTTACCTTGCCCATGGCCAGACGCTGTCTGTCAGTCACCGGCGTAGAAGGCAGCGAAGACATGGTTGCGCGCGCGGCGATTAACGCACAGAACAATCAACTGTTGAACACGCGGTTTTTTTCTGCGGATTTGTTCACAGATTTTGACAGCACACGCTGGGCTACATCGGGATATAGCAAATTACTGCTGGATCCACCGCGCTCAGGTGCCATCGAACTGGTCTCCAGAATCCGTGAATTGCTTCCACAAGTCATCGTCTACGTCTCCTGCAATCCTGCAACCTTGGCACGCGATGCCGCAGAACTGACCAAACAAGGGTATCGGATGACTCATGCCGGCGTCATGGATATGTTTCCCCATACCGGCCATGTCGAATCCATGGCACGTTTTGAGCGTGTCAAATAAGCAGGTTTTTGTATGGTTCAGGTTCGCGGAGAATACTCGTTCAACCCTGACGGCAGCGTCAACTTTGAGCAGTGGCTGAATCGGCTGGAAACGTATGTCGGCCTTGCAAAACATGAAGAATTGCAAAAAGCCTGTCATCTGAGCTGGCAGCTTGAACAGCAGACTATTGCAGAGCATAACGCTTGGTCGCCCGGCGTCAGCAGTTATCGCACTGGCCTGGAGATGGCGGAGATTCTTGCCCAGCTGCATCTGGACAGTGAAGCGATTGTTGTGGCTTTGTTGTATCGGCCTGTCCGCGAATCAAGATTACCGCTTGAACAGGTAAGACGGGAATTCGGCGACAGTGTTGCACGTCTTCTTGAGGGCGTTTTGCGCATGGCCGCAATCAATGAGACTGATACCAGCAAAACCCGCGTTCTGGGTCAAAGCCAGGATCAAGTTGAAAACGTCCGCAAGATGTTGCTTGCGATGGTTGATGATGTCAGGGTCGCATTAATCAAACTGGCCGAAAGAACTTGTGCCATACGTTCTGTGAAAAATGCCAGTGATGAGAAGCGTCAGCGCGTCGCGAGAGAAGTTTTTGATATTTATGCACCTCTTGCGCACCGACTGGGTATAGGACAACTCAAGTGGGAATTGGAGGACTTATCATTCCGATACCTGCAAACCGATAACTACAGGCGCATCGCCAGTCTGATCGATGAGCGCAGGGTAGACAGGGAACGATTTATCACCGAAGTCACTGAAGAGCTGCGCCGGCAGTTTAATCGTGCAGGCATTGATGCTGAAATAAATGGCCGTGCAAAAAGTATTTACAGCATCTGGCGCAAGATGCAGCGCAAACAACTGGATTTCAGCCAGATCTATGATATCCGTGCAGTCAGAGTGCTCGTCCCCGAAGTGAGGGACTGTTACGCAGCGCTTGGTATTGTGCACAATATCTGGCGCGTAATTCCGAATGAGTTTGACGATTACATCGCCAATCCCAAAGAAAATGGATATCAGTCTTTGCATACTGCAGTGATCGGCCCGCATCAGAAAGTCTTTGAGATACAGATCCGTACTTATGCAATGGACGATGATGCTGAACTGGGTGTCTGCGCACATTGGCGGTATAAAGAAGGGATTGTAGACCCCAACTATAAAGACGGATTTGAAGACAAAATTGAATGGTTACGTCAGGTGCTCGCATGGCACGACGAAATGGGCATGGTTGGCGGCCTGGCAGAGCAACTGCGCAGTGACGCACGAGGTGACGACAGAATATATGTATTCACACCGGAAGGGCACGTTGTTGATTTGATGGCTGGCGCTACGCCGCTGGATTTTGCGTATTACGTACACACGGAAGTGGGTCACCACTGTTCTGGTGCGCGAGTTAACGACAAAATTGTTCCGCTTAACTACCGACTTAAAACCGGTGACCGGGTAGAAGTGACGTCCAATCCATTAAACATGCCGGACAGAGAATGGCTTAAACCGCACCTTGGTTACGCAAATACACCTAGATCGCGCGCAAAGCTTGTGCAATGGTTCAAATTGCAGAACAAAGAACAGAATCTGGAACATGGTCAAGACTGGTTGATGACTGAATTCAAGAGGCTGGCGATTCGCAATATTCCTTATGAGGAAATTGCGCGCAAACTGGGTTGTAAAAGTGTCGAAGGGCTGTTTGTGTCCGTAGGCACCGGTGCGATCGCTGTCGCTGAAGTGATTGATGTTCTGCGACAGTTAAGAACAGAAGTCGCTCCAGGTGACCTATTTGCCGGTATGCAGACAGATTCGCGAGAACAACAGTCTCTTAATCTGCACCTGGGCATCCTGGCGCACGACCGGACAGGACTGTTACGCGATGTGTCTGCAATACTGGCAGGCGAAGGTATTTACATACTGGCAATCAATACTCGCAGCAACCGGCAATCTGCCACAGCTTATATGCAACTTGAAATTGAAACTGACTCATTCAGCCGATTAGCACGCGCTCTGGATCACCTGAGCGACCTTGACAGTGTCATAGAGGCAACGCGTCTGGAGGACCAATAACGTGAAAAACAATGTTTCGCAGACCGAGGCCATTGAAGCACTGATTACCTTGATGGCAAACCTCAGAGATCCTCAACGCGGATGCTCATGGGACAGAAAACAGACTCTTTCATCTCTGACTCGACATACACTTGAAGAAGTTTATGAGGTGATTGATGCCATAGATCAAGGCAATCCTGAAAAAATCTGTGATGAACTTGGGGATTTGCTGTTTCAAGTGGTATTTTACGCGCGGATTGCTCAGGAACAGGGCTGGTTTGATCTCGAAGATGTTGCTGAGGCGATTACACAAAAATTATTACATCGACATCCTCATATTTTTCCTGATGGGACTTTGAGCAGCTTTGGTCAGGCAACATCGTTGACTGCCGAGGAAGTTGAGCGCAATTGGGAAAAAATAAAAAATGCGGATCGCGTACGTGAGGCGCAAGGCCGCTCTGTCAGTGTAATGGATGATGTGGCAACATCCATGCCCGCGCTGGACAGAGCAGGAAAACTTCAAAAACGAGCTGCGTCCGTTGGTTTTGACTGGTCAAGCGCAGCTGGTGTGATAGCCAAACTTGACGAAGAAGTCATCGAATTAAAGGAAGCCGTGTTATCGGGAAACAAAGAACAGCAACATCACGAATTGGGTGACTTACTGTTTACTTGCGTCAACCTCGCCCGACATCTCGGGCTGGACCCTGATGCGGGCCTGAGAGATGCAAACAAACGATTTGAATCACGATTCAAAAGCATTGAACAAACAGCAGCCAGATCCGATAAAAGTCTGGCAGAGTGTGATATGACACTGCTTGAACAGTGGTGGCAAGACGCAAAAGCTCAGAAAAATTAAATTACTATTGAAAACTGAAAACTGAACACTGGAGAAGATATGCGCATAATCTTATTGGGAGCCCCGGGTGCCGGAAAAGGTACACAAGCACAATTTATCACTTCCGAACTGGGTATCCCGCAGATCTCCACTGGTGACATGCTGCGTGCAGCCGTCAAGGCTGGCAGCGATCTCGGCAAATTGGTTTCCGGAGTGATGAGCAGTGGGGGGCTGGTAACGGATGAGATTATTATTGCGTTGGTTGAAGAACGCATAAAACAATCAGATTGCGAAAATGGCTATTTGCTCGACGGTTTTCCACGCACAATTCCACAAGCTCAGGCGATGGTGGATGCGGGTATCGATATCGATCGAGTGATCGAGATTCGTGTCAACGATGAGGAAATAGTCAGCAGGCTCAGTGGCCGTCGCGTGCATCCTGCGTCAGGGCGCATCTATCACATCAAGCATAATCCTCCTGCACAGGAAGGCGTAGACGATCTGACTGGCGAAGCATTAATACAGCGCGATGATGATAAAGAAGCAACTGTTAGAAAAAGACTCGCTGTTTATCATGAGCAAACCAAACCTCTGGTTAATTTTTATGAAACTCTCGAAAAATCCGGCGCCAGTGTTCAGGTAGTGAGTATTGATGGACAGGACAGCGTGCAGGAAATTCGTTCCAGACTTGCACGGGTATTGAGCAAATAACTGCCACTTTATTCCAGTAAACTATCTGTTATTTACCCCATATCACTGTATGGTAATATTTTTTTGTGTTATCGTGCCGTCGAAACGTGGATCGGTCCGCGTTCAGTGATGATGGTGGTTGTCTTCCACAGTAATGGAGAGTTAATTGTATGGCCAAAGTTAAAGCGAAAAAGAAAACGTCTGCCGTGTCAGCAGTAAAAAAATTGAAAGACGCTGCCTTGGCAAAAGCAGAAGCCTCTCTGGCAAAAGTTGAAAAAGAACTTGCAGCCGGAAAAAAGAAACTGGAAGCCGCTGAAGCCAAAGCGAAGGCCGCAGCAGTCAAAGCAGCAAAAAGCACTACCGCAGCTGGAAAAAAAGCTTTGCTGAGTGCTGAAACCGCCGCGAAACAAGCTGCCGTAAACTTGACCGCCATTAACGATAAACTCAAGGCTGCCAAATCGCAGGTGAAAACCGTCACCGATTCTGCAAAAGCAAAAGCTGCAGTAGAAGCGACCAAACAGTCCGCCGAAGCGCGTAAGGCTCAGATTGCCGCCAAGGCTCAAGCTGATCTGGACAAAGCAGTTAAAGCATTTGCTGCTCAGTTCATGAAGAAGCGTAAAAAAGCCGATGCAGCGAAAGAAGCTGCCCGAATCAAAAAACAAAAGAACAAAGAAAAATTGGCAGCAAAAAAAGCAGCTGCCAAAGCTAAATCAGTTGCTAAAAAAGCTGCTGCCAAAGCCAAGTCATTAGCAAAATCAATTGCAGTACGCGAAAAGGCCGCCGCAAAAAAAGCAGCAGCAAAAGCAAAGGCCGCCGCAAAATTAAATGCAACACGCGATAAAGCTGCTGCAAAGAAAGCTGCGATCCAGGCGAAAATTGCCAAAGCGAAAGCAAAAGTCAAACCTGCCAAAAGCGCACCCATCATCAAGGCAGCAGTAAAACCCGCAGCGGTAAAAGCTGCCGTTAAAGTAGCTCCGGCGACTAAATCAGCTAAGAAATCACCGGTCGCCAAAAAGGCTGTAGCAAAACCAGCGGCAACAAAGGCATCAGCGAAAAAGCAGGCTGCAAAACCTGCAGCAGTCAAGGCTCCTGCAAAAAAAGCTGCCGTTAAACCCATGGCTGCACCCAAAGCTGCGAGTAAAAAAGCAGTTGCTGAGAAAAAAACTGCTGCACCCAAAGCAACGAGTAAAAAAGCAGTTGCTGCGAAAAAAACTGCTGCACCCAAAGCTGCGAGTAAAAAAGCAGTTGCTGTGATAAAACCTGCTGCACCCAAAGCTGCGAAAAAACCTGCTACTGTCAAAGCCGCCGCTAAACCAGCCGCAACCAAGCCTTTAGCCGTGAAAGCAGCTGCCGCCAAAAAAGTACCGGTTGTCGCAGCCAAGCCAGCTGTGGCGAAGGCGCCTGCCAAGCGTGCGGCCTCAAAGCCAGCAGCCGCTGCACCAGCTCCTGCTGCACCGTCAGCGCCTGCCGCAGAAGCGACAATTCAAAGCTGATACCCCCGCAGACAAATCACATCCGGTGCTTCACCGGATGTGATGTCTGAACCTTCGAATCCAGTTAGAACGTCGGAATACGCAGTGTCAGACATTCATAAACATCCTCCGGCTCAGATTAATACCTTCAGCATACTTGCCATTGATACTGCCTTTGATAAATGTTCGGTTGGATTGAGCTCATCTGTTATCCGCAGCATACAAACCAGCAGTCAACCGCGGAAACATGCTGATGAAGTATTAACCATGGTTCAGAGTATTCTCAATCAGCATAACCTTGCACTTTCGTCCATCAACGCTATTGCCATGATAAGTGGACCAGGATCTTTTACGGGTTTACGTATTGGCGCTGCCGTGACGCAAGGGCTTGCTTTTGGAACAGGCTGTCCGGTTGTTTGCGTCTCATCTTTAGCGATGATGGCCTACGATAGCCTGCGCAAGCGTGATCAGAAAAACACATTAGAGATACCTTTAATTGCTGTGTGTGTGCATGCGCGCGAATCCGAGTTTTATTTTGCAGTTTACTCGTCGGACAAATCCGGTTTCCCGACAGAAAAACTACCTGATCAAATGCTCGACGTCAGACAATTGCAGACCACTCTGGACAGCCTGGTCACTTCGGAGGAGTCACATACAAGACCCTTGCGATGGATTGCTTCAGGGGCAGGGTGGGCGCATACCTTACTGGCTGACTTAAAAACTCCTATTATTGAGCATGACTTCAATCCCTCATGTGATGCATTACTGCTTGCCGATCTTGCAACACATCAATTCTGGACGGATGGCGGCCTGTCTGCTGAGCATGCTCTGCCTGTGTATCTGAATGATGATCTGCACTATGCAACTGTCTGAGCAATTATGACGGGAAGGAGGCACAGGACTTGCGAACAGAACTGCTGCGTCAAAACGAACGACTTTATCTGCGATTACCTGATGAGCCCCAGGCCGGGGTGCTTTGCGTAGACTTTTATGAATCGGCACTGCAGCATAGAATCAGTAAAGCGTTGTCTGCAGAAGCCGTTGTCAAAGCGATGGGGCAACGACCGCTGAACACAACAACGGCACATCCCCTGAATACTGGCGCATCCCCAATAGCACCAGCAGCGCATTTAATTGATGCCACTGCAGGCCTTGGTCTGGACGCGTTTATCCTGGCGTGTGCGGGCTGGCATGTAACAATGATCGAACAATCGCCACTGATCCATGCACTACTCGAAGACGGAATCAGGAGAGGGTTGCAGTCTGGCGGAAGCGACACCTCCGCTGCGCTATTAACAAAGGAAGCATTAAGCAGGATGCATCTGTGTTCTGCCGGCAGCAGTCTTGACGTGATGATGACTCTGCCAGAGGCTCAGGTCATATACCTCGACCCGATGTTTCCTGACAGGGAGAAAAGTGCCCGCGTTAAAAAAAATCGCTACCTGCTGCAACAACTGCATGGTGAGGAAGCCTCGGGTAACAATCTGTTGCCATTGGCACTCACGCTTGCACGCAAGGTGGTTGTTAAAAGACCTTTACGTGCTCTGCCCCTGGAGAACATACAACCGTCAGCATCGATCAAAGGCAAGACCAGTCGATTTGATATTTATGCCGGCAGCAATAATCGCCTGATAATTCCCTGATATATCAGCCCCAGTTCATCCAGATCTGCCAAACGAACATGCTCATCAATTTTGTGGATACTGGCATTACACGGGCCCACTTCTACAACTTCTGCACCAGTAGGGGCGATAAAGCGACCATCGGAGGTTCCGCCTGTTGTAGAAGGTGTTGTGGTTACACCATTGACGTTGAAGATGCTGCTTCTGACGGCATCAATCAACACTGCATTGCGTGTCAGAAATGGCAGCCCGGACAGTTTCCACTCCAGGCTGTATTCCAGCTCAAATTTATCCAGAATCGCCTCAGTTCGTTGACGAATGATTGATTCATTGAGCTCGGTTGAAAAGCGGAAATTGAATAACGCCTCCAAGGTACCGGGAATCACATTATCAACACCGGTTCCTGCATGAATATTGGAAATCTGAAAACTGGTGGGTGGAAACACTTCGTTGCCTTGATCCCAGATCTCTTGAGTCAGCTCGTGCAAAGGCTGCATCGCCTGATGCACAGGATTTCTGGCAAGATGCGGATAGGCAATATGCCCCTGTACACCATGAACAGTCAGTTTTCCGTGTAAAGATCCGCGCCTGCCAACTTTCACCACATCACCCAAGCTTTCTGTACTGCTAGGCTCGCCAACAACACACCAGGTGATTTTTTCATTGCGTTTTTCCAGGGTATCGATGACTTCCCGTGTTCCATGAATCGCAGCTCCTTCCTCATCAGCAGTGATCAGGAACGCCAGCGAACCCGCCAGTTCAACATCGCTTGTTTGTGAATCACCGATCACCGCTTCACACGCAGTGATCATAGCAGCCAGGCTGCCTTTCATATCTGCCGCACCACGACCATAAAGATAGCCGTCCCGTATTGCAGGTTCGAAAGGAGGAGATGACCACTTCTCCTCTGGCCCGGAAGGCACCACATCGGTATGGCCTGCAAAACACAGCACCGGACCACTCTGACCATACCTTGCCCAGAAATTATTGACGTTGCCAAAGCGCATGGTTTCAATGGTAAAACCCAGCGCCGCCAGCCGGTCGATCATCACCTGATTACAACCGTTGTCATCCGGAGTGACCGAGGGAATTCGCATCAACTGCACGGTAAGTGCTGCTGTTGGAGACAACTGCGCGGTATTCAATTTGTTTGGCATGTTATGAACCTGTGTCGATAAAAGCGGGTCTGTCAGTTGTGACTGTGTAATTCTTCGTTCAGGGCAATACTGGTTTTATTGGTTTTACATTCGACCGCACCGGTTTGTGAGTTTCGACGAAATAACAGGTCATTGCGACCTGACAAGTCACGGGCCTTTGTGTGTTGCACGAGATTGCCTTCGTGATCAAGCACACTGACAATGGTGCCACCTGTGACATAAAGACCCGCCTCGATAATACAACGATCGCCCAGAGCGATACCGATACCTGCATTGGCACCTATCAAACAATCGCGACCAACAGAGATAACTGCGGTACCGCCGCCGGAAAGTGTTCCCATGGTTGAGCAGCCGCCACCCAGATCACTGCCATCACCCACGACAACACCCGCAGAGATGCGACCCTCCACCATAGCCGACCCCTCGGTGCCGGCATTAAAGTTAATAAAACCTTCGTGCATGACTGTGGTGCCTTCACCCACATAGGCGCCCAGGCGCACACGCGCGGTATCGGCAATCCTCACGCCACCGGGTACCACGTAGTTCACCATCTTGGGGAATTTATCAACAGACATCACATCAAGGAGTTCGCCATTACCGCGCGCCTGCAGCTGTCTGGTAGCCAGTTCTTCGACGGCAATCGCGCCCTGATTGGTCCAGGCAATATTTCTGAGAATGCCAAAAGCACCTTGCAGATTCAGCGCATGTGGTTTGCATAACCGATGGGAAAGCAAATGCAGTTTGAGATATACCTCTGCCACACTGGCAGGAGCGATGTTCTCGGCCAGAAACATTGCCACTATCTGCGAAGCACTGGTCTTTAAAGTCTCACGCAACAAACGACTCATCGGAATCGAGATGTTGTCGGCAATCCCGCTGCGTTGCGCAGAACTCAACAGGATGGCGCAATTTCCGCCTTCATATCCGCAATGCAACCCGAGAGCAAGAACTGCTTCAGCGGATGGATTCAGTACAGGCTCCGGGAAATATACTTCAATAACTTTACCTTGAGAGTCCAGTGTCGCCAGACCCAATCCCAGACTGTGTAACGAGTTGGTACTCATACGTGAATCCTCGATTATCGTGTTTCAAACAACGTCCATGCCAACAGGCTTGTGATACCGTCAGGCTTCAAGTTCCTGCTGCAATGCCCTCTGAAGTTTCTCTATGACTAGTGGATCACGAAAGGCCTGATCATTGGCATCTGCAATAAAAAACAAGTCTTCAACGCGCTCACCGAGTGTAGCGATGCGAGCGTTCAGCAATTGAATTTCATGCTCCGCAAACACTTTGCCGATAGCAGCAAGGATGCCGGGCTTGTCGATACAGTTAACTTCCAGCGTTGACCATGGCTGACCATCCTTATTGATGACCGCTGTTTCTACCTGCTGGCCAAAGTGTTGCAGCTTTCTGGAACGACGTTTTCTTGATACGCGCAAGTGTGCCGATGGCTCTGCAAGATACTCACACAGTAATTTTTTAATCTGGCTCACGCGCTGTGGATTATCGCCTATAGCAGTACCATCCATTTCCAGGACTGAATAGGTATTCATACAGAAGTTTTTGCTGGAGGTAAAAATCCGGGCATCCTGAATGTTAAGCCCTAACTGCTCCATAGCCGCTGCACTGCTGGCAAACAGATGTCGCCTGTTGACGGTATAAATAAAAATATGTGTGGCACCATCGGCGAGCGAGTCAGCCGTGTCCTGCACCAGAATCAATGTTTCACCGGCATCCGTTAATTTTTTATGGCGCGCAATTGATTCAGTATGCCAGACAATGTTGGCCACTGATTCACGAACAAAATACTCGTCATCAGTATTCTCCCAAATCACCTGAATTTCGGCATCCTGCAAACCTTTATCACGCAATTTCAGCAACGCACTTTCCTGCTTGTCCTTGATACGGTCAAGACGATCCAGCGTATTCTCCAGCCCTCGGCGCAAGGCCTTTTTAGTACTCAGATACAATTGCCGCAGCAATGATGCACGCCACGCATTCCATAACGTGGGATTGGTTGCGTTAATATCCGCAACGGTTAGCGCATATAAATAATCCAGGTGTAACTTGTCGCCCACCTGTACAGCAAAATCTTGAATAACTTCAGGATCTGAAATGTCCTTACGCTGTGCGGTCATCGACATCAGCAAATGTTTGCCAATTAACCAACATACCAGTTTTGTATCCCAGGCACTGAGATGATGCCTCTGACAAAAGGCTGTTGCATCATCCATACCTAAGGTTGAGTGATCGCCACCTCGTCCTTTGGCGATATCATGGTAGAGCCCAGCGATATACAGCAGCTCAATTTTTGGCAG
>JBFZEG010000034.1:0-7456 GCA_041306975.1 Gammaproteobacteria bacterium | reverse complement strand
GTTGAGGGCGGCTGGATAGCGGAAATGTTTATCCCCTGGTCGATGATGGCGCTGCCGCAGGTGACCGGAGAGAAGCGCCGCATCGGCGTGTATACAGAACGTCAGATTGGTGCGAGCGGAGAGACCTGGTCCTCGCCTGCGCTGCCGGGCACTGGCGCGCAGTTTTTGTCGTCGTTTGATCTGTATGAACTTGAAGATATCGAGCCGCGTCGGCAAATCACCTATTACCCCTACGTCGCCTCCACCCACGACGCGATCCGCAATGACACACAAATGCGTGCCGGTGCAGAAGTATTCTGGCGTCCGTCGTCCAACACGCAATTGTCCGCGAGTTTAAATCCGGATTTTGGCAACGTGGAATCTGACGACGTGGTGGTTAATCTGACCGCCTTTGAGATATTTTTTGAAGAGAAGCGCTCGTTTTTTCTGGAAGGGCAAGATGTGTTTATCACCTCGCCGCGCGCCCGCACCAGCAGTGGTCCAAACGGACCAACCTCCATGCTCAATACCCGGCGCATCGGCAGCGCGCCCCGCTGGGAAATCCCTTCTGGTATCAGCGTGTCACCCACCGATCAAAGTCAACCCAGCGATCTGTTGGGGGCAGTGAAACTGACCGGCCAGAGTGGCAACTGGCGCTATGGCAGCCTTGTCGCGTCTGAAGATGATATGCAGATCCGCGGCACAAACAAGGCCGGGCAGCGTGTCACACTGAACAGCGAAGGTCGCGATTTCCTTGTTGGCCGCCTGGTGTATGAAGACACCTCGGCAGGGGGACGACGTTCTATTGGTTGGATGGGAACAGATGTCTCACATACGAGTATTGATGCCGTTGTTAATGGCATTGATCTGCACTATTTTTCGGCCGACACACGCTGGGCCATTGATGCGCAGTTGCTGCACAGTGACGTGAGTGGCATAACCGGTGCCGGTGGTTTTGCTGATATCAGTTTCCAGCCGCAACGTGGCCGGCAGCACCGAGTATCGCTGGGTTACCTGGACGATTCCCTTGAGCTGAATAATCTGGGTTTTGTGAGCCGAAATGATTTTGTGCAAGCAGACTATAGCTTCAGCAATGACCGTTCTGATGTTGAAGGACTGCGGGCATTGAGCGACAGCATCAGTATCATCAATCAGTGGACTACGTCTGGCCGACCAACACGCTTGTCGTTGTTTCTCAACCGCAGGTATACCTTTCTGGACAATAGTGCACTCAGTGCCAGTGCGCGTTATTTCCCGCCGCGCGTGGATGACCGTCTGGGCCGTGGCAGTGGTGTATTTAAAATTCCGGAGCGTTGGGGGATGACGCTGAACTGGAATGACGATCCCAGTAAAAAACTGTCACCCGAGGCTGCGATCACTGCAGGACAAGAGGATCTTGGCGCCAGAACACTGACGTTTTCCGCCGGCATGACGTATCGTCCCGTCGACAATTTCTCCGTGTTGTTTAACCTCAGTTATACCGACAGGGAAGCGCTGCTGGTGTATCGGAATAATGGCCGCTATACCAGTTTTGAAGCCACTCAATGGTCGCCAAATCTGAGCATGGATTATTTCTTGTCTGCAAAACAACAGCTGCGTTTCAGTATGCAATGGACCGGATTAAAAGCGTTCGAGGATAGATTTTTCTCGGTTAATCCTGATGAAGTAGCCAGGCTGCGCGTCGTCAATAAACCAAACGCAACGCCCGATAACTTTGTGATTAGCCGCATGACCTTCCAGGCCCGCTACCGTTGGGAAATTGCCCCGCTGTCCGACTTGTTTGTGGTCTATACGCGAGGCTCGAATTTACCCGGCTCTCAGTTCGACGATTACGGCAACTTGTTGATAGACGCGTGGGACCAGCCGATTGTGGACACCCTCGCGGTGAAATTACGTTACCGTTTTGGCTCTTAGTGGCTTTGAGAGCCCCAGGGTTGGATAAGCAGGGCCGGCGGGTATCTGGAGGATATGTATTGAGGTGGCAAGCGTCGCGGAACCGTTATCAAAAGCACTGTCATAAAAAGTAAATTTTCTGAGGCTATCATCCCCTGTCAGATTCCAGACTTTGCCTTGGAAACTTTGCAGGACTGAAAAGTACGAGCCCTAGATTATTGAGCTGGTCTTCAAGCCAAGCCACAGGACTTCCCATGATTCGCTACGCTCTGCCCTTCGTCATAATAATCGGGTTTTTCCAAGAATCTGCATTTGCCACCGACGTGAGTCTTTTGCAGGCCATTCATGTTGCCGAAATCTACACCACAAGAGCACCTTCCGGTCACAGTACCGACACCTATAACGGCGCGCCGCACTACGTGATCGAGGTGCCGGTTGATGGTGAAATCAAACGCGTGTGGGTGCACAGAATCCATGGACGGGTATCAAAAATAGAATCGGGTAGCGAAGCGGCGCCGACGCTGGACTATCAGTGGCCGGGTATCAAAGTTGTTGCTCATCGTGGCGGCGTGGGTTTGGATGTCCCTGAGAACACCCTGGTTGCCATCCAGAAAGCCATCGATGTTGGTGCGCAACTGGTGGAAATTGATATTCGTGAAACCAAAGATGGCCACCTGATTCTGATGCATGATGAAACCGTGGACAGAACCACCAATGGCGCCGGACGGGTTGATCAGATGACACTTCAGCAGATCAAAGCACTGGATGCCGGGAGCTGGTACGGTGAACAATTCGCGGGCATTGCCGTGCCGACACTGGAAGAAGCGTTAACGCTGATGAAAGGCAAGATCAGCCCTGATCTGGATGTCAAAATCGCCGATGTCGAAAAGCTGGTGGACATTGTTAACAGCGTCGGCGTTGCTGGCGAGTCGTTTTATCACGGCTCAATGGAAGACAGCAGCAAACTGAGAGATCTGGCGCCAGACATATTTCTGCGCCCGTCGGTACGACACAGTGTTGATATCCATGAGACGATTCGGTTGTTGTGGCCGCCGCTGATCAATCTGAACTGGCACGCGGTTACCGAAGAAAACATCCGGTTGATTCACCTGCTGGGAGCCCAGGCATTTGTAAACACGCTGGATACCGCAGACACGATGCTGAACGTGGAACTGGCCGCTGAGGCCGGGGCTGATTATATCCAGACCGATTACCCGGACCGGGTGATTGCGCGGTTGAAAGAGATGGGCCTGATGTACGATGCAAGTAACGATGTCAGCGGTAGGGTGCATCCTTTGGGTAATCCTCAGCTCAGATATCCGTTGCGGTAGGCTGCTTTTATTCTACAGTGGCCGCAAGTGCTAAAAAAAGTTAATACGCATCGTTTTCATCGTGTGCTGACGCCGACAAATTTCCCATTGAGTCCGTTGTAACGTTGACTGTTATGGGCCTGCAACATACCTGGCAATCTTCGATGTACTGCTCGTCCACATCCCGCGCCATTGAATAATCTATTCGCTCACCCTGCCGACGAATCTCAATATGTCCACGTTATTGAGTGTCACCTTAGAGGTGCATTTCACGATGGTTGATTATTTCATATCCTTGCTCGTGCATCAGCGCGTTTCCGCGGAAACGTGTTTTGGAGATTCCTTCTAAATGGCATTACTATGATCGGCGCCGACAAAAAATCAGGATGATGCATGCAATCTAAAGAGCATTGGGAAAAAGTCTACAGCACAAAGTCACCGACCGAGGTCAGCTGGTTTCAGCAACATGCCGAACTTTCACTGAAACTGATCAGCGACGCCAACATCTCTGGCTCTGCATCAATCATTGATGTCGGTGGCGGTGCGTCGGTGCTGGTGGACGATTTGCTGGCCGACGGCTATCAGAATGTAACCGTGCTGGATCTTTCCGGCGCTGCCATTGCCACTGCAAAGTCTCGGCTTGGACAAGCAGGCGGGCGCGTAACATGGATTGAGGCAAACATTCTGGAGGTTGAGTTACCAGCGTTGTCGTTTGACGTTTGGCACGACAGGGCGGTGTTTCACTTTCTGACACGTGAGCAGGATCGTCAGGCGTATGTGGAGCAGGTATTTCGAGCAGTCAAGCCTGGCGGGCTGGTGATTGTCGCAACCTTTGCCGAGGACGGGCCTGTTGAATGCAGTGGGCTGCCTGTTATGCGCTATAGCGCCGGGCAGCTCCACGCGGAGTTTGGCGAGCCTTTTATTCTGTTGGGTCACAAAAAAGAATCTCACCACACGCCGGGCGGAAAAGAGCAGAAGTTTGTGTATTGTTTCTGCCGTAAGGCTGAAAGTTCAGACAGTTGATGGCGGCGATGGAGTGGCTGCCACGCCAGCAACGCGGCCATAGCCTTGTCATTGGCTGAAGCCAGAGCACCAGCCGCCGAGAGCGTTAAAACCTGCGCAGGGGTCATTAATTGCCTTTTTATGGCGGCAGGTATGTGCGTAATGACACATAAGACTGACTTTCACAGGGCATGGAATCGCCCGGCATAAATAGTTACAGCTGACGCTGCCAGGTCTGAGTCTGGCAGATCCTGAACACACAGCCCGATACCAGCAGGGTGTCGCCTGACAGCTCCAGGCGCGAGTTGACGGTGCGGTCATTGCGTGGATCCCAGATCTTCCCATCGCCCCAGTTTGTTGGACCGCTGGCAACCATATCCCAGATCATGCGTTTGCCGGTGTGTTCGTAAGGTTGCTCATTACCTTGCGTATCTCGTGCCCGCAAAATTGTGCCACACAGCAGGTTGGTATCGCAGGCTTCAATGTTGACCTCCAGATAACCCTCGTCTGTCAGTTCAGTGCGCCAGACGCCATTAATGTCTTGCGCCAGCGCATTAAACGACACACCCATCAGCAGGGCGGAGACAAACGTGGAAATAATTGTGGCTTTGCTTATGCGTTCAAACGTGGGGGTCATCACCAGTACCTTTTTGCTTGTTGTCTTTGCAGTCATAAGGTTGGAGTATATTTGCCATTATTCTCAAGTCAAGTTGCCCTGACAAAAGGATTTCTGATGCAAAACATACTGACAGGCAAGCGGGTTCTGATCACACAAGCCAACGAGTTCATGGGTCCGACACTTTGCGAGGTTTTTGCAGAGCAAGGTGCCAACGTGGTCACCAGCACAGTGGCACTTGCGCCGCACGGCGCCGCAGAAAAACTCATCGAAGACACCGGCCCGATTGATGTGCTCGTCATCAATTTATCTATTCTGGCACCCAGCACAGCGGCGACCGAGGTGGATGAACAGGAATGGCGTAGCGTGTTTGCCGCATTGGTGGATCCGTTGCCAAGACTGATCCGCGCGGCGGTACCGATGATGAGCCAACAGGGCGGCGGCAAAATTCTGGTGATTGGCAGCGCCTCAGCACTAAAGGGCATGAAACGCACCTCAACTTATAGTGCCGCCCGAGGCGCCCAGCTCGCGTATGTGCAGGCAGTCGGCGTTGAGTTGGCGCCGAAGAATATCCAGGTCAATGCCATTGCGCAGAACTTCGTTGATAACCCCACCTATTTTCCTGCTGAGGTGCAGGCCAACCCGAAATTTCAGGATCGCCTCAGTCGTGAAGTCCCGCTGGGGCGTTTGGTGACAGCGCGTGAGGATGCGCTGTTTGCCGCGTACCTGTGCAGCAGCGCCGCCGACTGTTTTGTGGGACAAGTGTTCCCGGTTTGTGGCGGCTGGGTGATCAGGTGACAGCGCCGGGCAATCAGGTGACAGCGCCGGCCGATCTGCCGCTGTGCCGGACAATCCCCACACAAATCAACAGCTGCGCGCAGTAATACGTGCTCATTACCGCCATGCCTGAGTACTCAAACGGCGTCACAAACCTTTCAACGGCAATCAGCGTGTCGCTGATCATAAACATCAGCGCGCCCATGGCCACCCATAGAAATTGCTGATCGTCGCGAAAACCCGCCGCAATCGCCATCAGGCTGATGGCAATCATGTAGGCAGTCACCGGCAACTGCATGTCACCCGCTGCCGGCACAATCACCAGCGTACACACCAGCGCATACACCAGAATCAGCGCGGCCCACGGCAGGCGCCGGGGCTGCCAGCGCCGCTGGGTGACAAACAGCACCGTGTAGGTGACCTGAGCCAACAAAAAGGCCGCCAGCCCCTGCACAAACAAGCCATCCATCGCCAATAACACATCACCAATCGCGGACAGTACCAGGCCCAGCCCCAGCAGCGTACGCACCTTGCCAGCGGTTCTGGTCAGCGCCAGAAACAGCAGCAAGGCAATCGGGATGATTTTAAACAACCAGCGCCAGCCCGAGGGGATAAGGCCAGGCAGTGCGATGTACACCAGGCTGAAACCGATAAAGGCAACCAGCCACATCGTGGGAACCTGCGCAAGGATGTGTTTGTTTGTGATGCGGGAAAGTGTTGTCGAGAGTGATGTCATGGTTTGTTATTCTCTATCTGAGTTCTTGTTTTTTGTGATGACGTGGTGAAAATACACTCATTTAGTGATGCAATCACCCATCCCGACGATGGAGAGATTCTGGTCCTTAACGGCTTTTGCTCCAACGCAGGTATTCACCGGCAGTCATGGCAATGTTGGGAAATGTCTGGATTAACTTTTGATCGCCGGTAATCAACTTCAAGCTCAATGATGTCGCCAAGGACACAAACTCACAGTCATATGCCGAGCAACCTGACTTCTGGGCCAATGTTAAAACATCCATTGAGTTGACCGTATATTCATTATCCGCAAGCTGTTGTTCCGCTTGCGCTTGAATCGCGATCGCCGTGCTCAGATCTATGATGCTTTTTCTGACATACATCGCCAACACGTTACGCAATTCGCTTCGCCAGAGTAATGGAGCAATCCACTGTGAATCTGTGTGCAGTAATGAAACAACGTTGTCGGTTTGATCTGTAGGCAAATACAGGTACGCAATCGTGTTAGTGTCGGTTACGATCATTCTCTTCCCTGATGAATGGCTGTATTGATTTCAGCAGTTTCCAATCGTTCAACTGTGACTCTGTTACGCAATGCTTGCGCTTTCTCGGCCAGCTCAACTGCAGAGGCACGACTGGGTTTGAATGTTTTTTCCAAACAATGAATCAGCTCGCTGTTCACGCTTCTGTGGTGAGTGCTAGCCGCTTGTTTAAGTTTCTCGTACAAGTCGTCGGGGATGTTTTTAAACGTGACCGTTGCCATCAGCAAGCCTCTGTTTTTCATCAGTGGTTTCATAATGGTTTCATTATGGTTTCCTTGGTGATTGATAGTCAACAACCCATCCGGGTAATACTATAGTTTGCCAACACCAAACCTTCCCAAAAAAATCAGAGCCGTGTATACCTGTTTTTGCACTCGACCATGCATTTGTAACCATGCATTTGTAACCATGTTCAACATAAAAGGCATGATCCCAAAACGGACCACCATGAAAATTCATTTATTGTCAGGCGCGGTACTCAGTGCCTTGATGCTGTCACAAGCGATCGCTCAGACCACCACTGCGGGTGCCGGACCACTGACCATCATGGACGAGCGCCAGGTTGGCAGTGCGCGGGTTGAGAATGTCCCCGCGATCCCTGA
>JBFZEG010000022.1:0-18450 GCA_041306975.1 Gammaproteobacteria bacterium | reverse complement strand
AACTCACCACCAATCAGCCCGCCGTACTCTTCATAGCGCAGCGCGATCTGTGACTCAATATTTGTCCAGAACGGCAGTGACAATTCGGCAAACACTGATTTCACGTCACGTGTATTGTCGTAGTTAAACGCACACTGGGAACACTCAAAGTTGTTGCTGACGTAATGCGTCGTGGTTGGCGCACCATTGCGGCCATAACTCAGAATTGCGTTAGGGATACCTGGCTCGTTCAGTATGGGTGCAATTGATTTGTTGTTTTGCTCACGGTATTGACCACCGAATGCAAACTGCGCCATACCACCCCGCATCTCTGTCAACTCACCGGAAATCACAGCATCGAGCACTGCAAGCTTGTTGCGTCTGTCAGAGCGTTTGACGACCGGGTTCATCCACTCCATCAACGCCGGATCATTGGCCAGTGCAGGATTGGTCATCGCCGTCAGGAACGGGTTGTAGAACATGCAACCGTCTTTGCCCTGGTTGTTACTGGTCAAACCCAGAGAAATGCTTTCGCGGGTAGTGAATACAAAACCGGGAAAGAAGGTCTGGGTATATCCGTTGTAATACGCAGCGTTACTGGCATTCCATATGGTTGGCAAGGCGCCGCCCAGCGGACCACGCTCATCACGGAAGTTAAAGTCGCGAATACCGTTGGGTGTGCAGTTTGGACCACCCAACCCGTTGACCGCCAGTTCTGCGCGATCACGCTGGAAAGTGCGGTATTCCTGCTCAAAACTGGTGCCGCTCCACGAATAACTGACATCGTAGTTGAAGCGTCTGTCACCGGCAGCGTAGAACTCACCTTTTACACCGGCCTGAACGCCCAGTGTTTCTGTATCAGTGACGTTATCGTTGCCACCGGTACGCGGGAAGTTGCCTGCATTGATCGCATTGTAAAACGGCACGTTAAGCCCGCCGTTGGCGAGCGTGTTTGGCGAATTGGGGATACTGGTCGGGCGGGTCAGGCCAGCCTTGCCAGCATAATAGCCAAGTTCTGCCGTCTGGCCGATGGCATAACCACCCCAGGCCGGGTTGCCTGCGTGTGAGCCTGGCGCTGCCAGAAACACGGTCGGGCCACGTGACACATTTGCACCAGAGTCAGCACGTTCGATGCTGGTATCTGAATATTGGAAGAAGGAGTAAAACTCGGCTTTTTCGCTGAATACATGATTAAACGCGCCGGCAAAGCTGTTGCGCTCAGTGCCGACCTGCATAAAGTTCCACTCGTCGGTGCGCTCACGGCACACACCACCGTTAGAACCACGCTGATCAGTGCGCGTGCCAGTGAAGAACGGAGTGCCATCCGCAGAGGTCAGTGTTGAACACAAAGGATCCGTCAACACCTGTGTGGCGTTACCACCCTCGGCGACGTTGCGGGCAGTAATGCTGTTGTTCAGATAAGCAGTATTAATTCGCGACCCAAACTGCGGGTTGGCCATCGTATTGGCAATGGTTCCGGTGATAGAGCCGACTTGGCCTGAGTACTCAACGTTTTCATCATAAAAACGGCCAAATTCAACGGGTACACCGTCACGACGGAATGCTTCTGCAGACATCACAAAATTGGTGTCACCACTGTCACTGCCCCATCCCCAGATGGCACTGACCGTCTGATCCTGTTTGCTGGTCGCTGATTCGAGGGCCTGGACATCCCCATAGATCTCCAGACCTTCAAAATCAGTGCGCATGATCACGTTGACCACACCAGCAACTGCGTCAGAACCATAGAGCGCAGATCCACCGTCGGTCAACACTTCGACGCGCTCAACCATCACCAGCGGAATGGTGTTGATGTCCACAAACTCGCCACCACTGCGTGTTGTCGTCGCGGCTGAAACCTGACGTTTGCCATTGACCAGTGTCAGTGTTGAGTTTTCACCAAGATTTCTTAAATTGACGTTTGCGGTTCCTGAAAGAGCATCTCCCTCGCCTGCTCCTTCATTGGTGAATGAACCTGAGTTGATTTCCAGATTCTTGATAACATCCCAGACCTGTGCAGCACCCTGCGCCTCAATGCTGGTTCTGTCTACCGTTGTCACCGGCGATGGGGCGTCCAGTGCGCTACCCCTGATGTAGGATCCGGTTACAACAACTTCCTCGATATCTTCAGGCGCCGTATTCTGCGACGCGTTCTGTGCAAACACTGGCAGACAGGTGATTGCTGTCATGACCCCGATAAACAAGCGGGTCCTTTTCATACTCCCAAGCCGATTGGACATGGTAAACCTCTCTTTATTTTTCTATGTAAAATGCCAAAAAACTACGGTTACATGTTGCTGATTTGTCTTGCAAAACAGTAACTACTCCGTGCGAATCGGCCAGCAACAGGCAGAGAAAAGACACACGGTACGTCTACGGAAAAGCGCGACAACGATAGCCAAAGGTTCCTGCTAATGCAAACGTATTGACGCTGAACATGCTCTATCAGCCCCAAATAAATGTGACAAATGCTCCTTATCAATGAACCTGATAGCCTTGGGAAGCCGTTTGTGTAGAACTCTCCAAAAGTATATTTGTAACAATGCCTTAGTAGGCTAGAATAGCGCCCGTCATTCATTGGCGGCTATCCATCTGCCGCGAGGTCCAGCACATCATGAAATCCGACGTATCAAACACCAGAGACAAAGGCGCTGACCTCAAGGCCAAACAGGCGCTTGCCAACGATAAACCCCGCCATTTGTTTTCCTACCCGCGGTACTGGGCCGAATGTTTTGGTACGGCGCCGTTCCTGCCGATGTCGAGGGCCGAGATGGATGAACTGGGCTGGGACAGCTGTGACATTATTATCGTCACGGCAGATGCCTATGTTGACCACCCCAGTTTTGGTATGGCAGTCGTGGGACGATTGCTGGAAGCCCAAGGTTTTCGTGTCGGCATTATTGCGCAGCCGGCCTGGGACAGCGCGGAGCCTTTCAAAGCGTTGGGTGAGCCCAATCTGTTTTTCGGCGTGACCGGCGGCAATATGGATTCGCTGATCAATCGCTATACCGCAGACCTGCGTATCCGCACCGATGATGCCTATACACCCAACGCTGAGGCTGGCAAACGTCCGGACCGTTCGGTGATTGTATACAGCCAGCGCTGCCGAGAAGCCTATTACAATACCCCCATTGTGATTGGTGGCATCGAAGCCAGCCTGCGACGTATTGCTCAGTATGATTACTGGAGTGATCAGGTAAGGCAGTCTGTGCTGATAGATTCAAACGCCGATATTCTGTTGTTCGGCAATGCTGAGCGCGCGTTGGTCGAACTGGCGCACAAAGTTGCAGCCGGCAAATCCATTGATCAGCTGACCGATCTGCGCGGAACCGCGATTGTGCGGCGCTCGATTCCCGCGGGCTGGACTGAAATTGACTCCACCCGCATTGATTGGCCGGGCCGCATCGACCAGATACCCAATCCCTACGATGCCCCACATGACCAGATCAGCGAACCCGACGCCCGCAAACATCGAGAGTCCTCCGAGGCCAAATTCGTAGACCCGGACGTCGCACCCATCCGCATTATTCCGCTGCCGCTGCACCGAAAATTTGACAGTGACCCGGATAAAACCTATATCCGTCTGCCCTCCTATCAAAAAGTGAAAAAAGACCCGGCACTGTATGCACACGCCTCACGCGTCTTGCATCAGGAAGCCAATCCTTACAACGCCAAAGTGCTGGTACAAAAACACGGCACCTTGGAAGTGTGGGTGAATACGCCACCGATTCCGCTGGAAACTGATGAGCTTGATGGTGTGTTTGATCTACCCTATGCGCGCACCCCGCACCCCTCATACGGGACTGCACGCATACCGGCCTATGACATGATCAAGACCTCGGTCAACATCATGCGCGGCTGTTTTGGCGGCTGTACGTTCTGTTCGATCACCGAGCATGAAGGTCGCATTATCCAGAGCCGCTCGGAAGAATCCATCCTCAAGGAAATCGAAAAAATCCGTGATATGGTCCCGGGCTTTACCGGCACCATTTCTGATCTGGGCGGACCCACCGCCAACATGTACAAACTCAATTGTAAATCACACGACATTCAGAAAAACTGCAAACGTCTGTCCTGTGTTTTCCCGACCATCTGCCAACACCTGAACACCGATCACAGCCCGACAACGCAGTTGTACCGCAAGGCGCGCGCTATACCCGGCGTTAAAACCGTGGCGATTGCGTCAGGCCTGCGTTACGACCTGGCATTGCGTGACCCGGAATACGTTGAAGAACTGGTAACACATCACGTCGGCGGTTATTTAAAAATCGCCCCGGAACACAGCGAAGAAAACACGCTGTCCAAAATGATGAAACCCAGTATCAGCTCGTACGACGAATTTAAAAAGATGTTTGACCACTTTTCGGCCAAGGCCGGGAAAAAGCAGTATCTGATTCCTTACTTCATCGCCGCTCACCCCGGGTCGGATAATGAAGACATGCTCAACCTTGGCATGTGGTTAAAAAAGAACAAGTTCCGGCCCGATCAGGTACAGACGTTTTACCCCTCGCCGATGGCACTGGCGACCGCCATGTACTATTCCGGAAAGAATCCGCTGAAAAAAGTGACCTATAAAAGTGAGTCAGTTGAGTCGTGCAAAGACATCGAGCAGCGCCGCATTCAAAAGGCCTTCCTGCGTTATCACGATCCCAAAAACTGGCCGATGCTGCGTGTCGCGCTGAAACAGATGGGACGTGAGGACATGATTGGAACCGGGCCACAGCATCTGGTGCCGCCCGACAAACCTGGGCGCGGCCCAACCCGCCCGCTCGTCAAACCCCTTAAACAACGTCCGGGCATGAAGGCAGCTGCCCGCGCTCAGGGGACTCGACAGCCACCCGCCAAATGACAACAGAAGGCAAACGAGAATCATTGCTTGACGATAATGGTTCTCGTTTGTATTATGCGCCTCATTCAGATGATAACTGATATAAAAAGTCATTATCTGTATGAAAATCCTTTCAGCAGTATCGGGAGCGCATCACATGTTACACAACACATTGCCAGGTTTCTCCGGGTACAAAAAACACCCGCTGGCAAAAGCCATGGCACTGCTAGGGGCCTCTGTACTGCTGCCAAGTAACGGCGCGCTGATGGCACAGGAAGAAACCGAGGGATTACGACTGCCTACTATTCTGGTTGTTGGCAATAATCCCGCAGATGTCTCACGCCAGCCCGGCGCAGTATCGCTGGTTCAGTTGGAAGAATTGATCCTCAGGCAGCCGCGCTCGACAGAAGAAGCGCTGCGCAATGTGCCCGGCATCACCATCAAACCCGAGGAAGAAAGCGCCATCGTCGCCAACATCGGCATGCGTGGACTGAGCTCAGGCGACTACAAAACACTGATCCTTGAGGATGGCGTTCCGGTGGCTCCCGGCCTGTTTGTTGGCAACGGTCGTTACTACAACCCACGTATTCAGCGTATGGAAGGCATTGAAGTACTCAAAGGCGCTGCGTCCCTGCGTTATGGCCCCAGTACCATCGGTGGTGTGATCAACTATGTCACCAAACAACCGCGTGACGGTGTTGAAGTCTCCTTCAGAGCTGGCAGCTGGAATACCCGCGAAAGCACTGTGGAGGCAGGCGCCAGCACAAGCGCCGGCGATGCCAGTTTTGGGCTGATTGCCAATAAGGTTCGCAGCGATGGTTTCCTGAACAAGGGTTATGACACCACAGACATCATGATAAAAGCCGGTATGGCCATCGGCAACAATCAGCGTGTCAGTATTAAGTACACCGACTATGCCAGCGATGCCAATATTTCTTACCGCGGACATTTTCTGCAGGAATTTCTCAACAAAGCGCCCAACAACCCGGCAGCAGATGATTACTACCTGACCGAACGCCGTTCTCTTGACCTTAACCACGAATGGGACATCAGTAGCGTTGCCCGCCTGAACACCTTGGTGTTTGGCAGTGACATGTTTCGTGATTATTGGCGATTTAACACCAATAACGCAGCGTCAGCCGCCGCCAGCCGCTGGGTTTACAGCGACACACTCACCGGCAACAACCGGGCTTTTAAGCGCTTTGGCATAGACACCCGCCTGCATGTCGAGCATCAGCTGTTTGCGGTAACCAGCGAAACCGAGATCGGCCTGCGGTACATGGATGAAGAGATGGACGACAAAACCGTCCAGGCGACGCGCGCCTTGCCGCGCACTGGGCCTCTGGGCAGAGACGCCCTGGACAGTGCAGAAAGTTATGCACTGTATGCACAGAACCGATTCCTGCTCACTGAGGCGCTGGCGTTAACCGCTGGTTTGCGCGTTGAACAATACGAGCAATACCGGCTGGACCGCCGCCGCCATGACGCACAGGGCAACTCTGCCGCCACCCGTAACACGGAAGTGATGCCCGGTATCGGCATGAGCTGGCAGATCAATCCCCAGGCTCAACTGTTTGGCAGCGTTTATAAAGCATTCTCGCCATCATTAAACGGTGATGCACTCAATGGTCTGCAGGACCAGCAGCTGGACGCCGAGCGATCGCTGAACATGGAGCTTGGTATACGAGGCGCCAACCAGCGCATGACCTATGAATTTGCGTTGTTCCGGATGAACTTTGATAACCAGATCATTCCGGCCAACAGCAATTCACAGTTTCAGGTGACCAATGGCGGAAAAACACTGCATCAGGGATTGGAGTTCGGCACAGGGTTTGACCTGAGCGCCGGATTTAATCTAAACGCCAATGCGACCTATGTCACTGATGCTGAATTCCGTGGCGACCGCGTGACACGCACCGGCGCCATAACAACACCGGATGGCAATCGCATACCCTACACGCCAGAGCTGACGGCCAACCTGACGTTGGAGTACGAACGTGGCAGTCTGCGTTCTGGCATCAGCATGCACTACTCGAGTGACCAATACACTGACGTGCTGAACAGAAAACCGCTGACAGAAAGCATCACTGGATTTTTTACCGGTCAGGTGTCGTCCTATACGCTGGCAGATGTGTTTGTGGTGTACGCCATCAATGATCAGCTGACGTTGAATGCCAACGTCAAAAACCTTGCTGACAAGCATTACATCGCCAGCCTGCGTCAGGGCATTTATGTAGGCCCGGAGCGCAGCATTGATCTGGGGTTGCGATATCGTTTCTGATTCCTCAATCCGCACCGACGGGGTTGTAACAGGTCAGACCGGCCACATCCATTCACCGCTCACCGGACGCTGCGCAACTCCTCCTCAGGCGCTGCGCGCCTTGCGAAGTCGAACAGTGCTCGCGTTTTTTCCGGTGAGCGGTGCATGGATAAACGTGGCCTGATTGGTCTGACCTGTTACAACCCCGTCGATGCTCTTACATGCGTCGCGTCTGGCACATGAAGTCTGAACATGACTCATTTTTTTGAGCGATGCAGTCTGAATGTGACTCTTCAATTTGAGCGAAGCAGTCTGAATGTGACTCTTCGATTTGAGCGATGCAGTCTGAATTGAGAGCACCGGGTGCCGGGTTGAGATGCGGACCAATCAGGTCGCGTTTATCCTAGGTGCAAGCGACCGGAAAAGTGCGAGCAATGTTCGAATCCTGAGCGGCAAGGCCGCGAAGTTGAGTTGCGCAGCACCGGTCGCTTGCACAGTGGATGCGACCGGACCGCGTCTCACCCCGGCGCCCGGTGCGGCCACTTTTCCTGATAGTGACCTCTTCTTGCCTGAACGCCAACTCAAACTACTTTTTATTCTTAAGCGCCTGCTCAAACAACGAAGCCATTGTCCCCGTCGACCGCTTGTTCTGTGCCGCCGCGTCAAAATCCTTTTTGCGTTTTGCCGACTCCGCCGTTGTGGGTGCTGGACGATCAGCCTTGGGAACACCCTCACCCGGTAAAGGATCAGACAGACGCATGGTCAATGCAATACGCTTGCGTTCACGATCAACCTCCAACACTTTGACTTTGACAATTTGCCCCGCTTTCACCACCTCATGCGGATCTTTGACAAATTTCTCCGACAAGGCAGAGATATGTACCAAACCGTCCTGATGCACACCAATATCCACAAACGCGCCAAAATTGGTCACGTTGGTGACCGTGCCTTCCAGCGTCATACCAGGAACCAGATCCTTAATCTCCTCCACACCTTCTTTTAACTCAGCGGTGACAAACTCACCACGCGGGTCGCGGCCGGGCTTTTCAAGCTCACGCAGAATATCCTGTACGGTTGGCAGACCATATTTTTCGGTGATGTAATCTTTGGCATTCAGACTGCGCAAAAACGCTCCATCACCAATCAGGGATTTAACGTTACGTCCGTGACGTCGCGCTATTTCTTCCACCAAGGCATAAGATTCCGGATGCACCGCTGATGCATCCAGCGGGTTCTCGCTTTCCTGCACCCGTAAAAAGCCAGCAGCCAGTTCAAAGGTTTTATCGCCAAAACGCGGTACTTTTTTTAACTGTTCACGTGTGCGGAATTGCCCGTTTTTGTCACGAAATTCCAGAATATTATTCACCAGCGTCTGAGTTAAACCTGAGACGCGTTTTAACAACGGCGCCGACGCGGTATTGATATCCACGCCTACTGCATTCACACAATCTTCTACCACGGCATCCAGCGAGCGTGACAGTTTCACCTGACTGACATCGTGCTGATACTGCCCAACGCCGATAGACTTGGGTTCGATTTTTACCAATTCAGCCAGCGGGTCCTGCAAGCGCCTCGCAATGGAAACCGCGCCACGGATGGTCACATCCAGGTCCGGTAACTCCTGTGATGCAAACTCAGATGCCGAGTACACCGAGGCACCGGATTCATTCACAATGACTTTTTTCACCTTGAACTGCGGGAAAGCTTTACAGAACTGTCCAACAAAGCTGTCAGTTTCGCGTGATGCCGTGCCATTACCAATACTGATTAACTGTGCGTTGTATTTTTCGCAAAGTTTTTTAAGCACCAGTGCCGCTTCTTCTATTTTATTCTGCGGGGCATTTGGAAAAATAGCGTGGTGATCAAGCACCTTGCCGGTCTCGTCGACCACAGCCACCTTGACACCGGTTCGTAATCCCGGATCCAGGCCAATAGTGACCTTTTTACCCGCGGGAGCAGCCAGCAGAAGGTCCTTGATGTTGCGCGCAAATACATCGATAGCATCGGTTTCCGCCTGGTCGCGCAACTCGGTCAGAAAGTCGGTCTGCAGGTGGCTATGCACCTTGACTCGCCACGTCCAGCGCACCACGTCCTGCAGCCAGCTGTCAGCCGCACGCCCCTGCTCTTTGATCTGCCAATGGTTGGCAATCATGGCTTCGCAGGGATGCTTGACGGGCGCAGCATCAGGATTTACCGGAATGTCGATTTTCAGATTCAGAATGCCTTCATTACGCGCACGGAACAGCGCCATGGTGCGATGCGACGGAATTTTGGTAACCGCTTCGGAGAACTCAAAATAATCGCGATACTTGGCACCTTCCTGTTCTTTGCCGGTAATCAGCTCTGACATCAGGTGTGCACTGTTCCAGAAATAGTCACGCAGTCGCCCTAGCAAAGTCGCATCTTCACCAAACTGTTCGATCAGGATGTACCGTGCGCCTTCCAGTGCCGCTTTAACATCCGCAACGCCCAATTCATCATTAACAAACGCAACAGCCTCCTGCTCCGGGTCAAGTGCAGGATTTGTGAATAACGCATCAGCAAGCGGTTGCAGTCCGGCCTCGCGGGCGATCTGGGCACGGGTGCGGCGTTTGGGTTTATAGGGCAGGTAGAGATCTTCAAGTGTTGTTTTTGTGGAGGCAGTGCGCAGTTGCGCTTCCAGCTCCGGTGTCAATTTTTGCTGTTCGGCAATGCTCTTGATAATGGCATCGCGCCTGTCATCGAGTTCACGCAGGTACAGCAAACGTTCCTGAAGTTTACGAAGCTGAATATCGTCCAGCCCTCCAGTAACCTCTTTGCGGTAACGGGCGATGAAGGGCACTGTAGCGCCGTCATCGAGCATGGCAACAGTCGCGGCAACCTGATCCGGGCGTGCCGCAATTTCTTCAGCAATCTGAGCAAACATCAATGACATACGTTTTATCTAATCCTTTTTATTGGCAATTTTGACGTGGTGATCCACATAGCTCAGCACACCACGCAGAATATTGATTTCCATAGTATCGGGGCGTATTCGCATAAATAGCCGCCGCATGCGTTGCATCAGCAGGCGCGGGTTATCTTGGTCATGAAAGGTGAGATCTGTCAGTGTTTTTTCCAGATGCTGGTAAAACAGCTCCAGCTGATGTGCGTCAGCCTTGGGCACATCCCAGAATTCCTGTTCATTATCAGGGTTGTACACACTGTCCTGCGCAAAGCGCTGATCGCGCTGCGCAGCCTCGCTGCCGTCAATTGCCAACCGCTCCAGCATGGCAATGCGGATTTCGTAACAGATCACCATCACCGCAGCGGCCAGATTTAACGAGCTGTATTCGGCGTTGGCCGGGATCTGCACATGATAATGGCACAACTGCAGTTCCTCGTTGGTGAGGCCGGTATCTTCACGACCAAACACCAGTGCAACCTTATTTTTGCCGGCATCCTGCACCACGTGATTAGCACATTGCCGGGGTGTCAGCACCGGCCAAGGCATGCGACGCGAGCGCGCGCTGGTGCCTATAATCAACCCGCAATCTGCCACGGCCTCTTCCAGGGAAGCAAAAACCTTGGTGCGCTGCAATATGTCAGTCGCTGAGGCTGCACGCCAGGTGGCATCATCACTGGGGAACTGCGTTCTTGGTGAGACCAGTCTCAGGTCTGACAGACCCATGTTTTTTAAAGCCCTGGCGGCTGCACCGATATTGCCGGGGTGAGAAGTCTGCACCAGAACAACAGCAATGTTGCCAAAATCGGGTAGCGCATCAGAATGCGTGTCTGACACCGGGGAACTGTTCAAAATCAAACTCCAGAGTCTGTCCGGTAGCGTTTGCCGGGAAGGTGGTTTGGGTGGCCGGGGATTATAACAACTAGTTAACGACTGACCGCCAGCATTTTGCTATGATTGCGTCGTTTTCGAAAACAAGCCTAGCAGCATTAACAGTCACCAGATTACAAACAGCGGACACCATGCATCCTGTTATCAATATTGCTCTTCGGGCGGCGCGCGGCGCCGCTGAACAAATCATCCATGTCAGTGACCGCCTCGATCGGGTAAATGTAATCGAAGATAACAACGGCACGCTGGTGACCAGTATGGATCTGGATGCCGAGCGCACCCTGCTTTACCATCTGCAAAAGGCCTACCCGGATTACAGCATAGACTCGCGACTGAGTGGATATACTGAAGGCGCAGACAAAGACCACGTCTGGTTGATCGATCCGCTGGTAAGCAACCGCAATTTCTATAAAGGGTTTGGCTCGTTTTGTATTTCCCTGGCATTAAAGACCCCAAAAGGTATCACCCATGGTGTGGTGCTGAATCCGGTCAATAATCAGGAATTCAGCGCCAGCCGCGGTGACGGGGCGCAGCTCAATGACAGCCGTGTGCGCATCGGTAAAATGAAGAATCTGGAAAATGCCTTTGTGTCACTGGATCCCGAACAGTCCCTGGACGATGACTTTTTACCGCAACTGCAAGCCCAGTTGCTGGCGCTTCCGGTGCATTTACGCATGAGTGGCTGCCCTGCGCTGGATATGGTTTACGTTGCAGCAGGACGTCTTGACGCTGGCTGGTGTCGCCAGCAGCATCACTCGTCGCTGGCGGCTGCGCAGCTGATTCTGCTGGAATCCGGCGCACTGCTCAGCGACCCGCAGGGTAATCCGCAAACCGAGGGCAGTAAGGAAATGCTGTTTGGCAACCCCAAGTGTTTTAAACATCTGCTGCAGATCCGGCAGACCTTAAAAGCCCGGGCCTGATCACCCTGATAAAGCAAAATATAACGGCCTGATATGGCAGCAAACGCAGCGCTCGATAACAACAAAAACAATAAAGCCAGTGCTCGCCAGAAACTCACTGACGGCCCCATCACACCCATTTTGATCAATATGACTATCCCCATGATTGTGGGTATGGTCATGATGTTCAGTTTCAGCCTTGTTGACACTTTTTTTGTCAGCCTGCTGGGCACCGAAGCCCTGTCTGCGATCAGCTTTACCTTTCCGGTCACCTTCACCATCATGAGCCTTGCCATAGGCCTGAGTATCGGCACCTCAGCAGTTGTCGCCAAATACATTGGCCGGGGAGAAGTTGAAAAGGCAAAACAAGCGTCTACTGTGACCAACTATGTAGCGATTGTACTGTCGGGTTTGCTGGCTACCGCCGGCTATGTGTTTATGGATCAGATATTCCTGGCGCTGGGCGCGACCCCTGCGCTGCTGCCAGTCATTCGCGAATACATGGATATCTGGATGCCCACCAGCGTCTTGCTAGTCGCCATCATCTGCGCCAATGCGGTGTTGCGTGCCAACGGTGACACACGCACCCCCAGTGTATTGATGGCTGGTTCAGGGCTGATCAACGCGGTTCTGACTCCGTTAATGGTATTTGGTCTGGGTCCGGTTCCGGCGATGGGTATTGCCGGCGCCGCCTGGGCCACCATGATTTCATGGATCGCGGGTGTGGCATTCCTGTTTTACTACTTGGCAATCCGACATGAGTTGATTTACAAAGGCCTGCCTTCGGGGCCGGTCTTCAAAAATTCTGCCATAGAAATGTTAAAAATTGGTATTCCGGCCTCTGGCTCCAACATGCTGACGCCGATAGCCGCTGGCGTGCTGACGGCGATTGTTGCCAGTTACGGAGAAACCGCGGTGGCTGCCTTTGGTGTAGGAACGCGACTGGAATCGATTGCCTGCCTGGTTATTCTGGCACTGTCCAGCACCCTGCCCCCATTTGTCAGTCAGAACCTGGGAGCCGCACGCATTGATCGCATCGAGGAAGCCTGTCGGATCTCCATGCGTTTTGTGCTGGGCTGGCAACTGCTGATTTATGCATTGCTGGCATTAAGCGCCGGTCTGATTGCGTCAGTGTTTACGCGCGACGACTCGGTTGCTGAAATAATCAAGCTGTACTTATGGATTATGCCGCTGGGTTATGGCCTGCAAGGCGTCATTATTCTGTGTAACTCCGCGCTGAATGCCATGCACAAACCCATGATTGCGTTGTATCTGAGTATCGTGCGCTTTTTCCTGTTTATAGTGCCGCTGGCGTGGATAGGCAGTGAAATCGCCGGCCTGCAGGGTTTCTTTATCGGCGCCTTTACCGGCAATCTGCTGATGGCATTATTGTCGTGGATCACCTTCAGACGGGTGCTCAAATCCGAGCGGGCTTTGTACACTGAACAACCCGCTGCCTGAGTACGCTGATACATGATCCTCAGGGGCTGCGGAACAATCCCCTGAGGCTGCCCATCAGAGAGCGCTCAGGTTTGCTGGCCAGCTGTTCAAGCGCAACAGTATCAACCGGGGCTAACACCACAGGTTCATCGATCTTGATGATACGCGGTGCATCCTGCCCATCTGCAAAACTCAAGCGGTTATTTTTTGCCTGGAAATCCAGCATCTCAAAACAAATGGACTCAAACTCATCCTGCGACAGCAGTTCAGGATTTTCTTTGAGATTCAGGAAAAATCTACGGTTCAGCGCGCCGGACAGGTAATGCAGACTTTTTCTGTCATGCATCAGCAAACCTTCACGCTCTGCAACTTCGTACAGGGGGGTTCCGCGCAAGGGAATGTAGTTGAAAAAGAAGAAAAACTCAGGAGCAATGATGCGATTGAGTTCCAGCGTCTGGCGCATGTTTTCTGCGGTTTCCAGCGGCATGCCAACAATATTGAAAGTCAACCGGTTGATCCCGGCCTTTTTGCAGTTTTCAGCAGCGGTGATGACCTGTTCATTGG
Source organism: Gammaproteobacteria bacterium (assembly GCA_041306975.1). GTDB lineage: Bacteria > Pseudomonadota > Gammaproteobacteria > Pseudomonadales > Pseudohongiellaceae > Pseudohongiella. The sequence continues at coordinate 4,666 of JBFZEG010000022.1, read as the reverse complement.
TCATTTTTCGCCCCAACATCTTGCTGCGGTAGGTTTCATCACCACTCTCAATACCAAACCAGATAGTGTGACAACCGGCCGCTGCGGCTTTCTCGCAGAATTTTTCGTTCATCACCTCAACACGTGAATTGATTGAGAACGGCAAACCAACCTGATCTTTATAAAGCTCAAAAAACGCGTTGACGAACTTCAGATTCGACAGGAACAGCTCATCCCAGAATTCAAAGTAACCCACGCCATATTTATCACGCAGGCGGATGAGTTCATCCACCATGGCCTGTGGTTCATACTTTCTGAGAAATTCCTTTTTATTCTTCCAGCCTTCCAACAAAGGCGTATTGCAGCAGTAGGTGCAACGGTATGGGCAACCACGTCCGGTCATCACTGGCAATACCAGCTTTTCCTTGGGACCAAAAATTGACGTGTTGACGCTGTTAAAACCATCAGCCTTCTCAAAAATGTCGTAATCCGGAAAAGGCAAGGCCGCAAGATCCCCGATCTGATGCGGTTCGGTTTCAAAGACCGAGTCGTCTGTCATGCGCTCCCACATACCATCAACCGGACCATCTTTGCTACCACGCATAAACTGCACCAGATTACCCATGGCATACTCGCCATCACCGGTACAGATAAAATCAATGTTGCGGTTAGCGATGGTCTGCTGTTGCGACAACATGGCCTGATAACCACCAATACAAATCGCGGCATCCGGCAGTAATTTTTTGATTTCTTCGAAGTATGGCTCCATGGGGAACCAATGCGGGCTCATCACAGAAAATGCAATCAGGTCGGGCTGCAGCGCCGCCACGGATTTAGCAAAACTCTCCGGTTGAAATGCTTGTTCATCACGCAGAATCAAGATTGGGCATAAATGCAGCTCTACCCACGGGAAATCACGTTTAAGGTACGCGGAAATGCTGGCCAGAGGCATCGCTACTTCGTTGCCATCCGGCGAATAAAAACTCATTACCAGCCGTAACGGTCGACCTGCAGCTTTGGCAAACCAGCGCGATAATGCTTGTGGATAGACGGGCCGTTCGCGACTGATCGCAATGACATTGGCTATGGAACTCATCAAATCCTCGATGACAGGTCAGAACCGACAAATGGGCGTGGGAAATAATACCACCGACCACTCGACAGGGGAACTCAGCTTACACGGGCGATTCTATTAAACCAATATTTGATTTATGCTCATTACCTGCTTAGTCGACACACGGGAAATACAACATGGACGCAATCACTGCGCTGCATACGCGCGTATCCGTTTCAAGGGTACGCGCACCGGGCCCGGATCAGTTCACTCTCGAGCAGATTATAAAAGCTGGTTTGCGTACCGCAGATCATGGCCTGCTCAGGCCATGGCGTTTTTTGCTGATTCGGGATCATTCCCTTAAAAAGCTGGCCAATCTGTTTGCCGATGCCAGTCTCGCCGATACACCGGACATCAGTGCAAGTGAACTTGACAGCATCAGAAGTAAAGCCCTGCGCGCCCCGTTAGTGTTGGTCGGAATCGCCTGCCCCCGACAGCACCCCAAAATACCCGTAACAGAACAGCATTTATCCACCGCGGGCGCGCTGCAGAATATGCTGACAGCAGCACACGCGTTGAACGTCGGCGCTATTTGGCGAACAGGCCCGATGGCTGAACACCCGATTGTGCGTCAGGGACTGGGCATCAGCGATTCGGAAACAATTATTGGCTACCTGTATATGGGCACCATCGACGGCCCGGTCCGGCAATTGCAGGAAGAACCCATCAACATGTTTGTACAGGATTGGTAAATGTCTGAGAACAAAAAAAGCACAATAAAAATAATGCACAGGACTGTCTTTAATACACCCTTGCTGACTCCAGCCCTGCGGATGCTTTCTTCCGTCATACTGCGCTTCATAGGGTGGAAAGCACTCGGAAAACGCACAGATAATCAACGTTTTGTGCTGATCGCCGCTCCGCACACCAGCAATTGGGACTTCCCCCTGATGCTGATGGTCGTGCTAAAACTTGAGTTAAAGCTGCACTGGATGGGTAAAAGCACGCTGTTTATGTTTCCGTTTGGCGGCATCATGCGCTGGCTGGGAGGTATTGCGATTGATCGCAGCCAGCACCACGGCGTCGTGGAGCAGGTGGTGCAGCAATACCGGGACAATCCACAAATGGTGGTTCTGGTTCCGCCGGAAGGTACACGCAGCAAGGTCAAAGAGTGGAAAACCGGCTTTTACCATATCGCCAACAACGCCGCAGTTCCTATCCTGATGGGATATGTGGATGTTGCAAAAAAAGAAGCCGGACTGGCCGATTTTTTTTATCCAACCGGCAATATTGAGCAGGACATCAGCGTGATCAGACAATTTTACAAAGATAAACGCGGCGTCATCCCCGAGAATGCCGACTGAAAACCAGTCGGCCAGACCGTGTGATCCTGACAGACCCGCAGCTTACTTTTTGCAATCCAGGCTGTTTAACAAGGTCGTCAGGATAAACTCGGCATATTGCTCTATACCGGTATGCAGATGCTGAAATTTCCAACGCTTCAGGTACCACTGCTGCAACATGGCTGTTGTGCTTGCCGCGAGTAACGCCAGGTCTGCGTCGTAGCGGAAGGCGCCGGTTTTAATTCCTTCTGAGAAAATATCCTGTAAGCGTTGATCAAAGCGAAACTCCATTTGAATGGCTTCATCGCGCTGCGCTTTATCCAGACCTTTCGCTTCGAGAAAACAGAAGTAATACCACTGATGCAGAATATCGTTCATATAAATATCTGCATAAATCAGCGCTTTCAGGCGCTCATTCGGGTTCAGATTATGACGTGTCAGGTCTGACAGCACATCATCAATGGTTTGGCGCACTACAGCCGCGATGGCCGATGCCAAATCATTTTTGCTGCCAATGTAGGCGTAAAGCCCACCCATGCTGATCTCTGTTTCTCGACTCAGATCACGCAAACTCATGGAATGAAAACCCTGGCTGTTCGCCAGACGAAATGTGCAGGTGAATATCTTCTGCAGATTTTTCAGCGCTGTTTTAGCGTTTTTTATCTGCATGCGCTGGTGATGAACTGCAAACACGCGCTCCCACAACGGCTCGCCTTCCAGCAGCCATACTCGTTTAAAAGCGTCCATGTCTGTGTTATGAGGCCAAGCGAGCTGTTCGGACTCCACTTTGACAGCGTTGTTACTCATCAATTGTTTCTCCTTGCTCGGCAACAGAATCGGCCACCACACTTTGCTGTGATGAGCTGTTGCACCCTCATGCTTGAGTGTTTTTTTTCAGAACGATCAGACGATATTGTTATTGCTGGTAGTCACAGAAGTGTAACTCAATACGGTGCTTAACAACAGGCAGCCCCGCCCGCACAATCAATTGACCAGCGCCGATATCACCGCATAAAGACCTGAACCTGCACACAAGGTCAGAGACCCCACGCGTATTGCACGTGCCGAAATCCTGTGCATGGATTTTCTGGCCAGCCAATACCCTGCAAAGGTTGCCGGCAGTAATGGCAGTGACAACAGCATCTGCGTGACCCCAAAATGACCAATGGGCGCCAGCACGATTAGTGATATGAGACAGCTAACCACAAAAAATGCAGCCAGGTTGGCGCGGATGAGCGCCAGATCCTGATGCTGCCACAATAATGCCATCGGTGGCCCGCCAATAGATGTGCTGGTCCCCATAAAACCTGACAAGAACCCGGCGGCCATCATACGGTTATTGGTTGGCTGCCAGCGCAAAGACGTCATCGACACACCGACTGCAAACAGGACGGAGACACCGATCCACAGCGCGAGCATGTTTTTGTCCATCCACAACAACAGCGCTGCACCCGCAATTGAACCGGGGATGCGGCCTATCACCGCTGCCTTAAGTCCTTTGAGTGAAACACCCTCACGAAATACCCATGCGTTGATCAACGATAACACCAGCGCACACACAGTGACCGGTGCAGGAACCAGGGCAGGATTTACAAAAAACAACACAGGCGCCGCAATAACTGCCAAACCAAAACCGGTGGCGGTCTGCACATAAGCGCCTGCCGTTACCAGCGCTACGGCAATAAACATTTCCATAAAAAGACAACCAACAACTGTGGGTAACCGATAAGACGGCGTATTCTACGCTCAGTCTCCAGTGACTGCTATAATCCCGGCCCATGTACCCAATCTCATATATAGAACCGGTTTTTCGCCCTCCCAGTGAGTGGAAGTCGCTGATCTTGCAGGTCACCAATGGCTGTTCGTGGAACAAATGCACGTTCTGCGATATGTACACGCAGCCACAAAAGCGCTTTCAACCCCAAGATCTATCTGCAATAGAGTCTCAACTGCGGCAGATTGTCGAGGCCGGCTATCCGGTGTATCGGGTGTTTTTAGCGGATGGGGATGCAATGACGCTGTCTGTGCGCCGTCTGCATGAAATACTCGACCTGCTCAACCGCTGGTTGCCCCATAAACCGCGCGTCAGTGCCTACTGCCTGCCGCGTAATCTGCGCAATAAATCCGTCGCTGATTTGCGTGAATTACGGGAGAAAGGCCTCAGTCTTTTGTACGTCGGTTGTGAGACCGGCGACGATGAATTGCTGACTCTGATCAGCAAAGGTGAAAACTTTGACAGCTCACTCGACGCCTTGCAAAAAATGCATGCTGCAGGCATCAAGAGCTCCGT